>JALWPZ010000242.1 GCA_026994745.1 Campylobacteraceae bacterium | reverse complement strand
TATCGACGGGATCATCACCTTCGTCAACGACGAATTCTGCCGGATTTCCGGGTACCGCCGGGAAGAGTTGATCGGACAGAACCACAACATCGTCCGACACCCCGATGTCCCCTCCTCCAACTTCCAGCGGCTCTGGCAGACCATCCTCGCCAAAAAGACCTACAAGGCCACGGTAAAGAACCGGGCCAAGGATGGCAGCACCTTCTACGTCAACACCACCATCGTTCCCATCCTAAACGAGGATGGGCGGATCCAGGAGTTCGTCGCCATCCGCTACGATGTGACCCGGGAGATGGAACTGCGCATCCGGTTGCAGGAGAAGGAGCGACAGCTCGAAGAGCTCAATCGGGGCCTGGAGGAGCGGGTACGTCTCCAGACCCGGGAGCTGAAGACCCTCAACCGGGAACTGGAAGAGCGGGTCCGAAAGGAGGTGGCCAAGAACGAGGAGAAGCAGAAGATCCTCCTCTGGCAGGCCCGCTTCGCCAGCCTGGGGCAGATGATGGCCAATATCGCCCACCAATGGCGCCAACCCCTTACCGAACTCGGCCTCTCCCTCTATCACCTCAAAAACGCCCTGCGGGAGGAGAAGAGCCAGGAGGAGATCGACGAGATCTATCGGGAGAGCCGCACCCTGATCCACTCCATGTCCCGTACCATCGACGATTTCACCGACTTTTTCAAACCGGATCGCCGCAGTGGACACTTTCCCATCGCCAAAAGCCTGGAAGACGCCCAGGCCCTGATGCGTCGGGCCCTGGAGCGGGAGGGGATCTCCCTGGAGGTTCAGGGGGATCCGGGATTGACCCTGCGCGGGATTCCCAACGAGTTGACCCAGGTCCTGCTCAATCTCTTCCAGAACTCCCGGGACGCCTTTTTGATCCACAACCGTCCCGCTCGGTGTCGGATCCGACTGCGTATCGAACGGGAGGGAGATACGGCGGTAATTTGGGTCGAGGACAATGCCGGGGGGATCCGGGAAGAGGTCCTGGAACGGATCTTCGAGCCCTACTTCACCACCAAACATAGCCGCCAGGGAACGGGTCTGGGGCTCTTCCTCTCCCGGATGATCGTCCAAAAAAGCTTCAAGGGCTCCCTCTCCGTTCGCAACGGTGTCGAGGGAGCCGAATTCACGATCCGCATCCCCATGGACGAAGCGACGAACGATGAGGAAAGGAAGAACAAAGCGTGATGAGAACGAGAGAAACCCCCCTCCAACGGATCCGACTCCTCTATGTGGAGGACGAGGAGAACCTGGCCCGCCTGATGCGGGAAACGATCGGGAAGGAGTTTCGATCCTTTCGCCTGGCGATGAACGGCCGCGAAGCACTGGAGCGTTTTCGCCAGGAGCGACCCGATGTGGTAGTCACCGATATCACCATGCCGGAGATGGACGGGCTGGAATTGGCCGAATCGATTCGAAGTATCGCGCCGGAAACCCCCGTGGTCATTCTCAGTGCCTACAGCGACACGGAGAAACTCCTGGGGGCCATCGACGCCGGTGTGAAGAAGTATTTCATCAAACCCTTCGATCCGGAGGAGCTGCTGGAGTATCTGGAGGACCTGGCAACGAAAATTGGAGAACGGGAACGATACCGTCTGGGAGACTCTTTCCTCTACGACCGGAAAGAACGGCGTCTCTACCGCAACGACGAACCGATCCCTCTTACCCGCAGAGAACTGCGCTTGATCGAAGCGCTTCTGGATGAGCCCGGCCATCTCCTGGATTCGGAAGCGATCCGAAAACTTCTATGGAACGGAGAAGCCAGTAACGATGCAGTTCGGGTCTTCGTCATGCGATTGCGTGGGAAAACCTCCCGGGATTTTCTGCGCAGAGAAACGGGCCGGGGCTACGCCCTCAATCTCCGCTGAGCGCTCACCCCTTCTTCATTCCCAAATTCCCCATCAATCCAGCGATCGCCTGTTGCAGATCCGCCGGATAGACGACGAACTTGCTGTTCTCCGATTCCCCCAGGGCCTTGAGCGCTTCCAGGTAACGATCTCCCAGAAGGAACATCGCCGGCAGTTCCCGTTCCCCCACCGACTTTCCAATCATTTCGATCGCCTCGGCGCTGGCTTCGGCCAGCTTCACCTGGGCTTGTGCCTCCCGTTTGGCCGCTTCGAGCTTTCCATCGGCCACCAGGATCATAGCGTTCTTCTCCCCTTCCGCCCGAGTCTCCACGGCCCGGCGTTCTCGCTCGGCAGCCGCCTGCTGCTCCATAGCCGCCTGCATGGAAGGGGAAGGAGTGATATCCTGGATCTCCACAGTCTTGACGGTGATTCCCCAATCGGCCACGTCGTCGACGATCTGCTCTTTCAGGCGTGCCTTGATCATCTCCCGGTTGGAGAGCGCCTGATCTAGGGTCATCTCCCCGATAATGGAACGTAGGGTCGTCATGATCAGGTTCTGGATCGCCAATTTGAAATCCTCGACCCCGTAGAGAGCCTTCTTCGGATCGGTGATCTTGATGAAACTGACGGCGTTGGTGATGATCACCGCATTGTCCCGGGTAATCACCTCCTGCTTACTCACATCCAGGATAATGTCCCGGGTGGTCATCTTCGCCCGAACCCGATCGAGATAGGGGATGATGATGTTGAGTCCCGGCTTCAGGGTCGCGCGGAACTTCCCCAGACGCTCCACGATCCACTCCTCCCCCTGGGGAACGATCTTGATCCCCGCGAGCAGGGTGACGACGACGGCAACGAGAAGAACGACGGCGATGCTCAGACTGGGCCCCATCATGGGTGACTCCTTTTTCGGACTTTGATGATCTGCCCATAGACCTTTTCCACTTCCACCTCATCCCCAGGCTTGAGAGGCTGCTTCGATTCCACAATCCAACGCCGATCTCCCAGAACCGGCAGCTCGAACTCCGCCCGATAGCGACGGGGCCCCAATTGCTCGGTGACCCGCCCCGGAATGTGAACATGCTCACCCTCCGCCTGTCCCACCGGCGAACGCCAGGTGCGTCGAAAGTATCCGAACCAGGCAGCCAACAACACGATGGAAAGAGCGGTCCAGAGATAGAGTTGTATGGAGAAAGAGGGGGTAAAGAGAAACTCGATGATTCCGACCAGGATGGCGGCGATCCCCAACCAGAGGATCACGAAACTGGCCAGCGCCAGCTCCAAGACGACGAAGAGAATTCCAAGAACCACCCAATGCCACCAGAGGACATTGGCATCCAGCCACTCCATCGGTTCAGGATTCCCGGCCCAAAGAACGAAGCATCAGTAGGGCTCGACGCTGACGACCTGGCTCCCCGATCGTACGATGCGAACCCGCTGCCCGACCTGGAATTGGGTCCCCTTGGCGATGACGACGATACGTTTGCCGTTGTTCAGACGAACGGTGAGCTCCTGGGCGTTGGCCTGGGCCACCTGACTCCCCACATAGGCACCGGCCAATCCGCCACCCAGGGTCGCCAGATCCCGGCCATGTCCTCTGCCCACCATGTTCCCCAGTACCGCACCTGTCGCCGCACCGATCAGGGCGCCGACCCCATTGTCCTTGACCGCCACATAGCGAATCGACTGTACGGTACCCACGTCAGCGGTAGCCACCTGTCCTGTGGCCGACGAATCGACAGTCGGCAACCCCTGTGAAGCACATCCACTCAGAATCAGTGCCGCGGACGCGACCAATGCGTACAAGAATCTTTTTTTCATTCTCGACCTCCTTGAAATGATTTTCAGTATTCCGATTATAACGTATTGTCAATGTTCCCATTACGTCTTCGGTAAAGAAACGAGGTGGGCCCGCGACCCGATAGACGGACCCTACGAGACGATCGCTTCCCAGACCGCCAACGCCTGTCGATGCTCCGCCACATCGTGACAGCGGACGATCCCGGCCCCGTTCTCCACCGCTTTGAGATGGATCGCCAGGGTCCCGGGAAGCCGCTCCTCCACCGGGGTGGGCAGGATGCGGTCGATCATCGATTTCCGGCTCGCGCCGATGAGGAGTTCGCAGCCGTGACGCAGAAAGTTCCGATGGTTCCGCAACAGGGTCAGGTTGTGCTCCAGGCTCTTTCCGAAACCGATCCCCACATCCAGAACGATCCGTTCCCGGGGTAGCCCTCTCTCTTCGCACTTCGCGACACGCTCGGCGAAGAATTCGTCCACCTCCGCGGTTACGTCTTCGTAACTGGGGTTCTTCTGCATCGTCTGAGGGGTTCCCTGCATATGCATGATGCAGTAGTAAGCCCCGTAACGTACCGCCAGGTCGACGAGTCGATCGTCGGAGGCCCCGGTGATATCGTTGATCAACCCGAACCCGCTCTCCAACGCGTACTCCACCACCTCGGGGGTGTAACTGTCGATGCTGAAGAGCGCGCGCTCGAAGAGTCGATGCTCCCGGACCGCAGCACATAGCGGAGCGACCCGTGAGAGCTCCTCCTCCGATGGGACCGGCTCGGAGCCCGGACGGGAGGAGACCCCGCCGATATCGACGATCTCCGCCCCCTCTTCGATCATCCCCTCGATCCGCTCCACGGCGGCCGCCCCCTGAAAGCGGCTGCCGGCATAGAAGCTGTCGTCGTTGGCGTTGAGCACCCCCATGATCCGAACCTCTCGGGGAAGTTGGCGGTCCAACTCCGCCAATTGGACCGCCAACTGCTTCAGACCGAAGGGCTGGGTCTTCAGTTTGCTTTGGAGGATCCGAAGCTGGGAGGAGGTGGCCAGGAGGATCGCGTTGACTCGCTCACTCTCGCAGACGATGACCCCGGCGGGGACCGCCAGGTCCGCCCCCACGCTGAGCGCCTCCTGTTTCAGGATATTGGCGCCGGGGGTGCGCAGGTCCCGGATGGCGATCCAGTGCACTTCCATCTTCCTCGCCATGATCCGCACCCCGCTAGGATCGGCCCCGATCCCCTCCAGCAGAGCGATCCGATCCTTCACTTCTCCCAGGCGATAGGCTTTCAAGTGCGCTCCTCTTCGTTCATGCGTGAGCTCCGGGAGTCTGTTTCTTCTTTTTGGCCAGGAGTTTGAGTAGAACCCCGGTCAGTACGAAGGCCGGAGGGGAGCCCCGGTCCAGGGCCCGGATCGAATCCCGGAAGAGATCCAGGCTCCGTTCGTCAAAGCTGTATTGCCCGCTGGCCATCGCCGCGGGAACGATCCCTTCGATGATCTCCTTCGCCTCGGTGGAGTTCAGACGGCCTTTTTCCTGAACGAAATCATAGACCGCACGGATATCCAGCGCCATCAGATCCAGGGAATCGAAACGCTTCCTGGCGATACCGCCGACGATTTGAATGGGAAGCCGGGAACGGATCGTGGGCAGGATCTCCGCCTTGTTGCGAAAGAGCAAAACGAACTCCTTGCGGGGCGGCGGCTCCTCGATCACCTTGAGCAGTTTGTTCTGGACCACTTCGCTGAATTGATCCCCTCCCAGGAGGATGAGCTGCGGTTCGGTACTGGCGAGATAGGCTTTCTCCATGGCCAGTTCCGCATCCTGGACCAGAAAATTTCCCTCCTTGATCAAGGCGAAGAAGCCCCAGCTCTCTTCCCGGCAACGGGCTTCCAGCTCCGTCCGGACCACTGAGAAGTCCTGGGTGACGACGATCTGGCTATTCAACTCCAGAGTCACCGTCTCACTCCTCCGTGATCTCGTCGAAGAGGGTCGCCTCCAGGGTCCGGTCGAAGAGTCGGTAGAGTTGGAGTAGTTTGATGTCCAGCAGCGGGTCGCTGCCGCTGAGGGAAAAACTTCCCGGGACCTCCTCATCCAGGAGCCAGAGGAAATTCTCTTCGTTGCGATAGACCAGCTTGGTATAGAGAGGATCCCCCTCCCCAATATACCAGAAGAAGTAGCCTCCGGGGTAGGAGATCTCCAGAAGATCCTCCAGAATCTCGATGTCGTGGGTATGCTCGATCTGCCGCAAATTGGGAAAGATCGACTCCAGGGGATAGAAGGGGAAAAAGGGGCGCTTGCGATCCAGACGATTGATCGTCCCCAGGATGTACTGGGCGAACCAGCGCCGGGGCTCGTCGGTGAGCAGCAATACGGTCTGCCCCTCCACGATCCGATCGACGGCGTTACGCACCAGTGGGGTCCAGTCGAAGCGGCGCTCCTCCATCCAGCTGAAGTCGGAGCGCTCGCTCCGGATCGTTCTCAGCGTCCAATCGAGAAGCTGCTGCATCTTCTATTTGTCCAGTTCGTAGGTCTCGTGGAGAACCCGGACGGCCAGTTCTCCGTACTTTTCGTCAATGATCATGGAGACCTTGATCTCACTGGTGGAAATCATCTCGATGTTGATGTTGCTCTGGGCCATCGCCGTGAAGGCTTTGGCGGCGATCCCGCTGTGGGACTTCATTCCCACTCCGACGATGGAGACCTTGCAGACATTCTCGTCGTAATCGGCGCTTCCGAACTCGTGGTCGAAGCCTGCGATCGCCTTCTTGGCCCGTTCCAGTTCGCTTTGGGGCACTGTGAAGCCCAGATTGGTGGTTCCCTCCCGGCTGGCGTTCTGGATGATCATGTCCACGTTGATCTCCTCCTCCGCCAGGCGGTTGAAGATCTCCGCCGCAATCCCGGGACGGTCCGCCACATCCCGCAGGGAAACCCGTGCCTGATTCTTGTCCAGCGCGATCCCGCTGACTACCACTTCCTCCATCATCTCTTCATCCTCCTCTGCAATAATTGTACCGGGTCCGTCGCTGAACGAACTTTTGGCGATGATCTTGACCCCCATCTTCTTGGCGAGCTCCACGGAACGGTTCTGCAGGACCTTCGCCCCCAGGCTCGAGAGTTCCAGCATCTCGTCGTAGGAAATGTAATCGAGCTTCTTGGCCTTGGGCTCGATCCGCGGGTCGGTGGTGTAAACCCCATCCACGTCGCTGTAGATCTCGCAGGCGTCGGCATGGAGCGCTCCCGCCAGAGCCACGGCGCTCAGGTCGCTTCCACCCCGTCCCAGGGTCGTCACCTCCCCATGTTCGTTGATTCCCTGGAAACCGGCCACGATGACCACCTTGCCCTGCTCCAGTTCCCGGCGGATCGCCGTGGTGTCGATCGACTCGATCCGGGCGTAGGTGTGGGTGTTGTCGGTACGGATCCCTGCCTGACGGCCCGTCAGGGCCACGGCGTCGACCCCCATCTCATGCAGAGCGATGGCCAAGAGCGACGCCGTCACCCGTTCGCCGGAGCTCAGGAGCATATCCATCTCCCGCTTGGAGGGGGTCTTGGAAAAATGTTTGGCATACTCGATGAGCTTGTTGGTCTCTCCGCTCATGGCCGAGACCACCACGACCAGGTCGTTGCCTTCTTTCCGCGCCTTGGCCACCCGCTTGGCCACGTTCTCGATCCGTTCCAGGCTACCCACACTGGTGCCGCCATACTTCTGGACAATCAACATTTACAACAATCCTTCTTTGACAAAATAGTCGATCACCTGACGATAGACCCTTCTCTTGAAAAAGGTGATCCGGCGAAACAGCTCTTCCATATCCACGAATCTGTACTCTTCGAACTCCGGGGTTTCGAACGCGTCGAGATCGATTTGAGCGCTCTCTTTCAATCGGACAAGAAAATATTTCTGTCGTTGCCCTTTGAACGGGTAGCGTCGGCGACTCCGGGTATGTTTGGGAAAATCGTAACTGATCCACTCGGGATACTCCGCGATGATCTCCACTTCGTCGGTACCGATCTCTTCTTTCAACTCCCGCAGAAGGGCCTCCACGGTGGTCTCCCCACCGTCGATCCCTCCCTGGGGGAATTGCCAGCCTCGGCGCATTCCTCTACGCCGGGCGATCATGAATTCACACTTTTCCGGATAGTTCGGTGAGAGCACAATGGCCGCCACGTTGGGGCGGTATTCCTTGAAATTATCCATTGTTCACTCTTCGATCCGTCGGCCGGGGCCGGCGGTTGCAAATTTTGCTATGATTCTATCGAAAAAGCGTTTACACCCTTTTGAAACGCTCCCGAAAAGGGCCCAATGCTCTGCTACATCCACATTCCTTTCTGTGATTCCAAATGCCATTACTGCAGTTTCAACTCCTATGTCGACCGTTTCGAAACCCGGGAACGATACATGCAGGCATTGCTTCGGCAGCTGGAGTTCGAACTCCAACGCTTCGAAGCGAACCCCGGATCGATCGATACCCTCTTCATCGGAGGGGGAACCCCGAGCACCGTATCCTGGGAACTCTACGCCCCTCTCTTCGAGATCCTGGATCCCTGGCTCTCTCCCAACGCCGAAGTCAGCACCGAAGCCAATCCCAACTCCGCCAGTGGAAAATGGCTGGAGGGAATGCGATCGCTGGGGGTCAACCGGATCAGCTTTGGGGTGCAGAGTTTCGACGAGGGCAAATTGCGGGCCCTGGGACGGGCCCACTCCCCACGACAGGCCATCGAGGCGGTGGAACGGGCGGCCTCGTGTGGTTTTCAACGGATCTCCCTGGATCTGATCTACAATTATCGCAGCGACGATCGGGAGGGGATGGAGCGGGACATCCGCACGGCGGCCCAGCTCCCCATCGAACATCTCTCCGCCTACGAGTTGACCATCGAGAAGGGAACCCTCTTCTCCCGAACCCCCGAAGCGAGGCAGGAGAACGACGAATTGGCCCGCTTTGTCTCCCGGCGCATCGAAGAGGAGGGATTTCCCTCCTACGAGATCTCCAATTTCGGAGAACCCTGTCGGCACAACCTGGGCTATTGGAGGCTGGAGGACTACATAGGACTGGGGACGGGGGCCGTAGGATTTCGAAAGGATCGGCGCTTCTACCCACCCGATTCCATCGACGCCTACCTGGAGAACCCAACCGCCCACCGTGTCGAAGAGTTGCGTCATGAAGATCTGAAGACCGAACGGCTCTTTCTCGGCCTTCGTTCCGTCGTGGGAATCGATCCCTCTTGGCTGAGCCCATCGGAAGAGAGGCGAGCCCTCGTTCTGCTGGAAGAGGGAAAACTGCTCGAGGATAACGGACGCTACTTCAATCCCGATTTCTTTCTCGCCGACGAACTGACCCTTTTCCTGCTGGATTGAGATCGTAGGAAAATTTTCGCTAAAATCTGTGCAATTTATCCTGCTGCCGGTATCGCAGAGGACTTTCTCAACAAGGAGCCCCATGTTCGGAATGGGATTTACCGAAATCTTGATGATCGCCGTCGTCGCCATCCTTTTTCTCGGGCCCGACAAACTGCCCGACGCGATGGTGCAGATCGCCAAGTTCATCAACAGTTTCCGCAAAACGATCAACGAAGCCAAGAACACCTTCGAAGAGGAGATCAATATCAAGGAGCTGCGGGAAGAGGCTCTGAGTTACCGCCACACTCTGGCGGAGGCCGGCAAGGACATCTCCGGCTTCAAACACTCCCTGGACCATTCGGCCGAGGAGGTCAAGGAGGCCTTCGAAGGGGTCAAGCTGGAAGGGAGCGACGGAAAGTGGGAGGGCTTCGAAGACGACTTCGAAGATCTCTCGGAAGAGTACGAAGCGATGGTCGAGGAGAAGCAGGAGACCCGGGACGCCAAGCCAACGCTCCAGGGCACCACGGAGAGATCTTCCGAAGAGCGAGGGCCGGAAGAGAAAACTTCAGAGCGTAAAATCGCCGAGGCTACTCCCCGACCCAGCACCTTCAAGAATCTCGCCGGAGACGATCGCTGATGTTCTCCAGTATGAAACCCCACCTGGTGGAGTTGCGTCAACGCCTCGCCATCTCCGTAGCGGCCATCTTCGTCGGATTCATCATCGCCTTTACGTTCCACAACGCCATCCTGGGTTGGATCACCGAACCCCTCAACCACGCCCTGGTCCAGGTGGGAAAAATCGTGGAGAAGCGGGAAAAAGGGACCTGGAAGGTCAGCAGCGCCGAAAGCAACCAGACACGGATCCCCGCGCAAACGAAGGAACGGAACGAAACGAACTCCGAAGCCCTCATCGGTGACCACGCCCAAAGTGCCGAGACGCTTCACCGCTCCCTCCAAAAGGCCGCCGAGCTCGAAACAAATCCGGAATTGAAAAAGCTTCTGAGCCAGGCAGCCGGAGCCGCGGAGGAGTTGGCCCGAAACAGCCGGGTCCTGCGCCAGGCTCTGGCCAAGGAGAACAATCTCACCCGGGAGAGCTTCGGCAAGCAACTCAAAGAGGCCAGCTATAACGGGATGATCACCACCCACCAGGTGGGAGGCGCCTTCTTCGTCGCCCTGAAGGTCTCCTTCTTCGCCGGCCTGCTCATCGCCCTGCCGGTGATCCTCTGGCAACTCTGGCTCTTCATCGCCCCGGGGCTTTACGAACACGAGAAGAAGATGGTCCTCCCCTTCGTCCTGGGGGGATCCCTCATGTTCCTGGTCGGCGTGCTCTTCGCCTACTATGTGGTCACTCCCTTCGGATTCCAGTTCCTCATCACCTTCGGCTCCTTCCTCTACACCCCGCTGATCAACATCGAAGATTATGTCGGCTTCTTCACCAAAATCATGCTGGGGTTCGGGATCGCCTTCGAACTTCCCGTGGTCGCCTATTTCCTGGGACTGATGGGGCTCATCACCGATCGGACCCTGAAGGATTTCTTCAAATACGCCATCGTCATCATCTTCCTCCTCGCCGCACTCCTGACCCCGCCCGATGTCCTGACCCAGATGCTCATGGCCGGCCCCCTGATCCTGCTCTACGGCCTCTCCATCCTCATCGTCCGCCACGTCAACCCGGACAAGAGTGATGAGGAGGATGAAGAGAACGAAGACGAGGAGGATTTCGACGAGATCGAAAAGAGCTTCGAGGAGCTGGAGAGGGATCCCGATGAAACGGACCGGGAGAAATGACCCGGAACGAAGACCTCCTGACCTCCTCCTACGACTACGAACTCCCCCCGGAACGTATCGCCACCGAGCCGGTCCGCCCGGCGGACCACGCCCGGCTTCTGGTCTATGACCGGAAAACCGATACGATACACCACCGAATTTTCAGGGATTTCCTCGAATTTCTCCCTCCCGAGACGGAGGTCTTCCTCAACGATACCCGGGTGATCCGGGCGCGACTCTTCGGTCGAAAAACCAGCGGGGGAAAGATCGAGCTACTTTTCAACAAACCCCTGGGCGAGGATCGCTACCTGGCGATGATCCGGGGCAAAGTTTCCCCGGGAACACGCCTCCTCTTCGACCAGGGGCTGGAGGCGGAGGTTCTGGAGCTCAATCCCGACGGCAGCCGAGTGGTTCGTTTTTCCCTCCAGGGAGAAGTTCCCGATTTCGAAACCCTCGTGGAGCGCTTCGAACGCATCGGACACATCCCCCTGCCCCCCTACATGCAGCGGGAGGACCGGAGCGAGGACGCTTCGGACTATCAGACCCTCTTCGCCCGGGAAGCCGGTGCCGTCGCCGCCCCGACCGCGTCGTTGCACTTCACGCCCGAACTTCTGGAACGCATGGAACAACGCCACCCCACCCACACCCTGACCCTCCACGTGGGGGCGGGGACCTTCAAACCCGTCGAGAGCGAAGAGATCCTCTCCCACCCCATGCACTCGGAGTATTTCCGGATCCCCTCGGAAGCGGCCGGGCGGCTGCGCAGCGACGTACCGATCCTGGCGGTGGGTACCACCGTCACCCGCAGCATCGAGTATTTCATCCGAACGGGCAAGAGCGAGGGGGAGTGCGACCTCTTCCTCCATCCCGGCAACCCTCCCCGTCGGGTCGACATGCTCCTGACCAATTTCCATCTGCCCAAAAGCACCCTGATCATGCTGGTGAGCGCCTTCATCGGCAGGGAAAGGACCCTGGAGCTTTACCGGGAAGCGATCGAGCGCGACTATCGATTCTACAGCTACGGCGACGCCATGCTCATACTCTAAGAAAGGATGCCCATGTCCGGCGACAATATGTTCCTCGACCCGCAATACCTCGTTCTGCATATCGCCA
>JALWPZ010000241.1 GCA_026994745.1 Campylobacteraceae bacterium | reverse complement strand
CCCGGAGATGGTCTCGAATCTCAGGAGGTGCATGGTGGACCGAGACATCAAGAGTTTGATTTCCCGCATGCCGTACCCGGTGGCCCGGCCCGCTGCGCTGGCGTTCGGCCTGGAGGAGGACGAGAGTCTTCAGTCACGGCTCTGGAACGTCCCCTTTTCGGCCTACCAGCTCTTGAAGCTGGCCACGCTGACGGTGGTGCAAGGCTATCTTGATGATCCCCGTGATCTTTCCCCCCAGGCCAACGAGAGGGCGATCCGCAGCATCGGCCGGGCCATTTCCGGTGTGCAGACCCCCTTCTTCGCATCGTGGTTGACCCTCTTTGACACGCTGGCGAAGCACTTGAGGCCTGAGAAGGTCGGCATGGAGCCCGTACTGCCGCTGGCCGACATCCGGGAGAGGCTCCAGGGCGCGGATCTTCGCCGCGCGGCGTCCTCCGAGAGCTACACGAAGGGCCTGGGCTCGGCCGGGCCTTTCCCGCCACACCGCCTGCTCCAGGGGCTGCGCAACGGAATGGCTCACCTCGGCCAGCTCCCGGGAGATTCGGTGTGCCGGGAGTTGCTCGAGTACTACCTTCCGGTGCTCCATGACCTTCTGCACGCCTTTCGCATTCTCACCCGCTGCGAGTTGGTCGTGCGGGAGGGGCAAGGTCGAGGGTCGCCAAGGAGCCGGACGATCCGAGTGGCATCGTGACACCAAGCAGTCTTGGTGAACCAGGGGATCCTGGTTCTTGGGTGGAGTGTGTCCAGAGGATCCAGTAGGATGGGTATATGAGTGAGATACGGGGACAAATCCGGCTGAGGCGGATAGAGAGCCCTGTCAAAGCCTGCGGAATCGTACCTAAGATCAGGATTTAATGCTGGAAGAGGACACATTATGGGTTGAGGCTGGAAAGGGAATTCCTATTCATTAGCTGCCGTTTCACGGTCAACCCCAGGGAGTCTGTGAAGCATGAATTTCAAGATCGTCATCGAACGCTACGACTGCGGGAAACCGATGATCTGTAGATGCTACGATCGGATCTGACAGGAAGTCAGGGCTCGGGGGTCGCGGACACCCTCGGGAGAGGGAGGAAGGATCGTGGCTGAGATGACGAGGCAAGAGAAGATCATCAAGGCTCGGGTGGGTTTGCTCGAGCTGGCGAAGCAACTCGGGAATGTTTCCCAGGCGTGCCGGATCATGGGTTACAGCCGGGACACGTTCTACCGATACAAGGAGCTCTACGAGCGGGGAGGTGAGGCGGCGCTGATGGAGATGTCGCGCCGCAGACCGAACCTGAAGAACCGGGTTCCGGCCGAGGTGGAAGAGGCGGTGGTGGTGCTGGCGTTGGAGCAGCCGGCGTGGGGCCAGGTGAGGGTGGCCAACGAACTTCGGAAGCAAGGGATATCGATCTCTCCGGCAGGGGTTCGGTGCGTGTGGCTGCGGCATGACCTGGAGAACATGAAGAAGCGGCTCAAAGCGCTGGAGGCGAAGGTGGCCCAGGAGGGGTTGATCCTCACCGAGTCACAGCTTCAAGCGCTGGAGAAGGCCAAGGCCGACAAGGAGGCCCACGGGGAGTTCGAGAGCGAATGTCCGGGCTACTGCGGAGCGCAGGACACCTTCTACGTCGGCACCCTCAAGGGTGTGGGCCGAATCTACCAGCAGACCTTCATCGATACCTACTCGAAGGTGGCGTTCGCCAAGCTGTACGACAGGAAGACCCCGTTGACTGCGGCCGATCTCCTCAACGACAGGGTGATTCCCTTCTTCGACGAACACGAGATCCCGCTGTGCCGGATCCTCACCGACCGGGGAACGGAATACTGCGGGAACCCCGAACGTCACGAGTACGAGCTGTACCTAGCGACGGAAGACATCGACCACACGCGAACCAAGACCAAGAGCCCACAGACCAACGGGATCTGCGAGCGGTTCCACAAGACGGTTCTCAACGAGTTCTACAGGGTGGCGTTCAGGAAGAAGCTCTACCACTCCATCGAAGACCTCCAGGCGGACCTGGACGAGTGGCTGAGGTACTACAATGAACAACGCCCACATCAAGGGAGGTGGTGCTACGGAAAGACCCCGATGCAAACGTTTCTGGATTCACTTTCACTGGCCCGTGAGAAAGTCTTGAAGACTGACCTCGAGCCCCCGTTTCATCGTGAACTGACACCCGTGCCCAATCAGACACAGTGTCAGATCCGGTCTTGACTTCTACACCTTACTGGTGGCCCAGCCCTTCGGATACGCTCCCTCCCCTAAATTCGACCCTCAGGTGTCAAACTCAAGGACCTCTTCAATCTCCCATGGGAACCCTGACTGGTGATGGTACGGGTACGACTTCGTTGATCTTCATTGTCGCTTTCCACTCAGGCGGAATGCTTCCAAAGGCGATGATTGCACCGTCGACCGCTGTCTCACCGTAGAGGTACCGTCGACCATCGGTATCCTCGACGGCGTCCAACCCCTCCTGTCCGGGCCTTTCTCCCGCAAGGAACAGACCATCAGTCGAGATTCCTACCGCTGCGTGGTAGCACATTTCATCGGTGTCAGGGTCTCGAAAGGAAATGATGATCAACGAGGAGTCGTACCCAAGATAGGCCAGGAGGGACGAGCAAAGAATCGCCGTACACTCGCAGTCTCCCACACCGTCATGAATAGTTTCCAAGGCAAATCGCCCATATTCAATGAACGGACCGCCCTCGAATTCCGCGGTTGACTCCTGATCGAGTTGGTAGTGAATGGCCTCTTGAACAAAACCCAAGATTGCGTTGGCAAATTGATAGCGTGTCAGAGCGTGCTCACGGCCGATGGCGAGTACCTGGCGGCAGAACCGTAAGATTTCGGGCTTGCCAATGTTTTCTGTTGGCTCTCGGTCAAGAAGGATGACAGAAAGAGGGTTATTTCTGTAGAGTCGTCCCGAAGATTCGCGGTTGAGAGCGCGAAGTTTTGTGAGGATCTCCTCAGGAATGGAAACCCCAACCTGATAATTCTTTGAGCCGACGCCAAAAATGTACCTCCGGTTCGAGTCTGGATCTGCCAGGTCGCCCTGCTCAA
>JALWPZ010000240.1 GCA_026994745.1 Campylobacteraceae bacterium | reverse complement strand
CTCCAGGTAGCCACTGCCGACGTAGATGACGTTGGCGCTGGAGCCCTGGGGGGTGATGACGGCGTTGAAGTTGGTGGCGAAGAGCAGCATCAATGCCATCAATTCTCCGGGAACCCCCGCTTTCATTGCGACCCCCAGGAAGACCGAGAAGAGGGCGAGCATCTGGGCGGTCTGGGATACGAAGAAGTAGTGGATCAGGACGTAGGCGACCACGATGATGACGTAGACCACCGGCCAGGAGTACCCCTCGACCATCTGCGAGACATTCTCCCCGATCCATCCCATGAATCCGAATTTATTCAGATAGACGCTCATGGCGTAGAGAATCGAGAACCAGACCAGGGTCCCCAATGCTTTTCCCTCACCGGCCAGATCCTTGATGGTGAAGATGTTGAAGATCATCAGGATCCCCAGGCCCAGGAAGGCGACGGCGGTCTTGTTGAGAGCCGGAACGAAGGAGGAAGCGACCCAAAGGGCCAGCATACCGACGAAGACCACGGCCATGACCCACTCGTCCCGGCTCATGGGTCCCATCTCCCGCAGGGCTTCGTCGGCGATGACGGGAGCGTCGGGGGTCTCCTTGACCTCGGGGGGATAGACCCACATCAGGACCTTCGGGATCAGGAAGAAGAGCAGGATCACCGGCACCGAGGCGGCGATGGTCCACTCGATGTAACTGATGTTGACCCCCATCTCCTTGGCCATCTTGACCCCGGCGGGGTTGGCCGCCATGGCGGTGAGCCAGAGGGAGGAGGAGAGGGTGATGCCCGCCATGGAGCTCATCATCAGGTAGGAGCCCAGTTTCTTCCGGGTCCCGTCGTCGGGACGGGACCCGCTGTCGACGGCCAGGGCGTTGACGATGGGAAAGAGGACCCCGGAGCGGGCGGTGTTGCTGGGGAAGGCGGGGGCGATCAGCATATCGGCGGCGATGACCGAGTAGGAGAGCCCCAGGCTGGTCTTGCCGAATTTACGGATGATCATGAAGGCGACACGCCGCCCCAGGCCCGACTTGATGACCCCCCGGGCGATGAGGAAGGCGACGATGATCAGGAGGATCCAATCCTCGCTGAAACCACTGAAGGCCTGGGGAGCGCTGAGGGTCCCGGTGAGGATCGCCGCCGAGACCCCCAGGATGGAGGCGGTGAAGATGGGAGTCGCTTTGAGGATCACCGCGAAGATCGCCGTAATGAAGAGGGAGAAGAGGTGCCAGGCGGTCTGGGCGGTGAACTCCAATCCCTTTTCCGCCTCGTGGTGCTGGGCGATGTAGGTCTCCAGCCCACCGGGAACGGGATAGAACCAGAGGATCACGCCGACGATCAGGACGATCAATTGCAGGGTATGCGCATTGATCCGGTTTTGTGGGCTTTGGGACATATTGAATACTCCTTTCATTGCTTTCGAATAGTTGGGGTAGATTATATTGGAATATGGTTTCGGTTCGATTGACGAAAAAATAACCGGACGATACATTTAGCTTTCGTTGCATTTATTCGGATAAAATCTCTCCAGAATAAATCGCTCCGATAATAAAGGAAGAGAATGTTGCAGTGGATCATCGGGATCTATACCCTCTATGTGTTGATGAAAATCTATCTCTCGGTCATGCAGATCGGCTACATCAATGTGGAGAAACGCCGCAAACCGGTGCTCATGCCCCAGGGGCGCTACTTCGTCGCCGGCAATTACGCCATCGCCAAGGAACGGCTTTCCCTCGTCGAGAGTTTCGTGGAGTATCTCCTCTTTCTCTGGTGGGTTCTGGCGGGATTCCATTGGCTGCAGGGGATCGTAGGAGCCGAGGATACTGTGTTCAACGCGATTCTCTTTCTCTTCGGCTTCTTCGCCATCAATTGGATCGTGACCCTGCCGTTGGAACTCTACGGGAAATTCAAGATCGACCAGAGCTTCGGCTTCAACAAAATGACCCCGAAGATGTATCTGATCGATACCCTCAAATCGATCCTGCTCTTCCTGATCCTGGGCGGAGCGGTCTTCGCGGCGTTGGCCTGGATCATTTCGAGTACAGAAAACTGGTGGCTCTGGGGATTCGCTCTGCTCTTCGCCGTGGCTTTGCTGGCCAATGTGATCTATCCTACGATCATCGCTCCGATCTTCAACAAGTTCACTCCGCTTCCGGAAGGAGAACTGCGCAAGGAGATCGAAGCGATGATGGCCGACGCGGGTCTGCGAAGCGACGGGATCTTCGTCATGGACGCCAGCAAACGGGACAGCCGGCTCAACGCCTACTTCGGCGGTTTGGGCAAAGCCAAACGGGTCGTGCTCTTCGATACGCTGCTGGAGAAATTGAACGACAAAGAGTTGCTGGCGGTTCTGGGCCACGAATTGGGACACTACAAACACGGGGATATCTGGAAGAACATCGCCATGATGGGCGGCTTTCTCTTCGTGGCTTTCTACATTTTCGGCCATCTCCCCGAGAGCCTCTACGCCGAAATGGGCGTGGTGCCCACGGCGGGAGCGACCATCGCCATGATCACGCTGCTGCTTCCGGTGCTGAGTTTCGTCTACACCCCCCTGATGAGTATGCTCAGCCGGCACAACGAATACGAAGCCGACCGCTACGGCTCCCAGGTGGGAGGCAAACAGCACCTGGTCTCGGCGCTGCTCAAACTGGTAGGCGAGAACAAGAGCTTTCCCAAATCCGACCCCATCTACTCCCGATTCTACTACACCCATCCGCCGATCCTGGAGCGCCTGGAAGCCCTGGGCTTCGATCCCGATTGCGTCGATATGGATGCGGAACTCCCCAAAGAGGGGATCTTCGAATTTCTCGACCGTGAGGGAAAATGAAAATAGTCCAGGCTTTGCACGAAGCGTCCCGGCGTCTGGCATATGCCGCCGACCGTCCCCGCCTGGAGGCGGAAGTTCTCATGGCCCATCATCTGGGATGCGACCGGATGAGGCTTTTTCTTCGGGAGGGGGAAGAGCTCAATGACGAAGCCCGGTTTTTCGAACTGGTCTCCCGGCGGGAGCGGCACGAACCCATCGAATACATCGTCGAAAAGGTCGGCTTCTACTCCGAGGAGTTCTATAT
>JALWPZ010000239.1 GCA_026994745.1 Campylobacteraceae bacterium | reverse complement strand
GGATTACGGTGATCCCCGATGTTCTCGCCAATGCCGGCGGGGTGACGGTGAGTTATTTCGAATGGGTGCAGAACCGGGCGGGATACTACTGGGAAGAGGAGGAGATCAACGAGAAACTGCTGAAAATCATGACGATCGAAGCGGACAATATCTTCGATCTGGCTGAAAAGAAGGAGATCTCCTTACGGGATGCAGCCTATCTGGTGGGAATCTCCCGCCTCTCCGGCGTAATCCGGGACAAAGGGGTCAAAGAGTATTTTCAGCAGGTGTGACGCCGGGCGATCGGAAGGAACCGGAAGCGGCAGCCAGTTTTTCGAAAGCCTCCTCCTCCATGGTCGCTGCTCTCTGGCTGTCCCATCCCAGGGGATGCTTCATGATCTCCAAAACGGCCGGCAGGCTCTCTTTTGCCGCCTGTATATCCAGCAGCCCCAGGGAACAGCGACGGATAAGGAAGTCGAGGGGCTTGCGGACATATTCGTGACGGATGGCGTAAAGCAGCTCCGCTTCGATCACCGGATGATCGGGATGGATCCTGGCCCCGACTTTTTCAGTTTCAGCCAGGGCCAGGATCTGCGGGCTTTGATCTCCGTAATGTGTGTAGAGGTGTCGGGCGATATCTTCCTCCAGACCGCTTTCTCTCAAAAGAGTGAGGATCTCGTCGCGGGGGCTTCGGCTGCCGACGACGGGGTAGTCATGGGTCCGGCAGGGCACCGGCGAATGCCCCATCATCTCATAGGCCTGATCCACCGCAGTCTCGGCCATGGCACGGTAGCTGGTCCATTTGCCGCCGGCGATGGTCAATACGCCTCCGGGGGATCGATCCGTCACATACTCCCTGACAATGGAAGCGGTGGAGTCCTTGCCGGGTTCTCGAACCAGCGGGCGCAGTCCCGAAAAAGAAGAGAGGATATCCTCCCGACGGACCTTGAGATCGAAATAGCCGTTGAGGTGCTCGATCAGGTAATCGATCTCCACCTCGGTCGGGCGGGGATCTTCGCTGAGTTGTCCCGGCCGGTCGGTGGTCCCGGCCAGGCAGTGCCCCAGATAGGGGAGGGCGAAGAGGACCCTTCCGTCACGGGTTTTGGGGATCAGGACTCCGTCGGGGCTGGGGAGAAAACGCTCTGGCAGAACGAGATGGACACCGCTGCTGACCTCCATAACGGGTGAGAGCGAAGGGTCGTCCATTCGGCGGATCGTATCGGCGAAAGGACCGGTGGCGTTGACGACCAGTTCGGTACGGTATTCCTTTTCGTCTTCGTCGATTCGGTCACGGGTATGAACCCCGACGACTTTGCCGTTTTCCTTGATGAGGGCGGTCACTTCGGTATGGTTCAAAAGACGTGCTCCCAGCTCCTCGGCGCTTTGAAGCAGGGCGATGACCATCCGACTGTCCCGGAAAGCCCCGTCCCAGTAACTGACGGCTCCTTTGAGACCCCGGGGATCGATATCGGGATTGATCGTCCGGGCTTTGGAGGCGGGAAGTAGACGGCTGCGTCCCAGGGAGGCCTTACCCGAGAGAAGATCGTAGAGTACGAGCCCCGCATAGACGTAGGGGAGCTCTACCCAGTGGTAGAGTGGTGTGATCAGTTCGATGGGGTGGGCCAGATGGGGAGCGTTGTGGAGGAATTTCCTGCGTTCGTGCAAACCTTCCCGAACCAGATCGTACTGCTCCCGGTCCAAATGTTTGACGGCAGATTCCAGGTACCGGACTCCACCATGGATCAGCTTGGTGCTGCGGCTACTGGTGCCTTCGGCGAAATCGTTCTGTTCCAGGAGAAGGACCTTCAGCCCCCGAAGTGCCGCATCGAGTGCCACACCCGATCCCGTGGCACCTCCTCCGATAATGATCAAGTCGTATGTCGTATCTTCCATCCATTCCTGCTTTTCCGTTCGGGGATCGTGTGTTTTTACGACCCTTCTTTACCGAACATCGATCGATTGGACCACGATTCTGAACAATCATATCATAGCTATGCAAGGGAAAGGGTACATTCATGAAGGGGATGAAGGATCTACTGCTGGAATCTTTGAGAGCTATCAGGAAAAATAGAGTGGCGGCCTCGCCGCCTGAAAACAGGAGGTTCAGGAATCGACGAGAAACGATAGAACATCGGGCCTCTCGCGTTTCGAAGAGAGGTCCCAGTGGGGTAGGGTCTTACATCATCCCCATTCCGCCCATTCCGCCCATGTCGGGTGCCATGGGAGCGGCAGGCTTGTCCTCTTTGATTTCGCTGACGGTCGCTTCGGTGGTCAGCAGGAGGCTGGCGACGGACGTGGCGTTCTGCAGGGCGATCCGCTCGACCTTCAGAGGATCGATGATCCCCGCGGCGAACATATCCACATATTCGCCGGTCGCTGCGTTGAAGCCCAGGTTGGCTTCGTCGCTGGTGCTGACCTTGTCGGCGACGACACCGGCGTCGAAGCCGGCGTTCTCGGCGATCTGCTTGATGGGAGCCTTGACGGCGCGGAGAATGATCTCGGCACCGACCTGCTCGTCACCTTCCAGCTGGATGTCGATGTTCTTGGCCGCTTTGACCAGTGCGGCACCTCCGCCGATGACGATTCCCTCGTCCACAGCAGCCTTGGTGGCGGAGAGAGCGTCGTCGACGCGGTCTTTCTTCTCCTTCATCTCGGTCTCGGTGGCGGCACCGACCTTGATGACGGCGACCCCGCCGCTGAGCTTGGCCAGGCGCTCCTGGAGCTTTTCGCGGTCGTAGTCGCTGGTGGTGTTCTCGATCTGAGCCTTGATCTCGCGGATGCGGCCCTCGACCGCCTCTTTGTCACCCTGTCCATCTACGATGGTGGTGTTGTCCTTGTCGATGACCACGCGGGCGGCACGACCGAGCTGATCGACGGTCGCCTTCTCGAGGGTCAGGCCGAGCTCCTCGGTGATGACGGTTCCGCCGGTGAGGATGGCGATATCCTTGAGCATCTCCTTCTTGCGGTCGCCGAAGCCAGGGGCTTTGACGGCGGCGATGTTGAGGATACCCTTGAGGCGGTTGAGGACCAGGGTCGCCAGGGCTTCCCCTTCGACGTCGTCGGCGATGATCAGCAGCGGGCGTCCGCTCTGCTGAGTCTGCTCCAGCAGGGGGATCAGGTCTTTGAGGCTGCTGATCTTGAAGTCGGTGATGAGGATCAGGGGATTCTCCATCTCCACGGTCATCTTCTCGCTGTTGGTGACGAAGTAGGGCGAGAGGTAGCCGCGGTCGAACTGCATTCCTTCTACGACATCCAGTTCGTCGTTGATCCCCTTGGCCTCTTCGACGGTGATGACACCGTCTTTGCCGACCTTCTCCATCGCCTCGGCGATCAATTCACCGATCTTGGCGTCGCTGTTGGCGGAGATGGTGGCGACCTGCGCGATCTGCTCCTTGTCGCTGACCTCTTTGCTGATCTTCTTGAGCTCATCGATGATGGCGGCGCTGGCCTTGTCCATTCCGCGCTTCACTTCGATGGGATTGGCCCCTGCGGTGATGTTGCGCAGACCTTCGCGGAAAATGCTCTCGGCCAGTACGGTGGCGGTGGTGGTCCCGTCACCCGCCTCGTCGGCGGTGTTGCTGGCGACCTCTTTGACCAGCTGGGCTCCCATATTCTCCAGTGCGTCGGGAAGCTCGATCTCCCGAGCGACGGATACACCGTCCTTGGTAATGCTGGGAGCTCCGAAGCTCTTCTGGATCAGTACGTTGCGTCCGCGGGGTCCCATGGTGACCTTGACCGCGTCGGCCAGTTTCTTGACTCCACTATAGAGTCCGTTTCGTGCGAGATCGGAAAATACTACTTCTTTTGCCATTGTTGTCTCCTTCTTTCTATATTATTTAATATACTCTTTGATGTTTCACCCGAATAGGGCTTACTTCAGGATCCCGAGAATTTCGTCACTATTGAGGATCAGGTACTCTGTGTCGTCCAGAACGATTTCGTTTCCGGCATATTTGCCAAATACGACAGTATCGCCTTCGTTGATCCCTTCCTCTTTGGCATCGGGGCCTACGGCCAGCACTTTCCCCTGAAGGGGCTTCTCTTTGGCGTTGTCGGGAATAATGATTCCGGAGGCGGTGGTGGTTACCTCCTCTTCCCGCTCGATCAGAACTCGGTTGGCTAAGGGCTGAAAGTTCATTGTTCACTCCTTTCTCGTTAAGTTTTGCGGTATTCTAGTGATTTTTTTCAAGAATGTCAAGACTTTTTTGGATATTTCTTTAGGAATAATGAGTCCTATAGACTAAAGTATGATTAGCAAGCCGGGGAAGAAGTGGTGAAGAACCAAATGTTCATTGACATTTAAAAATTTCTGTAGTACTATTCCGCCTATCTTTTCAGATGGCTGGGTAGCTCAGCTGGTTAGAGCGCTGGTCTCATAAGCCGGAGGTCAGGAGTTCAAGTCTCCTCCCAGCTACCATCTTCAACCTACAATCTCCCCTCATCATCCCTATTTCGACAAACCTATTGCGAGATCCATGATCAATTTTTATTGGAAATTGACGCTGAGTGATCCACGTTGGATCAGGTCTCCTCATCGTTGAAAGGACGAAAGGGGTACGGTATTGTCAGGAACGAGGTCGTTTGGGGGTCAATGGTCGAATCGCAGACACAGCGACGGATCGATCCCATGGGACTTCCCCCGATCCCTTCCATCTCGCGTTTTGCTATAATCTCAGACAAAAACAGGTGGATATATGCAATTTATCGAAACGAGAGGGAACGACGGGAAGCGTCCCGCGAAGGTAACTTTCTCGGAAGCCATCCTCAACCCCAGCGCCAGTCACGGCGGGCTCTATGCCCCGGAAGCCCTTCCGGACATGAGCATCGGTTTTCTCTCCGAATATCTCCAAAGCGACTACAAGACCCTGGCCTACGCTCTGTTGCAGGCCTTCGAGATCGATATCGACGACGAGTTGATCCACGAGGCACTGGAGCGCTACGATCGTTTCGACGATCCCAACAATCCCGTGCCGGTGGCCCAGGTAGAAGAGGACGCCTATGTCAGCGAGCTCTACCACGGTCCGACCCGCGCTTTCAAGGACATGGCGCTGCAGCCCTTCGGCGTGATCCTAAGCGCTCTGGCAGAGGAGCGGAACGAAGAGTACCTGATCATGGCGGCCACCAGCGGGGATACGGGACCGGCGACCCTGGAGACCTTTAAAAATCGGCCAAACATAAAAGTTACCTGCCTCTATCCCTCGGGAGGAACCAGTGACGTACAACGTCTGCAGATGGTGACGGAGGACGCTCCCAATTTGAAAGTGATCGGGATCGAAGGGAATTTCGACGACGCCCAGAGCGCGCTCAAAGAGCTTCTCGTTTCCGATGCCTTCCGCAAAGAGCTGAAAAAGCGGGGAATCAAGCTCTCCGCGGCCAACTCGGTCAATTTCGGTCGGATTATTTTCCAGATCATCTACCACATTCACAGTTACCTGGAGCTGGTACGTCAGGACGTCATCGCCCTGGGGGAGGAGGTCTACCTCATCGTTCCCAGCGGAAACTTCGGCAACGCCCTGGGAGCCTATTACGCCAAAAAGGCGGGATTGCCGGTACGAAAGATCCTCATTGCCTCTAACGCCAACAATATCCTGACCGACTGGATCAACACCGGAGTCTACGACATCAGCGATCGGACCCTGGTCCAGACCGAATCCCCCGCCATGGACATCCTGAAAAGCTCCAACGTGGAACGGGTTCTTTTCGACAAATTCGGAGCGGAGCGTACCCGGAAATTGATGGAGTCCCTCAACGAGACCGGCGCCTACCGGCTGACAGACGAGGAGCGCAAAGCGATCCAGGAGGATTTCGCCGGAATCTACTCCACTGACGAAGAGGGGGAGCGGATCATCGCGCACTATGCGGAGAAGGGGTACTTGATGGACCCTCACACCGCCACCTGCTTCAAAGCCTATGAAAAGCTTCGGGAAGAAAAGATCCCCACGGTCGTCTATTCTACTGCCGAGTGGACGAAGTTCAGCCCCACAGTGGCCAAGGCCCTCGGAATCGAGGTCGACGGGGATCGGGAGGCACTGGAAGTGATCCATCAAGAGCTGGGGGTTCCCATCCCAAGAGTGATCGCCGAACTCTTCGACAAGGAGATCGTCCATCGGACCGTCGTTGGAAAAGAAGAGATCATGAAGGAAATGTTGGACTTTCTCTGATGAATCGAATGCCGGCACATCCACTGACACTGATCTTTCTACTGGGGATCGCCACGGTGAATGTGCAGGCATTGGACAAACTCCCCACAACCGGCTGCCAACGACACAGCAATCTTACGTTACTGCGTACCTGCGATCCCTATCAAACATTCTTTCTCCATGTCAAAGCAAGCGATCTGGGAACCGATGCCGCCCGTCCCCATCGGAAGATGTTGCCCAAACGCGGAGAGATGCACAAGGTCGAAGGGATCACCCGGCGCCTGAGTCTCTCCCACCTGGTACAGCGATACATCGAGTTTAAAGAGAAGGCTTTGAACGAGGAGGAGGTGGGACGGAACCGCATCGCCGGGGCTTCCGTCGCCACGAAGCATGGAACGGCCGGGGACGGGAATGAATCCAGTAAGTGGAAGTCTCCCGAGCCAGCGAGCGACGAAGGAAAGGATTCCAAAGAGACAAATCGATCGGTACCTGTGCCGGGAATCGCTACCAAAAGCATCGAAACTCCTTTGGAGGTCAATGCCTCCCGAGAGACTGGAAAAGACAATCCTCCCACAGTTCCGAAATCGAAGCCCGTATGCATGGAATGCGCATCGAAAGGCTTTCTGAGAGCCGACAAGACCAGTTTCCTGCTTCCTGGATATCCGATCACCAGAGAGTGGTTCGAAATCCTGGAACGCCGCATCGAGCCGAAAAAGCCTTTTCGGTACAAAGTCAGAACGGGAGACAGCTTCATTGCGCTGGCCCGACGGTACGATACGACTGTATACGATCTCAAGAAGATCAACCGACTGGGAAAGGATCACCTGTTGAAAGTCGGGGAAACCCTCCGGATCGTCCCGGGCAGGAAGAGCCCACCCGAGGAGATCGAACTGGAGATCCTTCGTGCGAAAAGCGGACGATACAAGGTTCAAAAGGGGGATACCCTGATCGGATTGTCCAAACGTTTCGGCGTCAAAAGTTCGGAGATCCGGCGTATCAACCGCTGGAAGAAGAATCGCCATTTGCGCCTTGGAGAGACAATCTGGATCCCGGTGTCACAGCGGAAGATCGACGCGGTCATGAAACGGAGGAAGTACGCCTTCAAATATGTCAACGGCAAAGGATTCCGCCACAGTCTCCGTGTCGTCGCCACCGCCTACACCTCCCACCGGGGACAGACGGACAGGACCCCTTTCATCGCTGCCTGGAACAACCGGATCCGCCCCGGTATGAAGATTATCGCCGTTTCTCCCGACCTGATCCGAAAATACGGGATCACCAACGGGACCCGGGTCAAGATCTCGGGTCTGCCGGGCATCTATACGGTCCGGGACAAGATGCATCGCCGGATGCGCAAGCACATCGACATCTATATGGGCACCAATCGAAGAAAGGCCCTGAGATGGGGCCGAAGGCGAGTCACCATCTATTGGTAGGACGTGATTGCGCCCGATACGAAAATCTGAAAACTGGAGAAGTGGAAAATGGATGAAAAGATCGACGTGGGATACGACTGGGAGAGCCGGGAACGGAAGAAAAAGAGACCCTATGGTCTCGTCGCGCTTTTGATGGTTCTGCTTCTGATCGGAGGAACGTTCCTGTGGAGTTACAACTCCATCGTGACCCTTTCGGAGCAGGTCCATTCGGCCCAGTCACAGATCGAGAGCAATGTACAGCGCAAGGCCGACTTACTGCCCAATCTGGTCAAAACGGTCAAAGCCTACGCCCGTCATGAGGAGAAAGTCTTCAAAGAGGTGGCCCGACTGCGCGCCGAGGCCGTCCCGGGAGCCCATGGGGCCGGGATTGGTAAAACGGCGGCGTTGGACGGACAGCTCAACGGGACCATCGTCCGGCTATTCGCCGTCGCGGAGAATTACCCGGACCTCAAGGCCTCGGAGGAGTTCCTGCAGCTGCAATCCCAGATCGAGGGGGCGGAGAATCGGATCAACATCACCCGGATGCACTACAACGACGCGGTCCGGGCCTACAACGCCTCGATTCGCCGGATCCCCGGGCGCTGGATCGCCGAGATGATGGGATGGAAGCCCGCCCAGTATTTCGAGGTGGAGACTTCGGCGAAGAGACCATTGAAACTGGAGATATAAATGCGTACCATCCTTTGGATCCTCTTTCCGGCCCTGATCCTGATCGCTACCGCCTGCGACGACGGCAAGACCCAAAACTCCTCACAGGGAGATGGTCGGAATATCGGCGCCAAATTGAGACAGGAGAAGATCCTCGTCGACGACGCCACACTGATCGGAGACCGCCCCAGGCTGCTCAAAGGCTTCTACGAAGCCAACCAGGCGTTGAAGAAGGACTTCGATATCGACTTTCGGGTCGTGACGGTCCAGAACGAGAAGGACCTGGACCGATTCGCCAACCGGACCTTCCAGCAATTGCAGAAAGAGAGCCGCAGCCGAAGCGGCAAGGCGCTGCTGCTGGTGATCGACCCGGTGAAGGACCAGGTCCGGCTGGAGGTCTCCCAGGCGTTGGAGCCGGTCTATACCGACGCCTTCGTCTCCTACCTGGAGCGCAAGGGGATGGTTCCCTATTTCCGTGACGGAAAGGTGATCGACGGGATCTGGATGATGCTAGAGCTGATCCGGGACCGGGCCTTCGAGGCGAAGGCGGGCAAAGAGTTCGTCGAGCCGATGCCCAGCCGCTCCATCGGTGCAGGCGCCCGCACCGAGGCGAAACTGGGCCAGAAGGACCCCGACGCGAAAGCAGGACCGCAGGTCCATGCCGAGAGTACCCAGACCCCCGCACAGATCATGCGCAAATATATGCAGGTGCTCAAAAGCCACAACAAAAATCCCGACCTGGAGATCTACTCCAAAGCCACCCGGGAATTTTTCCGCCACTGGACCGTCACCGAGATCAACCAGAACAACGAGGTGAAATTCCTCGGCCCCTGTCTGGACCGCCAAAAGACGATCTACACCCCCGACAGAGCCCACGCCGTCAATCTGGTCCTGCCACTGGATGAGAACCGGAAATGCTCTCCCTACTTCTTCGTCAAAGAAGAAGGGAAGTGGCGGCTGGATATCGCCTCCATGGCCCAGAGCCTTCGATTCAACCAGACGATGGATTGGCATTTCGACCTGGCTAAACGTCTGGAGGGAGAGGGGATCTATTACGCTCAGGCCTTCGACGGCTATACCTTCGACCACAACGGATACCCCTTTCGCCCCGACGCCAAAGACCGCAAACCCGACGACGCGCGCTGGGGCTTCAAGTGCAAGGGGTGGTACCGGCCCGGGGACCCCACCAAGATGGCGCGCTGCTGGATCGCGGGAGTCTGGCGGGGTAGCCCGGCGGAGGTTCGCATGGGCTTGGAGCCCTACGACTATATCTACGCCGTCGGGGAGGGCGCGGATCAAAAGAAAAACGCCAGCTGGAAGGATTTCACCGACTATATGGCCGCCGTCCCCTCTGGGGAGATCGCGACGGTGGTGGTGGAGCGCTACCGCAAAGGGGAGCAATACCCCTACCGCGTCATCCGACGGGGGATCGCCCCCTGATCAGGAGGCTCCCATCTCTTCGACCTTCTCCAGCAACTCCAGATATCGTTCGCTCGCTTCCTCATATTCCAGTTCGGTGGCGGCCAGTTCTTCGCTGACGGAGCTTAGCCCCCGCTGGTTGTAACACTCGGGATCGGCGAGGCAGGCGTTGAGCTCGTCGAGCCTCTTTTCCAACTCCTCGATCCTCGCCGGGAGCATCTCCAGGTCCCGCTGCTCCTTGTAGCTGAGCTTGAGGGTCCGTTTGCGCTCTTTGCGGATCGTCTCGACCTTCGGGGCCTCTTCGATCTCTTTCTCCATCCAGTCGAGCTGTTTGATCTCCTTTTCGATCTCCAGATATTCGGTGTAGCTTTGGTAGGACTCCTCCACCGTGCCGTCACCCCGGAGGATCAGCAGCTTCTGGGCGATCTTGTCTACGAAATATCGGTCGTGGCTGACGAAGAGCACAGAGCCCTGGTAGCTCAGCAGCTTCTCCTCCAGTACGTTGATGGTCTGGATGTCCAGGTCGTTGGTGGGCTCGTCGAGGATCAGGCAGTCGTAGTGTTTGGTGAAGAGCAGGGCCAGTGCGACGCGGTTCTTTTCACCCCCGCTGAGCTGGCCCACTTTTTTGTCCAGATACTCCTTGGGGAAGAGAAAGGTCTTGAGATAGCCGAAGACATGCATGTTCCGCCCCTGGACCTGGACCCGGTCGCCCCCGTCGGGGCAGAAGGTCTCGATGAGGGTAGCGTCGTCCTTGAGCATCTCCCGGTGCTGGTCGAAATATCCCACACTGATCTCCACACCCTGTTTGATGGTCCCCCGATCGGGTTGCAGACGCCCCAGCAGCAGTTTGAGAAGCGTCGATTTGCCGCTGCCGTTGGGGCCGACGATGGCGATTTTGTCCCGCTGGAGGATCCGGGTGCCGAAATCCCGGATCAACTCTTTACCCGCAATGGAGTAACTCAGATCCTCCACCTCGAAGAGGACTTTCTTCTTCGCCATCGCCTTTTCACCCTTCCAGCTGCGCTTCTCCCGCTCCAGTTCCACCCGGAGCTTTCGAATCAGGGTGGGGTTCTCCTTGGCCTTCTCCCGTAGTTCGAATACGCGGGCCTTGCGCCCCTGGTTACGGGTCTGGCGTGCCTGGACCCCCCGGCTGAGCCACTCTTCTTCTTTTTTCAGCAGGCGCAGCAGGTTCTCGTGCTCTTTTTGCAGGGCCGCCAGGCGCCGCTCCTTCTGCGCCAGATAGCTCTGATAGCCCCCTTTATAGCTAACCAGTTTGTGCTTCTCCACCTCGACGATGCGGGTGGCGACCCGGTCGATGAAGTAGCGGTCGTGGGAGATGAAGAGCAGGGTGAATTTCTCTTTGAGGAGCACCTCCTCGAGAAACTCCACCATGTAGACGTCCAGATGGTTCGTCGGTTCGTCCAGCATCAGCACGTCGGGTCGTCGCAGGATCAGCCCCGCCAGGGCGACTCGGCGCTGTTCCCCACCACTCAGCGTGACGACCAGCCGGTCTTCATATTCTTTAAGATGAAACTCCTGCAGGACCCGTTCGATCTTGTCGTCCAGGTTCCAGGCGTTGTGATGGTCCAGATAGGCGGCCACTTCGGCGTGCTCCTGCAGCAGAGCCTTGTCCTCGGGACGATCGGCGATCGCCTCGCTGAGAGATTGAAAACGCCGCTGGGCCTCTTTGAGTTCGGTGAGCTGCTCTTCGATCGCCTGCCGGGTGGTCAACCCCGCGTCGAATTGGGGTTGCTGGCTGAGCATCCCGAACTCCACGGAACGATCCACGATCCGTTTCCCCTCGTCGGGCTCTTCCAGCCCCGCCGCGATCTTGAGCAGTGTCGACTTTCCGCAGCCATTGGGCCCGACGATGGCGACCCGCTCTCCCGCCTCCAGGTGGAAGTTCATATCCGTGAATATCTGCTTGACGTCGTAATTTTTGTGAATGTCGTAGAGGTCGATGTAAGCCATGTTTTTCTTTGTAATTAGTTATTGGTCTATTGGTTATTGGGGGAATTTTAGCGAAGTTGACCGGAGTTTGTTGTTTGAAACAAGGTGAGAGGGTGGGATCGCGCTTTGCGCTGGTGAGAAGGTGGGAAGGTATAAGGCGTGAACCTTCTCATCCTGCCCACCGACAACTGTATCGGTTATTTGTTGTTGGGGGCAGGGCTTCAGTCCTGAATTGCGGCAATGAATTCCCGCCTCCATTTGATTCGAAGCGTTGCGATGCAACGCCATCCAAAACTTCTAATTTCTCACTCCTCACTCGCCTGACGTTAGCCAGGCATCATCCCATCACCTTCGCCACCAGCAGGATCCAGAAGGTGCCGACGCCGAGAAAGACGAGGGTGTTGACCAGGGTGACGATGCCGCCGACTTTGTAGATTTCGCCTGCCTCCAGGT
>JALWPZ010000238.1 GCA_026994745.1 Campylobacteraceae bacterium | reverse complement strand
CTTTCGGGTTCGACGATCCCCACATCCCACTCGCCGTACTTCTCCACGGTCACCCCGACCCGATCCATGGGATAGAGCCGGAAGCGGGCCCGCTGGATCACCGCGTTCTCCGGAATGCTCTTCATGGGGATGCTCACCACCGCGTAGCTGACCCCCTTGGTTTCGCTCACGCCAACGAAGAGAGAGTTGACCCCGAAATGCGAGGCGTTGTCCTTGGCCTTCTGGGCCACGTAACCGGTACGCTCGGGAGCGGGGAAGTAGGTGCGATGGAACTCTTCGTTGCCCACATGGGTCCGCACCGCCAGTACCGGAGCGAAGGGGGATTTCCGCCCCGTGCTGCGACTCACCGCCCGGATGTGGTAGAAATAGGGAGTGTCGGTACGCAGATTGCTGTCGGCGAAGCGGTTGGCCTGGGTCAGCCCCATGAGGTTGAAAGGGCGGCAGTAACTCTTCTCCCGACGGCTCCGATAGATCTCGAAATAGATCTCATCCTCCCCTTCGCAACAGGGATAGGCTTCCCACTCCAGGGTCACCGTGTCGCTGCCCACGAAGGTGGCCCGGAAATTCTCGGGCCGGGGGAGCTGCCCCTCCCTCTGGTAGTTGGGGGCTTCTCGTAGCGCCGCCAACAACGCCGGGATCTGCTCCCGGATGTGCTCGATCATGTCGTCGAGATAGTCGGAGATGTTCCGCGTCCCCACCTCCACCACGCTGGCGATGATCCCCTTGGAGTAGTAGAACTCCCGGCCGCTGCCGCCGATCAGTTTAGCGGGGGGCTTGCCCTGATGGATCCCGTACTCTCGGTCACTGACCTTTCGGATCTCCTCGGCCATATTGGCGCAGAGCACGTTCATGTCCGTGGTGTCGATGGTGTCCTCGTGCCGGAAATCGTGAGCGGGGAAGAAGACATTCCCCTGACTGTGATAATCCAGGGCGATGGCGATGTTGGGATGGCTCTCCACGAAGTCACGAAGCGCCCGGGTCTCGGGCTCGCTGAAGGGCTCGGGGCCCCCGTAGACATTGGAGAGCGGGTTCTTGCTCTTGACGAAGCCGATGGGGAAGTTTCGGTTCAGGTCCACCCCGTAACTGCCATCGGCGTTCTGCCGCCGGTTCTTCCGCCAGAAGGAGAAGTGGTTCCGGCTGTACTCGAAGCCGTCGGGATTGGCGCAGGGGATCACGTAGAAGGTGCTTTTGGCCAACGCCTCCTGCACCGCATGGTCGTAGTAGAAGTTCCGATCCACATACTGGGCGAAGGCGATGGCCAATTCGATGCCAATCCACTCCCGGGCATGGATCGTCCCCGTGTAGTAGAGCGCCGGTTTCTCTTCGGCCCTGTCGATGCCGTCGGTGATCGTCACGGCGACCATCTCCCGCTTCTCCCAGGTCTCCCCGATCACCTCCACCCGAAAAAGGTCCGGCCGGCACCGCTCCAGTTCCCGAAAGATCTCCAACGCCTCGTCGTACGAATGATACAGCTGTTTCAATGGACCCTACCCTTTCCAATCTCTGCGATCCCTTCCAAAATCAGGATCGCCTTTTTACCCAATCACCAATCACCAATTACCAATCACCCACCGCAAAGCGGCGCTCACTTGATAGCGATATGCTCTTTGATCTTTTCGAGTTTCTTCTTCCCCAGGCCTTTGATCTGCAAAAGATCCTCCAGCTTCATGAAGGGGCCGTTCTCCTCCCGGAAAGCGACGATCTTCTCCGCCAGCTTCTTGCCGATCGCCTTGATCTTGCCCAGGCTCTTTTCCGAAGCGCGGTTGATATCGGTCTTGCTGTGGAGATCCTGTGCCCAGACCTTCAGGGTCTGCGGATCGATCCCCTCCAGCTCCAACAGGTCGTCGAGGCTCTTGATCTCGTGGGTCCGCAGATAGTGGATCACCTCCACGGCGATCTCCTCCTCCATCCCGTGCAGGGTCATCAGTTCCGTCAGGGTCACATTCTCCACGGAGAGCTCGCTCTCTTCCAGCTCGTCCCGGACCTCCTCCCCTTTCTTCGCCTCTTCCAGAACGGCTTCGGGGATCTCCTCCTCCCGCTTGAGCGGAGCCTGATGGAGATGGGAGTCGTCGGGGATATCCTCGGGGTGGCTCTCCTCGGTCAGCTCCACATCCCAACGCGCCTCTTTGTCGTTGAGATAGTAGGCCCCGTCGGTGGAGGGGATATATTTGCTGAACCCAATATGGCGCATGGTCCGCAGCAGGGAGGGATTGATCTTGCCCAGCTCTTCCCAGTTGTAGAGGGGAATGTGGGGTTTGGGGAAGCGCCCCTCGCTCAGGTCCCACATGATGTACTGTCCGATCCAATCCCGGAAATAGGGGAAGGCAGCGAAGGCGGTGGCGCACTCCAGGATGTAGTATTTGCCGTCATATTCGGCAATATCACAGGCCCAGTATTCCGCCTTGGCCGCTTTGGACGCCTCCACCGCCAACTCCAGGGCCCCCATGGGGACGCCGTCGTAGGTCATGTATCCCCCCTGGGAAGTGTTGGTCAACTCCATCTCCTCCCCGGCGACCCGCCAGAAGGCGCAGGCGGGCTTGTGCCCGATGAGCATCACCCGGATGTCTGCCCGCAGGGGGATGCACTCCTGGATGTACATGGGGTGATATTTTTTAGTATCAAATATCCGCTTCGCCTCCTCTTTCGATTTGGCCTTGTGGACATAGTATCCTCCGTAATTGGAGGGACCGTAGCTTCGCTTGATGATGACGGGGTAGTCACACTTCTCCAGATATTCGTAGCCCTTCTCGCGATCGTAGAAGATCTTGGTTTTGGGATGGGAGAGATTGTGCTTTTCACAAAAAAGGGTCACGTTCTCCTTGGATTTGTTGGCGAACTGGGTCTCGATGGAGGGGATGAAGCGGACATGGGGAAGCGCCCTAGCGATCTCCCGAAAGGTCTCGTAGGCGGTGGCGGGGATGTTCCCCACCAGTACGTCGATCTTTTTGCGCTTGACCTCCTCGATGAAGCGATCCTTGTCGTTGCCCCAGTGGTAGACGACGGTTTCGATCTTGTCGGGCCATCCTTTGAAGTTGGATCGATCGAAGAATCGCAGGACATAGTCGAGATAGAGCAGTCCGATCT
>JALWPZ010000237.1 GCA_026994745.1 Campylobacteraceae bacterium | reverse complement strand
CCAAGACCGCCAAAATCGTTCTGGAGCACGCCTTCGGGGAAGCGGTAACCGCCGTGGATACTCATGTCCACCGGATCCTGAATCTTCTGGGTTTTGTTCGGACCCACAGCCCGGAAGAGACCGATCGCATCCTCGAAGAGAGGCTTTCCCCGGATCATCGAAAAGGCCTCAACAAACTTCTGGTCAGCTTCGGACAGGTGATCTGTCACCCCCGGAACCCCAATTGCGATGAGTGCCCGATCCGGGAATGTTGCGAGAGTACTTTGTCGTAGCCGCTTCGTATATTCTAAACCAAACTTTGGTTCATATTTCATGGATCACGTTTACGCTTCGCAGATCATTACCACGGATCTCAATACAGGACTCTGGCCAGATAGAGCCCCTCGGGAGGTGCCAGTCCGGTCAGGTGCCTCTTTCTCCCATCGATCTGTTCTCCGAGCTGCTCCAGTGTGACTTCCCTGTTCGCTACCGCAATGGAAGCATGGATCATCATCCGGACCTGGGCCCGCAGGAATCCATCGGCGTGGAAGTAGATGATCCGGTAGCGCCCCCGCTGAATGCAGTAGGCTTTTCGTATGGTCCGGACATAGTGTCTGGTGTCCGACCCGGTTTTCATGAAGAGTTCGAAATCATGGGTACCGAGGAAAAGGCCCAAAGCTCGTTTCAAGAGATCGGTATCGTCGATCCTCAACTCGGCGACATACTTCCGCTCGAAAACAGTCCTTCGCTTCGGAGCGGTAAAGAGATACCGATAGATCCTCTCTCTGGCGTCATATCGGGCGTGAAAATCGGATCGCACAGGGGAGAGATGCTTGATCCGGATCGCTTGGAGTTTTCCGTTGAGATGAGTCTGTAGTTTCCCCAGTTCCTGCTGCTCCCAATAGGGGGGAAGATCGAAGTGGATCACCTGTCCCGTGGCGTGTACCCCCGTATCGGTTCGGCCACTTCCGACAATGGGGGAGTGGATTCCCAGGGAAGCGAGTGCGTTTTCCATCGCCTGGGTGACCGTACGTTCCGTTCTTTTCTGACGCTGGAACCCTTCGAAACAGGAACCGTCGTAAGCGATCACCCCTTTGACGCGCATGCTCCAATCCTAAAAGTATCGAAGTACCCGTCTACGTAGCAGCAGGAATCCTCCCGCTACGAGTAGGAGCATGGAGAGTGCGAAGATCGCCAGGTTCCCCGATTTGTGAACCATGGCGGCCGGAACGTAGATTGCCAGGGCGACGAAAAAGATCGCCATTGCGGAGTTGGCCTTTTGGTAGCGGGGGTTGAAGATGCCGAAGGCGGCGATAAGGGGAAAGGCGGTCAGGGGAGAGAGGGAGATCATGAGGAAATAGAGGAACTTCCCTCTGCGTCGTTTCTCCTTTTTTGCCAGCCCCCAATACTCCTGGAAGCTCAGGAACTTATGATTGGAGAATCGGGGGTATTGGTAGATCGTCAGACTTCTGTATTTGAGGGTATCGATCTTTTTTTCATCGGAGGTCTCCCCGATGCCATGATGGAGCGTAAGGCTCAGACGATTCGCTTCGTTACCGGAGCTGGCCCGCTCGGCGATGAAGAGCTCCTGCTTTTTGGGATCGTGATTGTCCAGCAATACGATATCTTTGTATCCCTTCTCGTCCTTGGCGGCCACGTAGACATGATAACTTCCGAAACTCTGGCTCAGTTTGTTGGGGGAGATCTTCAGGGTCGCTTCAGCGAGTTTCTGGGATTTGAACGCGACGATCTTCTGCTTCATCTGTGGATAGAGCATGAAGGAGAGAACCATCAAAATGGCACTGAAGAGCAGTAGCACCGGCATCATGAATGCAAAGATCCTGCGGGGAGAGTGTCCCAGAGCGAAGAGGGCGACCAGCTCGTTCTCCTCCGAGAGCCGGCTGAAGAGGTTGCTCAATGCCGCGACGAGGGAGAATGGAATGGTGTAGAGCAGGATCTCCGGCAGGAGGTAGGAGAAGAATTGGAGAAGTTCGCCGGAGCTGAGATTGATCCTCGACGAGAGGATCGAGACCTGAACGAGGAAGACCAGGGAGACGATCAAGAGGAAGGGGAGAAAGACCAGCAGAAAGCTCTTGGCGAAATTGTTCAGGATATAGCGCCGTGTCCGTCTAGCCATAGATGTAACTCTCCAGTGCCTGGAAGATCGGTTCGTCGAAGAGGTAGACGATGAGGGTGCCCAGGGCGAGGAAGGGGACGAAGGGGACCATGGTGTCCTTGGCCATCAGGGAGGGGCCGATGGCGAGGATCGCGGCGACGAAGAGCGCGACGAAGAAGCCGGGCAGGCCCAGGAGCGCGGCCATGGTACCGGCGACGATGACGTCGGCGCCGCCCATGGCCTCTTTTTTGGTCGCCTTTCCTACCAGCCAGCCCAGCAGCCAGAGCCCTCCGGCCGCCAGCGCCGTGTTGAGCAGGGAGTTCCAGAGGATTTGCCAGCTCCCCGATTCCCAGGCATTCGTGGCGGCGGCCAGGATCGCGGTGCCCAGGGCGAAGAAGTTGACGCTGTCGGGGACGGCGTAGTATTCGAAATCGATGGCGCTGAGTGCCAGAAGAGCGGAAAAGGTGGCGGCGACGAAAAAGAAGCTCGCATGAGGTCCGATTTTCAGGAATATGATCAGCCAGAGCAGGGCGTTGATCCCTTCGATCAGAGGATAGCGAAGGGAAATGCGTTCGTGACAGAAGGCGCATTTCCCACCCAGCGTCATCCAGGAAAGCAGCGGTACATTGTGATACCAACGGAGCTTTTCCCCGCAATGGGGGCAGTGGGATCCGGGCCAGGCGATGTTCTCGCCGCGGGGAGTCCGATGGATTACCACATTGAGAAAGGATCCGACCAACAGTCCAAGAACGGTCGCCGCGACGGCGTAGAGAAGGGTCTCCATTCCCATCAGATCCCTCCGAATTTTCTGTGACGCTCTTTGAAGTCGTCGATGATGGTCCGAAGCTCCTCCACGGTAAAGTCGGGCCAGTAGGTTTGAGTGAAGGCAAGCTCGGTGTAGCTCAGTTGCCAGAGCAGGAAGTTGGAGAGGCGCTGTTCTCCGCTGGTCCGGATCAGCAGGTCCACGTCGGTATAGGGGGTGTCCAGGTGTCGGCCCAGAGCCTCTTCGCTGGGCTCCTCCCCTGCGTCGAGCATCCGTTGGACCGCCCGGACGATCTCGTCACGACCGCCGTAGTTGAGAGCCAGAATCTGGGTGAGGTTCCGATTCTCTTTCGTCAGCTCTCGGGTCTCCTCCAGGGTATCGCGGAGCCTGGGGGTGAAGGGGCTCAGATCCCCGATGGCCTCGAAACGGATCCCATGCTCCATGTAGCGATCCCTCTCCAGGCGAACGAACTTCTCCAGCAGATGCATCAGATAATCCACCTCCATTTTGGGCCGCTTCCAGTTCTCGGTACTGAAGGCGTAGAGGGTGAGGGTCTCGATCTCGGGATCCTCGGCGCAGTACTCGGTGATTCGTCGGACGCTCTCCACCCCGGCCTCGTGCCCCTTGGTGCGGCGTAGACCCCGCTCCTTGGCCCAACGGCCGTTCCCGTCCATGATGATGGCCAGATGACGGAGTGGATTACTCATCTGTCAGCTTTCGCGCCTGCTCCAGGATCGAGAAGGCTAGCTCCCGTTTGGGCGCCCGAGCGATCTCCACTTCGTTCTCCAGGGTCAGGAAGGTCACGGCGTTCTCGTCGCTGCCGAAACCGGTCTCGCCGCCCACGTGGTTGTAGCAGACCGCGTCGACCCCTTTTTCCTCCAGGAGCCTCCGGGCGCTCTCTTTTCCCGTCTCCGGGTCGGTTTCGGCCTTGAAGGCGACGGTGACGACGCCCTCCCGGGGCGTTGTTTTCAGCAGGTCGGGGGTCTGCTCCAGTTCCAGGCTCCAGTGCTCTCCCAGGGCGCTCTTTTTGAGCTTGCCCTCCTGGGGGAAGCGGGGACGATAGTCGCTCACCGCCGCCGCCATGAAGAGATAGGGGATCTTTTGGATCATCCCCACGGGATTGGGATTGTTCATGCTGGGTCGGCTCATGACCCCCTTTTTTGCGACGCGGATGCAGTCGGTGAGGTATTCTCCCATCTCCTGTGCGCTTTCGACTTCGATGGTGTAGATCGCCTTGGGCAGACCCGGATTGGCGACGGTGCGTAGATAACAAACGTCGGCTCCCCGCAGCCAAATGGCCGTGGCCAGCGCATCGGCCATTTTTCCGCTGGAACGGTTGCCCAGGAAGCGCACGGCGTCGATGGCCTCCCGGGTGCCTCCTCCGGTGACCACCGCTTTGCGGTCCTTCCAGAAAGCTTCCTCCAGCAGCGCCCGGGCCCCTTGGTAGAAGATCTCCAGCGGGTCGGCCAAAGCGCCGCTGCCTTCGTCCCCACAGGCGAGCAGTTTCGATTCGGGTTCCACAACGGTGACGTCGTTGACCTTGAGCATCTTCAACGACCCTTCGGTGTAGTGGCTGCGAAGCATCTGGGTATTGGCCGCCGGGGCGACGACGATGGGTCCCGCATAGGCGAGGGCGCTTTGCAGCAGCAGGTTGTCGGCGAAACCTTTGGAGAGTTTGTTGAGGGTGTTGGCAGTAGCGGGTGCGATGATGAAGAGTTCGGCCCAGTGGGCGGTGTCGATATGGTTCCGATCGTCGCTCCAGCTCTCGCTCGCTTCGGTAAGGACCGGCTGGCGGGTGAGAGCCTCGAAGGTCAGGGGCGAGACGAATCGTTCCGCCGCAGGGGTCATCACCACCCGGACCTGCGCCCCGGCCTTGACGAAGAGCCGGGCGATCTCACAGGCTTTGTACGCGGCGATGGAGCCGGTGACCCCCAGAAGGACCCGGCGGTCCTTCAGCTCCGCTCCCGGCGTCGTCATTTCCGCCCCTTGTTGAAGAATCGGCGGTAGAAGCCCTCGACGATCTTCAGCGGAGCACGGCTGATGGCCAGGGCCCCGGAGGGCACGTCGTTGGTGACGGTGGTGCCCGCGGCGATGATCGTCTCGTCGGCGATGGTGACGGGAGCGACCAGCTGGGTGTCGCTTCCGACGAAGACATTTTTGCCGATGACGGTCTTGTATTTGGCTTTTCCGTCGTAGTTGCAGGTGATGGTCCCGGCTCCGATGTTGGTTCCCTCTCCGATCTCGCTGTCGCCCAGGTAGCTCAGATGCCCCGCCTTGACCCCTTTGAGGATCGACTTCTTGACCTCGACGAAGTTGCCGATCTGGGTATGGGATAGGTTCGATCCGGGACGGATGCGCGCCATGGGTCCGACGCTGCCGTCACGGATCACGGCGTCCTCGATCACGGTGTGGGCCTTGATGTGGGCGTTTTCGATCCGGCTGCGACCGTGGATCTGCACGCCGCTCTCCAATTCACACTCCCCGTGAAACTCGACCCGGCAGTCGATGTAGACGGTCTCAGGCAGGTGCATGGTGACCCCTTCCATCATCCAGTAGCGCCGGATCCGACGTTGCATGATCTCTTCGGCGTGTGCCAAATCCACACGGGAGTTGACCCCCTTGAATTCCTCTTCCTCGACAAAGACCGGTCGTACGCGGCGCCCTTCGTCCACGGCCATCTTGACGATGTCGGTCAAATAGTATTCCTTCTGAGCGTTTTCGTTGGAAAGCGCGGGGATGTATCGCTGCAGCAACTTTTTGTCGACGCAGTAAACCCCGGCGTTGACGGTATGTACCTGACGTTGCTCGGGGGTGCAATCCTTCTCTTCGACGATCTCCTTGACCGCTCTGTCCTCGATGATCACCCGTCCATAGCCGCTGGGATCCTCCAGGTCGATGACGCTCATGGCGATGTCGCCTCCGGCGTCGCTCAGGCGCAGGAGTGAAGCGGTGGTCACCAGGGGCATATCGCCGTTGAGGATCAGGACCCGGTCGTGGCGGAAATCGATCCCCCGCAGGGCGCCGCCGGTCCCGGGATAGCGCTCGGCGTCCTGCCGATGGATCCGGATCCGGGAGTACTCGTTCTCGATGGCCTCCTTGACCCGGTCGAACTGGTGGTGCAAAACGACGGTGATATCGTTGCTGATCTTTTCCGCGGCGTCGATGGCGTGAAAGAGCATCGGCTTCCCGCTGACGCTGTGGAGCACTTTGGGGGTTTTGGACTTCATGCGGGTCCCTTTTCCCGCGGCGAGGATCACGACAGAGACGGACATCGAAACTTCCTTTGGGTAAAATCTATGATCAAAGTCATTTGCTTCGCTGTCATTTAAAGTTATTTCGCACGCTGAGCGTGCAGGTCATTTAAGGGACGACTCCTTGTAAAATGATCAGGAATGACTTTATTTATAGCAATTATATCCAAAGGGAATTAAGGTGGAATGCCGACATTTCGGAGCGTGCGGCAGTTGCACGCTCCATGAGACCGACTACGAAACGCAGCTTCGACAAAAGGAGCGCAGACTTTCGGAGCTGCTCGCGCCGTTTTATCAAAGTGGAATCGAGACCCACCCCTCCCCCGATTCCCATTACCGGGCCCGGGCGGAGTTCCGGATCTGGCACGAGGGGGATCGCTGCGACTACGCCATGGGGAATCTGAGCAAGGATGGAAGCGTCGTCATCCAGGAGTGCCCCAAGGTGATCCTTCCCATCGAGGAGCGTATGGGCCCGCTTTTGGAGGCGATCAACGGTTCCGAGATCCTGGCTCGCAAGCTTTTCGGCGTAGAGTTTTTGGCGGCCACGACCGGAGAGTGTTTGATCACGATGCTCTACCACCGGCAGTTGGACGAAGAGTGGCAGCGGGAAGCCCGGGCTTTGGAGGAGCAGTTGAACGCATCCATCATCGGACGGGCCCGCAAGCAGCGGCTGGTCCTCTCCCGGGATTACGTCACCGAGGAATTGGGGGTCAATAGTAAAAAATATTGTTACCGACACCATGAGGGGGGATTCACCCAGCCCAACCCCTTCGTCAACCAAAAGATGATCGCCTGGGCGAAGGAGTGCGCGATGGAGGTGGACGAAGGGGACCTGCTGGAGGCTTATTGCGGGTTGGGGAATTTCACGATCCCACTTGCCGAACACTTCGGCAAGGTCCTGGCCACCGAGATTAGTAAAAACTCGATCAAAGCGGCCAAGGAGAATTGTGATCTCAACGGCGTGGAGACGATCGCCTTCGTCCGCCTCAGCTCCGAGGAGATGACTTCCGCTCTGCGAAAAGAGCGGAGTTTTCATCGTCTGCGCGGTATTGATATTGACGAATATGATTTCCGTTGCGTACTGGTAGACCCCCCCAGGGCCGGGTTGGATGAGGCGACCCGGGAGTTGATCTCCACATTCGATAATATTATCTATATCTCCTGCAACCCCAAAACCCTGGCCCGGGACCTGAAAGTCTTGATACGCACGCACGGGGTGGCCAAGGCGGCGCTCTTCGATCAATTCCCCCATACGGGGCATATGGAGAGCGGAGTCTTTCTGCGAATGAGGAGTTAGGTGTGAGTAGTGAGGAGTTGTGGGACGTTGCTTTGCAACGCTTTTTTTGGAGGCGGGACTTCAGTCCCGCAAAGTAGAGCTAAAGCCCTGCCTGCAATAGTCATGCCGTAGGCGTAGACAGTGTCCAGTGCCATCGTCACTATGTTGTACGGTCTCCGTCATTCGAATGCTGCAATAGAGTAAAATGATGATGGATATAGAAGTGAAAAGGAGAGATCACCGAATGTCAGAAATGAGTAAAAATTCGCTGTTCCCTTTTGCACCGACGCCCAAGCCTCCCTATTATGCGGTGATCTTTACCAGCGTACGCACCGAAGGGGACGACGGATACGCCCAGATGGCGGAGCGGATGGTGGAGCTGGCCCAAAAGCAGAAGGGATTTCTGGGGGTCGAGAGCGCCCGGGAGGGGGTCGGCATCACCGTCTCGTACTGGAAGGACCGGGAATCCATCGATCGATGGAAAGCCGACGCCGAACATCGGATCGCCCAGAGGCTGGGCAAGGAGAAGTGGTACGCTGCCTATCGCATCCGAATCGCAAAAGTGGAGGAGGAGAGAGTATTTGAACGAAGATAAGCGAATCGAACTCAAAGATTCGAGAGGCAACGTTTCCGACGCCTGGCTGCTGCCTCTTTCGGTCAAGAACGAATTCGTCTTCAATCCTTCCCCCAGGGATTTCACTGTCGAGGAGAACCCACTCTACGAGTTCAGCGGCAGCGGAGAGCATTTGATCCTTCAGGTGCGCAAAAAGGGGCTGAGCACCTGGGAACTGACCGATCTGTTGAGCAACCGCCTGGGGATCCCGAAGCGACAGATCGGCTACGCCGGGCTCAAGGACAAGCACGCCTTGACGACCCAGTACCTCTCCTTGCCCGCAACCGTGGAAAAGCAATTGGAACGTTTCGAGGATGAACGGGTCAAGATCCTGCACACGACCCGTCACGAGAACAAATTGCGTGTGGGACACTTGAAAGGCAACCGATTCCGGCTGCGCTTCAAGAAGGTCCTGGGGGTACAGAAGGAGAAGATCGAGCGGGTCCTGGATTGGATCGAGGCCAACGGCATGCCCAACTATTTCGGCGAACAGCGTTTCGGTACCGGGGGGAACAATTGGCAGGAGGGAGAGGCGCTGGTGGCAGGAAGGCTTAGGATCCGGGAGCGCAAAATGAGGGAGTTTCTAATCAGCGCCTACCAGAGCAAGCTATTCAACGATTGGCTCAGCCGCCGCATCGGCATCAGCCGTCTGTTGGAAGAGTTCACGGAGAAAGAGGTGGAAAGCATCGAGAAGCTTCCCGCCGGCACACTGACGGGGACTAGGAAGCAGGAGCACTTCTTCAGGATTATCGCGGGGGATTGGATGATGCACTATCCCTACGGACGGCTCTTCGTCGCCGAAAACCTGACGTCCGAAGCGGCCAAATTCGCCGCGAAGGACCGATGCCCCACCGGCTTGCTGCCCGGGAAAAAGGCGAAACGGTCCCTGGATCCCGCCCGTAGCATCGAAGAGGAGTATGACGACGAGGGGATCAAAGAGCAGGGGAGTCGGAGATACGCCTGGGTCTTTCCTTCGGAGATCCAACGAAGGTATGTCCCGGAAAAGGCCCATTACGAACTTGGGTTCACGCTGCCCAAGGGGAGTTACGCGACGGTGCTGGTGGCGATGCTTAAGGGAGAGCTGTGCGCTGAGAGTTGAGTGTTCAGAGTGGTGTGGCGTGGGATTGCTATCCCACGAAAGGGTGAATGATGAATGATTTCGGTTGGTGTTGCTTTGCAACGCTTGTGCACAAATGACAAAGAGGGGCGTAGCCCTGTTATTCAAACGACAAACGACGGAGGAATGATGTCCATTGATGCGATTCGGGATTTTGTAGCGGATGCCGAGGCGGTGCTGGTGACGGCGGGAGCGGGGATGGGGGTGGACAGCGGTCTGCCGGACTTTCGGGGGACCGAGGGGTTTTGGCGGGCCTACCCCCCGTTGGCGAAACTGGGGATCCGTTTCGAGGAGATGGCCGATCCCCGGTGGTTCCAAGAGGATCCCGAGCTCGCTTGGGCCTTTTACGGACACCGGCTCCATCTTTACCGAAGTACTGTTCCCCATCGCGGATTCGCGCTGCTCCGTCAGCTGATCGACAGAAAAGGGGGCGATGGTTTCGTCTTCACCTCCAACGTCGACGGGCAATTCCAAAAAGCGGGTTTCGATGAGCGTGGCATCTACGAGGTGCATGGATCGATCCACCATCTGCAGTGCCTGGAGAATTGCAGCGACGCCGTTTGGCCCAATGAGGAGGAGGTTCCGGTGGATCCGGAGCGTTTCCGGGCCCTACACATCCCCCGCTGCCCCCGTTGCGGCGCCGTGGCACGTCCCAATATCCTGATGTTCGGTGACTGGGGGTGGAACCCGGCCCGCAGCGAAGCGCAGGCCCTTCGATTCCAAACTTGGCTGGAGGGGAACATAGAGCGTGCTCTGGTGATCATCGAGATCGGTGCCGGCACCGCGATCCCCACGGTACGTAGGCAGGGGGAGTCGATCGCCGCTGGCTTTCCCAAAGCGAAATTGATCCGGATCAACCCCAGGGAGCCGGAACTGGATCCGGATCTGGGATGGAGTCTGGCGATGGGGGGACGGGAGGGGATCGAGGCGATCCTTTCTGGGATGTAGAACTCTCCTGGAGTCTATGCCTCCTGGATGGGGATGACCTTTTCCTCTTTTCGGAGCAGGTCCTTGACCCAGATCGACCCGTTCTTCCACTCATCCTCGCCGATCACTGCGCAGTAGCGCGCCCCGACCTTGTCGGCTCCCTTGAGGTGCCCTTTGAGCCCTTTGGGGCTGTATTCCACGACGACCTTTTCACCGTTTTTCCGTTTTTTGTGGGCCAATTTAAGGATGGAGTCGATTCCTTCGGGGATCATCGTTCCCAGGTACCATCCGCTTCGCTCCTTTTCCGGTATCCGTACCAGCTCCATGATCCGCTCGATCCCGATGGCGAAACCGATGCCCGGGGTGGGACGGCCGTCCAGATACTCCACCAGGCGGTCGTAGCGACCTCCGCCTGCGATGGCGCTCTGGGCCCCGATCTCGTCGCTGACGAATTCGAAGGCGGTACCGGTATAGTAATCAAGACCACGGACCAGGTTGGGGTCGACCCGATAGGGGATCCGGGCGTTGCTCAGAAGGTCCTGCAGCTGTTGGAAATCCCGGTCGCAGTCGTCACAGAGATTGTGGGTGATGCGGGGAGCCTCGCTCAAAAGCTCCTGACAGTGTTCGTTTTTGCAGTCGAGGACCCGGATGGGATTGCTTTCGATTCTGCGTCGGCAATCCTCGCAGAGCTCTTCGCGGATCCCCTCCAGGTGGGAGACCAGGTTCTCCCGATAGGGGGGACGGCAGGCGTCGCATCCCAGGGAGTTGATCTGGACACTGTAGCGGATCCCCAGGGCGTCGAAGATGTCCGAGAGCATCTGGATGAGGGTGAAATCCTCCGCCACGCTCTTTTCCCCGAAGCTTTCGACACCGAACTGATGAAATTGGCGCAGGCGACCTTTTTGGGGACGCTCGTACCGGAACATGGGGCCGAAATAGAAGAAACGATACTTCTGTCCCTGCTGTCGGTCCAGTTTGGCCTGGATGAAGGCGCGAACCACGCCGGCGGTCCCCTCGGGGCGGAGGCAGACGTCGTTGCCCCCCTTGTCGGTGAAGCGGTACATCTCTTTGCCGACGATGTCGGAGCTTTCGCCCACGGAGCGCCGGAAGAGGCGGGTCTCTTCCAGGATCGGGGTTTCGATATATTCGAATCCGTAATTGGAGGCGATCTTCGCCGCCGTCTCGGTGACGTAGCGGTAGCGTTCGGCGTCCTCGAAAATCAGGTCTTTCATCCCGCGCAGTGCGTTGATCATGCTTTTGCCTTCCTAAATGGTCTGGGCGCTCGGCGCCAACAGTGGTCGGGATTATATCCCGAGGTAGGTTACGATCTTTTGATGGATCGTTTCGATCTCCTCCCTGGCGACGACGAGGAGATGGGGGATCCGCATACGGGTGAGCGCCGTTTTCATCTCTTCTTGCACCTGCAGAAGATAATCGATTCCCCGATCCTCGATCCCGTCGGGGTCCTTTTCGCTCAAGCGCTGTAGGAGCGTCTCTTTATCGGTGAGAAAGAGAATGATATGATCGGGCCAATCCCCCTGCAGGGCAAAGCGGTTCAGAGCGATGAGCTCTTCGAGTTCCACTCCGCCGTTGGCTAGGGCGTAACCGATCCCGGAGAGAAAGCCCCGGTCGGAGATCACCAGGCCGGAGCGGTTGGGGCGAACCACCTCTTCGTAGTGTTCGGCTCGATCGGCCAGGAAGAGCAGGAGTTCGGCTCTACGGGAGCGTAGTTGCGCCTCCAAAAGGATCTTTCGGGCTTTTTGCCCAAATTCCGTTCCTCCGGGTTCCCGGGTAATCACCGCTTCGGGATGTTGCTGGGCGATGAGTTCGATCTGGGTACTTTTCCCACAGGTGTCGATCCCCTCGAACAGGACATACACGTTACTGTCTCGCTTTGATCATTTCGTAGACCGCCGGTGGGAGCAGGTGCTCGACCCGGTCGTCGAAGTGCAGGATGGTTCGTACCACCGAGGAGCTGACGAAGGCATACTCCAGGCTGGGCATCAGATAGACGGTTTCCAGCTCTTTTTTTAAGGAAGCGTTGGCGTAGCCCATCTGCAGCTCGTATTCGAAGTCGCTGACGGCCCGCAGTCCCCGGATGACGATATCGGCATCCAGCTCGTCGGATAGGTTGACTAGGAGATTCTCGAAACCGATGACCCGGACCTTTGGGAAATCCTTCGTCGCCGCTTCGGCGAAAGCGATGCGCTCTTCGTGAGAGAACATGGGGTTCTTGTTCTTGGATTCGGCCACGGCGACAATGATCTCGTCGAAGATCTTGCAGGCGCGCCGCACGATATCCATGTGGCCCACGGTAATGGGGTCGAAGGTGCCGGGATAGATCGCTCGTTTCATCTCAAACGCTCCGCTTTTGAGATGAAAAATTAGAAATTAGAAATGAGAAATGAGAAATTTCGATTTTCTCACCTTTCACTCCAACTGTTTTCCTGTGACTTGCGTCTTGTGAACTGCAACTGCTTTTCATAGTGCCTATTGTACTGTATCCCACTTAGCTTCCCCAGCGGCGGTAGAGATCGTTCTCGATCCCCAGGAGATCGTACCATTTTCCCACCAGGAAACGCTCCATCTCTTCTAGGGTTTCGTGGTCGCTATAGTATCCCGGGATCGGCGGGGCGATGTGGACCCCCAGGCGGGAGAGTTTGAGCATATTCTCCAGTGCGATGGGGGAGAGGGGCATCTCCCTGGGGGCCAGAAGCAAAGGTTTGCGCTCTTTGAGGGCCACGGCGGCGACCCGGGTCGTCAGGGTGTCGGAGATTCCACAGGCGATCTTGGCCAGGGTGTTCATGGAGCAGGGGATGATGGCGGTGGCGTCGACCCCGAAGGAACCGCTGGCGATAGAGGCGGCGATGTCCTGATCGCTGTGCAGGGTGATCGACGCTCCCTCCAGGCTCTCTACGACACGTGCGTTATCCGACACGACTAGGTGGACCTGGACCTCTTCAGGGAGATGGCGGAGAAAGGCTTCGCCCAGTTGCACGCCGCTGGCGCCGGAGATGGCGAGAGCTAATTTCATCGGGAATTCTCCCGATGAAAAATGAGGAGTGAGGAGTGAGGAGTGGGGAACCGATTTTTGGTGAATGGTGAATAGTGAATGGTGAATGGTTTCGGTTTGCGTTGCTTTGCAACGCTTCGATTGAAATGGAGGCGGGACTTCAGTCCCGCAATGCAGGGCTGAAGCCCTGCTTCCAATACCCATTGCCCACTGCCGTTGCCAAAGGCGACATTTCTTGCGACTTGTGACTTGCGACTTGCGACTTGCGACATTTTATGCCAAATTCGTATAGACCGTCTGGACGTCGTCGTCATCCTCGAGCTTGTCGATAAGGACGGTGACTTCATCCATCTGCTCTTCGTTGAGCTCCAGAGGCGTATTGGGGATGAACTGGAGTTGGGCCTTTTTGACTTCGATGCCCCGCTCCTCCAATGCCTTGTTGAGCTCTCCGAATGAGGTATATTCGCCGTAGATCCGGACGATCTCCTTGTCCTCGCCGGTCTCCTGGGGGATGCGGTCCTCCTCAATCTCCTCCAGGCCGTAGTCGATGAGCTCCAGCTCCAACTCCTCCAGGTCCATGTTGGGGTCCTTGTCGAATTCGAAGACCGCTTTACGGGTGAACATGAAATCCAGAGAGCCGCTGGTGAGGAGCTCTCCACCGTTTCGTACCAGGATCGCTTTGACGTTGGCCACGGTCCGGGTGGAGTTGTCGGTGGCGCACTCGATGATCATCAAAGTCCCGTAGGGGCCTTTGGCTTCGTAGCGGATCTCCTTGATGTCGGCGGAGTCCTTGCTGAAGGCCCGTTTGATCGCCGCCTCGATATTGTCCTTGGGCATATTCTGGGCTTTGGCGTTGGCGATGGCGGTGCGGAGTTTGGCGTTCATCTCCGGGTCGGGGCTGCCCCCCTCCTTGGCCGCCATGGTTATCAGTTTGCCCAATTTGGGAAAGACGCGGGACATCTGTCCCCAGCGCTTGAGTTTGGCCGCTTTACGGTATTCGAAAGCTCTTCCCATATCCTATTTCCTTTGAAAAAATCTGCGGAATTATAGCGTAAGGGCCGTTAACGGAGGCGGCGAATATGCCGTTTGCTAAGGTGCAGGATTCGCGAGGGAGGATGTCGGATCTCCAGCGGTTCCACCACGAGATCGGCTTTATCGCGTGCGAACTCCTCGTCGTAGGGTTTTCCTGCAGGATTGGCGCTTGTGGTGTAGGCCCATCCTAATCGACGAAGGAGAAGAAGATGGCGGGAGTCCCGGACGATCCGGTAGGATTCTCCGTTAGGAAAAACGAAACTGGTACGACGAGCGCGACGCAAAAACCGATGGTGCCTTTTGGAGGCCCGAACTCTCTGTCGTAGGGAATACAAAGATGGGAGGGCGGTAATATAAGGTTTGGAGTTGATCCGTCCTTTGACCCGGTCCAGTGCGGTTCGACTTTGGCTCAGGAAACCGATGGTGGTGTCTGTGGAGCTGAGAGTCACCATTTCCGGGTCAATCACGACGGTCTCCCTCTTCCGCTTCCACTCGGTTACGCCCATTCTTCTTGGCCCGATAGAGTGCCATGTCGGCGTGCTTGAGCGCCTGGGAGATCGTTTCATCGGGACAGAGGCAGGCAACTCCCCAGCTGGCAGTGACGTAGTGTCGTTCATAGGGAAACTCCCAGAAAGCCAGGATGCGTTTGAGCTTCTCCGCGAGAGTGACGCTCTGATCGAAGGAGAGATTCCGGGTGAGGATCAGAAACTCTTCTCCTCCCCAGCGTCCCACGACATGGGGTTTGTCGATGTTCTCACGAAGGAAATCGGCGAAGCGTTTGAGGATCCGGTCTCCCACATCGTGACCGTAACGGTCGTTGACCTCCTTGAAATGGTCCAGATCGATCAGGATCAGGCCACATTGCAGGTCGAAGAAGCGTGCGGCCAAATAGAGACGCTCCAGCTCCACCTCCAGGAGGGTGCGATTGGGAAGGCCGGTCAGTCGGTCGGTGTGGGCCATAGAGTTGAGCTCGTCCAGGTTCTGATGGATCGTCTCCGCCATAGTGGTGAAGGATTTGGCCAGCTGGGCGATCTCGTCCTGGCCCTGAATGGTGTTGCTGATGCGGAAGTGCCCATCCTTGAGCCGATCGGTCCAGCGGATCAGCTCCTGAAGAGGATGGACGATCTTGCGGCGAGAGTGGATCCAACTGATCAGGGCGATAAGAAGCAGAAGGGTGATGAGAAGCAGAATCACCCAATCGATGCGTTGATTCTCCTGACGGATCATCTCCACATTGGCCGAGGTTCTCCGGTCGATCATCGTGAAAAACTTCTTGAGCTTTTCCATCATCCTACGTCGGATCCGATTATAGCGGGCGTCGTGGAGGATCTGCTGGGCGGCCAGGCGGTTGGCGTTGCTCAGGTCGTCGTTGATGGAGGCCAGATCCATCAGGTGTAGAGCGTCCTTCTCGATCAGGGCAAGCTGGTCGGCGTATTGTTTCGCCTCCCGTAATACCGCAAGTTCGGCGGGCTGGACATTGATCTGTTTGAGGATGGCATGCAGGGGGATCGCCACTCCCTCAGGCTCCTGGTAATCTTGGTTGAAGTCGACCAGGTCCCAATAGAGCAGATCGTAGTCGACCGGTCGGGGTTCTTTACCTTTGCGGATATTGAGAATATGCTCATAGAATTCACGGTAGTGAGGGTTTGCCGTGAGGGTGTAGGTCCGGATCATCCGGGTCAGATGATCGGAGGTCCCCTTGAGATGGACTGCGACGCGATAACTGTCGTAGCGGCTCTTTTCCGCCCGGGTCAGGCGCTTTTGTAGATTGAGTCGATACCACATCAACAAGATGATGCTCAGTAGCAGAAGAATCACCACGGCAAAGAAGAGGATGATTCTTCGCTGGATCGTCACACGTTCCTCCCTAGCTTAGGTAATCCTGCAGCGCCCTGGGTTCGACACCGCCTTCGCTCTCCTGAAGTTCACGGATTGCCAGGGCGGTGGCCCGGGCGGCGGCTATGGTAGTGAAGTAGGCGACGTTGTTGGCCAGGACCGATTGCCGGATCTTTTTGGCGTCCTCTTTGGCCGCCTTGTTGTCGGAGGTGTTGATGGCCAGGGCGATCTCTTCGTTGCGGATCATATCGTCGATGTTGGGACGGCCTTCGCTGATCTTGAGGACCTTGGTGCTGGGAACCCCCGCCTTTTCCAGTGCCATGTGGGTACCGGAGGTCGCGACGATCTCGAAACCTAGTTCGTGGAAGATCCGTCCGATCTCTCCCGCGTAGGGTTTGTCCAACTCCGTCAGGGAGAGGAAGACATTCCCTTTCAGTGGGATGATGTTTTTGGAGGCGAACTGGCTCTTGGCGAAGCTCATACCGAAGGTCTTGCTGATCCCCATCACTTCGCCGGTGGACTTCATCTCGGGCCCCAGGATCAGGTCGGAGCCTGGGAGCTTGTTGAAGGGGAAGACTGCCTCTTTGACGGCGACATGATTCTTGAGGATTGGCTCCATAGGAATCTTGGAGTAGTCCACCACTTTGAAGGTATCGTAGAACTCCAGGGCTTCTCGTAGGTCGCCTCGGACCATGACCCGGGTGGCCACCTTGGCGAGGGGAACCCCGGTGGCCTTGGAGACGAAGGGAACGGTGCGGGAGGCCCGGGGGTTGACCTCGATCAGATAGATCTCTCCCCGATGGATGGCGTACTGGATGTTGAGAAGCCCCACGACACCAAGTCCCAGGGCGATCTCCATGGTCTGGCGTTTGACCCGCTCCAAAAGTTCCGGGTCCACGGAGATGGGAGGGAGGGAGCAGGCGCTATCTCCCGAGTGGATCCCCGCCTCTTCGATATGCTGCATCACCGAACCGATGTAGACCTCCTTGCCATCACTGATGGCATCTACATCCAGCTCGATGGCGTTGTCGAGGAACTTGTCGATGAGGACGGGAGAGTCGTTGGATACCTGGACCGCCTCCTCCATGTACTCCCGCAATTCGACGTCGTTGTAGACCGTACGCATCGCCCGGCCTCCAAGGACGAAGCTGGGGCGAACCAGGACCGGATACCCGATGCGGTTGGCGATGGCGATCGCCTCCTCCTTGGTAACGGCAGTACCGTTCTCGGGCTGACGGAGCCCGAGTTGCTCGATAAAGTCGGAAAACTTCTCCCGGTCTTCCGCCAGGTCGATGACCCGGGCGGGGGTTCCGATGATCTTCGCGCCGATGGCGGTGAGATTTTTGGCCAGTTTCAACGGAGTCTGCCCACCGAAGTGGACGATCACTCCGTCAGGCTCCTCGGTCTCGATGACGGAGCGGACATGCTCGAAGTCGATAGGTTCGAAATAGAGTACGTCACTGGTGTCGTAGTCGGTGGAAACGGTCTCGGGGTTGCAGTTGTACATGATCGAGTCGATCTGCAGATCCTTCAGGGCGAAGGCGGCATGGACACAACAGTAGTCGAACTCGATCCCCTGGCCGATCCGGTTGGGGCCACCACCGATGACCAGGACCTTCTTCCGTCCCTGTTCGGGTTTCCGTCCGGCGTCGGAGAGGGGAGTGATGTTGGTGCTGGAGTAGAGGTAGGGGGTCAGCGCCTCGAACTCGGCGGCGCAGGTATCCACCTCGTTGTACTGCAGCTCCACCCCCAGCTTTTTCCGAGCGTTGTAGATGTCGTTCTCACTGAGGTTCAATCCCTCCCTGCGATTGAGGACCGCGGCGATCATGGCGTCGCCGAATCCCTCGCTTTTGAGTCTTCTCATCTGCTTCGCATCGTGAAGGGTCTCCAGGTCGATGGAGGCTTCGGAGGCAGCCAGCTCCTCGAACTGATAGAGGAACCAGGGGTCGATGCGGCAGAGATCGTGGATCTCTTCGACGCTCTTGCCTCTTCGAAGGGCTTCGAAGAGGTAGAGAATGCGATCGGCGTTGGGACGGCGAATCTCCCGCAGGAGAGTCTCTTCGTCGCAATCGACGGGATCGAAGCCGATGAGCCCCGTCTCCAGGGAGACCAGAGCTTTCTGGAAGGACTCCATGAAGGTCCGTCCGATGCTCATTACTTCGCCCACCGACTTCATGGCGGTGGTGAGGGTGCTGTCGGCCATCGGGAACTTCTCGAAGGTGAAGCGGGGGATCTTGGTGACGATGTAGTCGATGACCGGCTCGAAGCTGGCGGGGGTACCGGTGATGTCGTTGCTGATCTCGTCGAGGGTGTAGCCTACTGCCAGGAGGGTGGCCACTTTGGCGATGGGGTAGCCGGTGGCCTTGGAGGCCAGGGCCGAGGAGCGGGAGACCCGGGGGTTCATTTCGATGACGATCATCCGACCAGTCTCCGGATTGACGGAGAATTGAACGTTGGAGCCCCCGGTATCGACGCCGATCTCGCGCAGAATGGCGAAACTGGCGTCCCGCATCCGCTGATACTCTTTGTCGGTGAGGGTCAGAGCCGGGGCGATGGTGATGGAGTCGCCGGTATGGACCCCCATGGGATCTAGGTTCTCGATAGAGCAGACGATGATGCAATTGTCGGCCCGGTCCCGGATCACCTCCATTTCGTACTCTTTCCAGCCCAGGAGGGACTCTTCGATGAGGATTTCGCTGATGGGGCTCGCCTCCAGGCCTCCCTTCGCGATCTCTTTGAACTCGTCCATGTTGTAGGCGACGCCGGATCCACCGCCGGCCAGGGTATAGGAGGCACGAATAATGAGGGGAAAACCGATCTCTTTGGCGGCGGTAACCGCCTCATCCAGGTCGTAGGCGTATTTGGAGATCGGCAGGTCCATACCGATTTTCTGCATCGCCTCCTTGAAGGCCTGGCGGTCTTCGCCTTTCTTGATCGCTTCCGGGTTGGCGCCGAGGAATTCGATCCCTTCGAGCATTCCCCGCTCGTACATGTTCATGGCGACATTGAGGGCGGTCTGCCCCCCCATGGTGGGAAGGATGGCGTCGACCCCTTCCTTCTCGATGATCCGAGCCACCACTTCGGGCTCAATGGGTTCGATGTAGGTGCGGTCGGCGAATTCGGGATCGGTCATGATCGTCGCCGGATTGGAGTTGATCAGTACGACCCGATATCCGAGCTCTTTGAGGGTCTTGGCGGCCTGGGTACCGGAGTAGTCGAACTCACAGGCCTGGCCGATGACGATGGGGCCGGAGCCGATGAGGAGGATGGTCTGGATGTCTTCGCGCTTGGGCATGGAGAGAACCCCTTTGGATTTGGTTGGATATTATACTTCAAAGTCCCCAAAAGGGGCATTAGGGATCTAATAGATATTGCTACGCAGAATATCGAAGGGGGAAGGGCGTTCCTTTTTCTTCTCCTTCTTTGGCTTTTTTTTCTGAACAGGCTTGGCCGGGGGCGTCTCTATCTGCTTCGGTGGCTGTGTCTGCGGTTTGGGACTCTTTTTTTCCTTCTTTGCAGGACTTTTTGTCTTTTTGGATCTTTTCTTTTCGTCGTTCTTCTGCAGAGCCTCTTCCTCCATGGGAATCTCGAACTCCGCCGGGTCGACCTCCAACTCCTTGGTCTGAAGCACCTGGGGGACGCTGCTGAGATTCTGATCGGGTTTCAGCAGTGCTTGATTCGCGTAAGGGTACTGCGTGTCGGGGAAGGAGCGATTCTGATCGTAGGAGGAGACCAGATAGGGCCTGGGATCGGTGATGAGGAAAAAGAGCCCCGGATGCATCGTATCGGCATAAGTTGTGATGTAGGCGGTCTTATAACTTCCCTCTACCAGGACCTTCTTGACCACACCGACGGGAAGGTTGGAGAAGAAGATTCCGTCGAGTCCGCTGGTCTCCACCCGATCGCCTTCCTTGATCTTGGCCCATTTGGGGATGAATTTGACGGCCATCAGGTTTTTGTCCACGCCCTCGGCGACCCCGGGGTGGCGTTCCTTTCCGATGTAGACATCGAAACGGCATTTGGGATTGGAGGTCAGATACCCATAGAGAATTCCACCTTCCATCCGTGCCGTACCCGCTACCACCTCGTCCTGGATCAGGCCGTAGGTCCTTCCCTCTTCCAGGGGAGTCTTCTTGGGGAGAGTCAGGAGAATTTCGTCGAACTTGTTGAGTTTTACATAGGAGATGGTATCGACCAGCGCGATGCTTTTGTAGGGAAGTTTCTGCAGGGTCGGGAGTTTCTTGTAGAGCTGGGCCACCTGGCGCAGGTAGTGGGTCTGATCCAGAAGGTACTTTCTTAGAACCCGATTCTCTTTGCTGAGTTTCTCGATCCGTTCTTTCTGGAAGAGGTAGCTCTCTCCCTTGTTCTTGATCTCGTGGGTGATCTCTTTGTAATTGCTTTTGACAGGATTGACGAGATTGAGGACCAGTCCCCGGAGATCCTGATTGTTGCGGTTGACGAGAATGAAGAGGAGGACCGACAGGAAGATCAGAATGATGATTCGGGACTTCATCTATCGGAGCGAGGATTCGTCTTAGTCTTCGAAGCCGGTCTGCTGGAGCAGGTCGAGCTCGTCCAGGGCTCGTCCCGTTCCCTTGGCGACGGCCAGCAGAGGGTCTTCGGCGATGAAGACGGGAAGTTGCACGATATCGGAGAGATACTTGTCCAGTCCCCGGATCAAAGCGCCCCCCCCGGTGAGGACCACGCCGTTCTCCACGATGTCTCCCGCCAGATCGGGAGGAGTCTGCTCCAAGACCGACTTGAGGGCTTCGGCGATCTGATGGAGGGGGTCGGACATCGCTTCTCTCATATGCTCGCTGGTCACCTCCACGGAAGTAAGGGTCCCTTCCACTTGGTCCCGCCCTCGAACCGTTGTCACCAACTCTTCCTCCAGCTTGATAGCAGTACCGATCTTGATTTTCAGGTCCTCGGCGACGCGATCCCCAATGAGGAGGTTGAAGTTTTTCTTGATGTAATCGACGATGGCGGCGTCGAGCTTGTCCCCGGCGACCCGGATCGATTTACTGATGACCAGGCCCCCCAGGGAGATGACCCCGATCTCGGTGGTTCCGCCGCCGATATCGACCACCAGGTTCCCCTGGGGATCCCGTACCGGTAATCCCGCTCCGATGGCGGCGGCCATGGGCTCTTCGATCAGATAGACGTAGCGGGCCCCCGCATTGAGGGCCGACTCCTTGACCGCCTTGCGTTCTACCTGGGTCAATCCGTAGGGGACACAGATGACGACCCGGGGAGAGGAGAAGCTCTTGCGTCCGTGGACCTTGCGGATGAAGTATTCGATCATCATCTCCGTGACGTGGAAATCGGCGATGACCCCGTCTTTCATGGGACGGATCGCCTTGATGTTCCCCGGGGTCTTGCCCACCATGTTCTTCGCCTCCTGGCCCACGGCGAGGATATGCTCCTGCCCGTGTTTGTCCACCTGGATGGCGACGACGGAGGGTTCGTTGATGCTGATCCCCTGGCCCTTGACCAGGACCAGGGTGTTGGCGGTCCCCAGGTCGATGGCCAGGTCCTTGGAGAAGGCACCGAATAGATTCTTCAAAAATCCCATAGAGTCAATCCTTTGTTATGCGCTTTTTTTCTGTTTGAGATAGAGGGGTTGGGCTTGTTTCTCCACGACATCGGGGGTGATGACCACTTCGTAGCCCTCCAGGTCGGGGAGTTCGTACATGATCTCCAGGAGGATCTCCTCCAGAATGGAGCGCAGTCCCCGGGCCCCGGTCTTGCGTTCGATCGCTTTGCGGGCGATGGCACGCAGTGCCTCCTCTTCGAAGGTGAGGGTAACGCCGTCGAGCTCGAAGAGTTTCTGATACTGTTTGACCAGGGCGTTTTTGGGTTCGGTGAGGATCCGGACCATGTCGTCGACTCCGATGGGCTGGAGGGTGGCGATGACATGGAGACGGCCGATGAGTTCGGGAATGAGCCCGTAGTGCACCAGGTCGTCGGGCTCCACCAGATGTAGAAGGTTCTCTTCCTCCTCCTTGCTCCGCTGCTTTTGCCCGAAGCCCATGGTGTTCCCTCCCAGGCGCCGTTTGATCATATCGTTGAGACCGTCGAAGGCTCCCCCACAGATGAAGAGGATGTTGGAGGTGTCGATCTGGATGAAATCCTGGTTGGGGTGTTTGCGCCCTCCCTTGGGGGGGATGTTGACGACGGAACCCTCGATGATCTTGAGCAGAGCCTGCTGAACCCCTTCCCCGGAGACGTCCCGGGTGATGGATCGGTTCTCTCCCAGGCGGGCGATCTTGTCGACCTCGTCGATGAAGACGATCCCTTTTTCCGCTTTGTCCACATCCCCGTCGGCAGCCATGAGCAGTTTGGTCAGGATGTTCTCCACATCCTCGCCCACGTAGCCCGCTTCGGTCAGGTTCGTGGCATCGGCGATGGCGATGGGCACATCGAGGAACCGGGCGATGCTTTGGGCCAGCAGGGTCTTTCCGCTTCCGGTGGGGCCGATGAGCAATACGTTGGATTTGGAGATCTCCGTATCATCCTCGGGGAGGCGCTTGAAGATCCGCTTGTAGTGGTTGTAGACGGCCACGGAGAGGGTCTTTTTCGCCTCTTCCTGCCCGATGACGTAATCGTCGAGCATCGCTTTGAGCTGCTTGGGGGTCAGGAGCCGGGGATTGAACTCGGACGATGTTCCCGCCTCCTCTTCGCCGAAGAGGATCTTGTAGGCGGAGACGACGCAGTTGGAACAGATGTAGGCGTCGTTCCCTGCGATGAGGGGGTTCTCCTCCCGTTCGGAGCTTCCGCAGAAGCTGCATTTTTTATTGGGCATTGCTTTTCCTTTTGAAGGGGATTCCCCGCTTCGATTCCAAAATAAATTGACAGAGATCCCGGACTTCCGGTCTCGATTCGTTCTCCAGAATTTCGTTGGCAGCATCCCGGATCGCCTCGCCACTTTCGAAAAGCCGTCGATAGGCCCGCTTGATCGCGTCGATCGTTTCCCGGTCCAGTTTTCGTCGCATCCCGGTGAGGTTGAGTCCCCGGACCACGGCGCGGTTACCTTCCGCCAGGCAGAAGGGGGGGATGTCCTGGCTCAGGGCGCTGGCACCGGCGATCATCGCGTAGTCTCCAATCCGGACGAATTGATGGATCGGGGTCATGCCACCGACGACCACATGATCCCCGAGCACCACATGACCCGCAAGGGTCGCCGCATTGGCCAGGATGCAATGGTCGCCGATGATCACGTCGTGGGCCACATGGACATAGCCCATGAGCAGGTTGCCGTTGCCGATCCGTGTGACGCCGCCACCCCCCTCGGTGCCGGGATTGATCAGGGTGAACTCCCGAATGATGTTCCCATCGCCGATCTCCAGGCGGACACGCTCCCCGTGATACTTGAGATCCTGGGGAATGGAGCCCAGAACCGCGTGGGAAAAGATGCGGTTCCCTGTTCCGATGCTGGTGACGCCCTCGATGAGCGTATGGCTGCCGATCGTGCAACCGTCGCCGATAGTGACCTCGGGGCCGATGACGCTGTAGGCATCGATGCTGACATTTTCGCCGATCCTGGCTTCCGGGGAGACGACGGCGGTAGGGTGGATTTTGTTCACGGGGCTCACTTGTCGACGATCATCGCTTTGAGCTGGGCTTCCGCCACCAGTTTTTCGTCCACATAGGCCTTTCCGTCGAGGAACCAGACAGGGCCCTTGTTCTTCAGGACCTGCAGGCGGTAGACCAGGCGGTCCCCCGGAGTGACGGGAGCGCGGAACTTGGCCTTGTCGATGCTCATGAAATAGACCACCTTGTTCTGGATCGCCTCCTGGGAGTTGTCGTCCATGCTTTTGAAGGCGAGGACGCCACCGGCCTGGGCCATCCCTTCGATGATCATGACGCCAGGATAGATGGGGTGGTCGGGAAAGTGTCCCTGAAAGACCGGCTCGGAGATGGAGACATTCTTGTACCCTTCGATGGATTCGCCGGGTTGCAGATCGGTGATCCGATCCACCAGGAGGAAGGGATAGCGATGGGGCAGGATTTTCTGGATCTCTACGACGTTGTACAAAGTTCGTTCCTTTCGGGTGCTTTTCTCAGGGCAGAGCGCTCCCGTTGTAAATGGTCAATATTCTATCGAAGGTGAGCTAATGAGGTGATTAGTTTGATGTTAATAATCAGTTAATGGGATCAAGCGCTCCCGGACATCCTCGTAGACCGTGGCATCCAGGGTCAGTTCCAATTTTCGGCTGGGGAGTTCTCCGACCACCAGCAGAGCGCTGAGATCGTAGGGAGAGGGGATGAGTTCCCGACGGATCTCCAACTCTTTTTCGAAAGGTGGGGGTGAAAAGAGCAGTTGCGAAATGTGGGAGTACCGGGTGCCGGCGATCCGGTTGTACTCTTCGAGGGTCGTGAATTTCACTTCGTCCCGATTGAGATAGGCCAGGGGCCCGATCGTCCGCTCGATCCGCCCCCGGGTAAAGGGGCGCTTGAGAATAGAGTAGGGGAGGATATGGGCGGGTACAGTCTCCTTCCCTATGCGCAAGCGCCCCTGCTTCAGCCTCCAGTTCAAAAAGCGCTCTTTGACGATCTCATAGGGGATTCCCCGCTCTTCCAACTCCAGCCGACGCTCATACAGAGCGATACGCTCCTCGATGGATTCGGGTTGGACCTGTCCGCTGACCGGGGAGAAGAGTTCGTCCACGATCCGTCCCTGTTCGTTCCGCTGGATACCAAGCGCGTAGAGGCAACCGCAGTAATCCTGTCGGTAGAGCCTCTCCTCTTTGGCCATCCGGTTCTGCTCCTGAGTGCCTGACGCCTTGCGATAATCGGGGGCGAGAAAGCGGATCCCGTACCGCTCGGCGATGCGTCGGCCCTCCTCTTCCAACTGGCTCAGGGACTTTTTGGGGGAGGTCAGGAGGGTGGAGGTGAAGATCTTCTTTCCCAACTCTGCCGCCTTGGCGGCGCTCACTTCGAACCGACGGTCGAAGCAGAGGCCGCATCGGGCACCCTTTTCCGGTTCGTTCTCCAGGCCCCGAACCGCTTCGAGCCAGGCTTCGACATCGTAGTCGCCCTCGATCAGCTCGATCCCCAGTTTTCGGCAGCTACGCTCCACTTCCAAGAGACGCAGACGGTATTCGCTGTAGGGGTGGATATTGGGGTCGTAGAAGAAACCGGTCAAGGGTTCGTCGGGGTACTCTTCCCGCAGTTTCTGAAGGAAATAGTGGCTGTCCACGGCGCAGCAGATGTGGACTAGCATGATCTTTCCCTTGGGCAAAAATCCAATGAGAAGTGGGAAATGATCGAGAATGACCAATGACTAAAAAACATCATCCCATCTTCAAGCCGACGACGAATCCTCCCAGCGCCGAGGCACTGCCCGCGAAGTTGAGTCGGGAGAGGCGCTCCTTGAGGAAGAGGGCGAAGTGTTTGAACTGCTCGCTTCCGGCGGAGACGGTCTGGGCCAGCCCCTCTTCGTTGATGGTGACCACTTTCTGACTCTCCAGGACGAAGATGATGGCGATGGCGACTCCCAGGAGGACCAACAGGATCTTGAAACTCTTTTTGAGGAAATAGCCTACGGCCATACCGATGAGGAAGCCGCTTCCCATCTCCAGCCATGGCAGTTGAACGATGGTCTCTTTCAGTTTCTCTTCCATGAACTCGCTTCATATTTTTTCATATTATAAACAGGGCCGGTGACGATGTCAATGGGCCAGCCATCGGGTCATTTCGACGGAGAGCCGTTTCATCGCTTCGTTGGCGGCCAGTACGAACCCTTTGGCGTCGGTGGTGGGGGCAGGGATCTTGTAGTCGAATCTTCGGCTCTTGACCACCGAATCGTTGTCGCTGCGCAAGAGCCTCAGCCCGACGGAAACCACGGCGTAGGAGCGCTCCTTTTCGATCCTGTGCTCGAAGCGGTAGATCGTCGTCTCCAGGGTGTAATCGCTCCGTGCCTCGGAAGCGTAGTCGATGACGCGGTGGAAGATATGACTGCGTTGCAGGGCTTCGATGAGTTGGGCGAGGATGATGCGATTGAGGGGTTTGGACCACTGGTGGTATTGGTAGTAGGATTGGGTCAGATCGCTCCGGCTAAAATAGATCCGGGTTCCCATCGTATCCTCGATCCCTTTGGGATAGTCGACCCGGACCGTGGCATGGGCGTAGGCGGTTCGTTGGGGCTGCGCCGCCGATCCGGCGTCCAGGGTATACATTTGGATGCTCCGGGAACTGCAGCCCGCCAGCAGGAAAATCATGGGTAACAGCAGTGATCTCAGCCAAATCGGTAGGGTTTTCATTCTCCGGGACCTTTCATGGGGTGGCCGGAACCAAAGAGGATGGAGGAGGGGTTACGGCTAAGTGCCTTGAGATCCTCGGCCAGCTCCTGGTAGCGGTAGCTCAATTCTCGGATATCGATCTTCAGGGGCCGGACGATCCGCTTGAGGTCGTATTCCCCCCGTTTTAGACGGAGCTCGAGTCCCCGTGCCACCTTGGCCACGCTGGCACCGGCTTCGTCGAAGTTCTTCAGCAGGGAGGGGAGCCGCTGCCGGAGGGTGCTGCTCAATCCCCGCACCTCCTCTTCGATCGTATCGGCTTTGGCGTTGAAATTTCGCAACGTCGTGTTGAACTCTTCCGAAAGGGCGATGATCCTCTCTTCGACCTCCAGGGCCTTGCCGGTGGCATCGGCGCTGTTTTTGAGGATCAGCTCCAGATGTTTGCGATTGCTCTCGGAGAAGATACTGTCGAGGCTGTCGGCCATATGTTGGAGCTTGGAGAGAAGTGCAGGGGCGTCGTTGCTGAGCTGCTGCATCAATGAGGCGTGGGTAGGGATGACCGGGGCTTCGCCCTGTTGGGATCTGAGCGGGGGAGCGCCCTTCTTTCCCCCCTCGATCTGCACATAGGAGAGCCCGGTGATCCCCTGGAGCTTGAGAACGGCGTACATTCCCTGTGTGATGGGAGTCCCCTCTCTCAAACGGATCATGACCCGCACCCGTTCGACATTTTCGGGGTCCACCTCGATGCTGCTCACTTTGCCCACATCGACCCCTTTGAGTTTGACGGAGGAGTCGAGGGTCAACCCATCGACGGGTTCGGTGAAATAGAGGGTGTATCGATCGTACTTCTCCTCGAATCCGTATTTGGCGAGCCAGAATCCGAAGGCGAGCAGGGCGATGGTGAAGAGGGAGACGAAGAGACCCACCACCGTATAATTGATCTTACTGTACATCTACGCCGCCGCCCCCATTTTCGCTCGTTTGCCGTATTTTACCCTGAAAACGTTTGGATGTGTATTCGTTCTTGAAGAAGCGCTCGACGAAGGGGTGGTCGGAAGCGAGCACCTCCTGGAGTGTCCCCTCCGCCACCACGTGTTTGTCCGCCAGGATCGCCATCCGGTCGACGATCCCGAAGATGGAGTCGAGATCGTGGGTGATCATCACCACGGTGATATCTAGGGCGTCACGCAGATCGACGATGAGACGATCGAAGGAGCGGGCCCCGATGGGATCCAGTCCGGAGGTGGGTTCGTCGAGGAAGAGCAGCCTGGGGTCCATGGCCAATGCCCGGGCCAGGGCCGCCCGTTTGATCATTCCCCCGCTGAGTTCGGAAGGGTAGAGGGATGCGGCCCGGGAGGGAAGCCCCACCATGTCGAGCTTTTCCCGGATGATCTTCTCCAGCAGGTGTTTGGGTACGGAGGTATATTCCCGGATGGGCAAGGCGATGTTCTCCGCAACGGTCAGGGAGGTGAAAAGAGCACCGAACTGGAACAGCACTCCCCAGCTCTTGCGCAGTTCCTGCTGTTGGCGATAATCGGTCTGGTCCAGGGTCTTTCCCAGGACGCGCACGGTGCCGGAGCTGGGGCGCAGGAGCATGATGATCTCTTTGACCAAGACCGATTTGCCGGCCCCGCTCTCTCCCAGGATGGCGTAGATCTCACCGGGGTAGACCCGAAGGTTCACGCCGTCGTGGATCACCGTATCCCCGAAGCGGGTGACGATGTCGCGCATTTCGATGATCGGTTCCATCTAGTATCCCAACTGTGTGTAGAGAATGGCGAAGAGGGCGTCGCATGCGATGACGAAGAAGATGGCGTGGACCACGCTGGCGGTGGTTTCGATCCCGATGCTTTCGGTATCCCCGGTGACACGGAAGCCATGAAAGCAGCCCGTCGCGGCAATGATCAGGGCGAAAAAGGGCCCCTTGATGATCCCGAGGATGTAGTGTTTGGCCGCCAGGACCTCCTGCAGGCGTTGGAGGAAGAAGGAGTAGGAGATGTCCACCTGGGCCTTGGTGGCGACCATGCCGCCCAGGATCCCCATGATGTCCGAAAAGAAGATCAGCAGAGGCATGGCGATGACCAGGGCGACGATCCGGGGGATCACGAGAAAGAAGAAGGGGTCGAAGCCCATGGTCCGCATGGCGCTGATCTCTTCGGTGATCTTCATGGTGCCGATCTCGGCAGTGTAGCTCGATGCGCTCCGCCCGGCGATGACAATGGCGGTGATCATGGGTCCCAGCTCCCGGGTGATGGCGATCCCGATCCCATCGACGACGAAGATGTCCGCACCGAACTGTACCAATTGCACCAAGCTCTCATAGGCGATGACCAGGCCGACGAGGATCGAAGTCAGGCCGATGATGAAGAGCGCGTTGAATCCGGACTGTTCGATGTGATAGACGGTCTCCCGGAGCCGGAAATTGGAGGGTTTGAAAAGAAGGCGCATGAAGGAGGCGAAGAGCTCCCCCAGAAAGTGGAAGAAATCCCGTACGACGCCGAGCTCGTCGATCGTGGCTTTCCCGATCCGGTAAAAGAACCCTTCCCTCCTGCGGGGAAGCGGCTCCTCTGCATACCCCTTTTCGAGGAGACGAAGCATTTTGCTTTGCTTTACGTTCAAGCCCTGAAGCTCGCAATCGTTTCCCATCTTCTTGATCCGTTCGCACAGATCCAATAGAAGGAGGATCCCGGCGCTGTCGAACTCATCGACCTCATGAAAATCGAGAATATAGTAGGATCGCGGGGGAAGTTCCGTCGAACGGATCTGCTTCTCGATCTCCCCGGAACGGTAGAGGCTCCACTCCCCACGACAGAGGATGGTCACAGTATGGGAAGATCGTCGGAGTTCCAGGGCTTGGGGCTTCATGGAATGGATTATATCACGTTCATTTATCGTTTATGATAAACAACTTCTTGCCATCCATCAGCGAGGGTTCAGGAATCCCTTCATCACATCGTAGACCTCCTTGGGATCGAAGTCGATGAGATGTTCTTTGGTCACCAGGTGGGGGAGATACTCGAAGAAGAAATAGAAGGTCCAGATCATGGGATAGAAGACTTTGAATTCCAGGGTGAAGGTTTTGAAGGTGTAGCGTTCTCGGAACCATCGGATCGCTCCTTCGACCCGATGGTGGACCAGAAGCAGCTGGATCGCGAAGATCAATCCCCAGATCACGTACGTGGCGACGACGACGATGACCCCCGCTTCGATCCCGTAGAGGGAGACCGCCATGGCGATGAAGAGCGCCATGAAGAGGGCGAAGGAGCGAAACCCCATCGCAGCGACGATGACGACGACGGAGAAGACGAAGAGCAGGGCGCCGAACATGACGATCGCCTCGATGTAGCTCTGCTCCTCCGAGAAGGTGGGGCTGCTCCAGGCCCCGGCGAGGAGAAGCAGGAAGACTCCGACGACACTGGCGATAAAAAGAATGTGGTCGCGTTTCATCGGCGTTCCTCCGATGAAACGAGTGAGGAGTGAGGAGGCGAAAGCTTGGCTATCGTATGGTGAATGGTGAATGATGAATGATGAATAGTTTCGGTATGCGTTGCTATGCAACGCTTTTTTTCAAACGTAGAACGACAAACTGCAAATGATGAAAAGCGCAGTAGGTGTTTCCAATAACTAATAACTAATAACCAATACACCGATTTACTCCCCGATCCCATAGAGTTTCAACAACGACTGCAGTCTCGGTTTCCTGCCCAGCCACTCCTGATAAAGGCGACTCATCTCTTCGCTGCCACCCTGGGAGAGGATGAATCGGTAGTACCCCTCGGCCTTCTCCTTGACGAAATTTCCCTCCTCGTCGACGCAGGCGAAGAAGGCGTCGGCGCTGAGGACTTCGGCCCACTTGTAGCTGTAGTAGCCCGCCGCATAGCCGCCGGCGAAGATGTGGGCAAAGCCGTGCTGGAAGCGGTTGTAGGCGGGGGGCTTGAGAGGGGAGGTCTGCTTGCGCACTTCGTCGAGGAGTTGCTGGACTTCCTCGCCCTGGTAGAGTTTTTGGTGGAGGCGGAAGTCGAAAGTGGCGAACTCCAGTTGGCGCAGCATTCCCAGAGCGGCCTGGAAGTTTTTGGCCGCTTTGATGCGCTGCAACAGATCCTCGGGGATCGACTCACCGCTTTCGTAGTGGAAGGCGAAGCGTCGCAGGATCGCCGCTTCGTAGGCGAAGTTCTCCAGGAACTGGCTGGGGAATTCTACCACATCCCAGGCGACGCCGTTGATCCCGCTGACGGAGCGTTCGTCGACGGCGCTGAAGAGGTGGTGGATCGCATGGCCCATCTCGTGGAAGAGGGTCACGACGTCGTCGTGACGCAGCAGGCTGGGGGTCTCTCCGGTCGCGGGGGCGAAGTTACCCACGACGAAGGCGCTGGGCAGATGGGTCGTCCCCTGCGTGTCGACGAATCGGGTCTCCCAGTCGTGCATCCAGGCCCCGCCGCGCTTCTCTTTGCGGGCTTCCAGATCGAAGTAGATTCTTCCGGAGAGTTCATCGTGGCGATAGATATCGTAGGGACGCACCGTGGGATGCCAGACGGGAACGTCGACAGGCTCGAAACGCATGTCGAAGAGTTCGCTGACGATCTCCAGCAGTCCGGCGAGAACCTTTTCCCGCTCGAAGTAGGGCTTGGTGTCGTTTTCGTCGAAGTCGAAGAGGTGCTTTTTGAGTTTTTCGGAGTAGTAGGCGACGTCGTAGCTGGCCAGCTCTTCCAGTCCGTCGGTTCGGCGGGCGAAATCTCGCAGCTCTTCCAGCTCCGCCTCTCCCTGTTTGCGGCTCATTTTCGTCAGTGTTTCGAGGAACTCCAACACCTCTTCTTCGTAATTGGCGTCCCGGCTCTGCAGGGCGTATTCGGCGTAGTTGGCGAAGCCCAGGAGTTTCGCCTTTTTCTCCCGCAGCTCCAGGATCCGGTCGATGACGGCGGCGTTTTCGGGGGCGCGGGTGGTGTAGGCACGGTAGAGCTTTTCCCGCAGTTCGCGATTGGGTCCATAGGTTATGTAGGCCAGGTAGCTGGGGATCTGGAGGGTAAAGCGGTATTTGACCCATCCCTCCTCCTCGAAGCGGGCGGCGGCCAGGTCGCTCTCGGGCAGGCCGGCCACATCCTCTTCGTTCTCGACGATCAGTTCGTAGGCGTTGGTGGCATCGAGAAGATTCTGGCTGAAGCGGTTGGAGAGTTCGCTCAGTTCCAGATCGATCGCTTCGAGCTCTTTCTTCTGCGCCTCGGGCAGCTCCGCTCCGCTGAGCCGGAAATCCCGGATCTCGTTCTCCAGGACCTTCCATCGATGGAGATTGTCGGTTTCGATGCGTTTGAGTTTCTCGAAAAGGGCCGTGTTCTGTGAAACTTCGCTGTGGAAACGGCTCAGCAAAGGCAGGCTCTCTTCGTACGCCTTCTGGGTCGCCTCGGAGTTCATGACGCTGTTGAGGTGTGAAAGCGGCGTAAAAAATAGGCTGCGCTCCTCGTCCATCTCCTCCAGGGGTTTGACGATGGTGTCGTAGTCGTCGCTGTCGTTTTTGGCCAGTTCGTCGATGGCGGCTTTTTGCCGTTTCAGGAGCGTGTCGAGTTCCCGGGGGAAGGTTTCCAGATTTTTAAGTTCGAAAGTTTGAAACATGCAATGGATCCTTGGATATCCTTACGGTAGAGGAGAAAATTTTTCGGAATTTTAGCATAGTGGAGAGGGGGGAAGCCGCTGAGTTCCGAACGATCTACGAAGAAGGTTCGTTGCTGTGTTCAAGCCCATTCAGTATCTGGGAGAAACAGCCGGCCAACTCCCTGACGGTTTCAATATTGGGATCCACGTAGATCTTGTTTCCGCGTTTGGTCATCGTGATGAGGCCCGCATCCCTGAGCTCTTTGAGGTGGCGGGAGATGGTGAGTTGAAAGGTTTGGCTAGAATCCAGTTAGCTGATTGGCTAAATTCGAAATAAAAGGAAAATGATGAAAAGGTCTTTCAGGTATTTTGCGGCGTTGGTCGCTTTCGGAGCGTTGGCAGTGGGAATGGATTTGCCCCCCAACCACATTGTAACGACGGAGTGGTTGGCGAAGAATCTGGGGAAAAAGGAGGTGGTTGTCATCGATACCCGACCCAAGGCCGATTATAAAAAGGGCCACATCGAGGGAGCTGTCAACTATCCGAAAAAGAGCTTTTTCCGAGGGAAAGTGGGAGATATTCCCAAATGGCTCAGCACCCCGGAACAGGTGCAGGAGATGCTGCAGAAAGCGGGAGTGACGGAGAAGAGCCTAGTGGTTTTTGCTAGCGCCGGGAAGGTTAACAAGGATTTTGCCGATGCCGCCAGCGGGGTCTGGAACATGTGGATCTACGGTTTGCGTAACGGAGCGATTCTCGATGGAGGGATGGCGAAATGGAGTGAGGAGAAGCGTCCGGTAACGACAGAAGTGCCCCAAGAAGCTCCCAGCGATCTGGAGATCGAAAAGGTCGACAAAAGCGCTTTTGCCTCCCTGGTGGATGTCATGGAAGCGATCTACGACGACAAGGTTCAGATCAGCGACGCGCGGGTAGGGAAGTTCTACCGGGGAGAAGACAAGCGAAAAGACCTGCCTCGCCACGGACGCATCCCCACCGCGAAGCTGACTCCTGTGATCCGCTATGTGAAGAAGGAGGGGAATGCTTACGTTTTTTTATCCAAGGATGAGGCCCAAAAGACCTTGTACAATGATGGATACGGTGTTGAGCTGGACAAGCCGCTGATCATCTACTGCAATACCGGCCACAAAGCCCGGGGCCTCTGGTTCGTTGCCACATTCATAGCCGGAATGAAGGATGTCAAAGTTTATGATGGCAGTATGGTGGAGTACTCCCGCAGCAATCTGGCCATCGAAACCGGGGAGCCGATGGATTAGGAATGATCTCCTGTCTCTGGTCTGCTATAGAGTTTCATCCAGTTTGTCCAGAAGCTCCAGACCCCTCTTGAAATCCCCTTTGGAAGCCATCAGAGTGAATCATGTCCTGGCGTCGAATTGGGCCAGGGCGATGGTCGCCAATTCGTCAAAAAGTTTGTTGAGACTTATTCCCTGCTCTTTGGCATACTGCTTCAACCGTTCATGTTTATTGGATAAAATATCGTCAAATTTTCCCGTAAGGGAGCGAAGAAGGAGTCGTTATGAAAGTGTTGCTGATCAAAGACGTCAAAAACGTTGGGAAAGCGGGAGAGATCAAAGAGGTCAAGGACGGCTACGGCCGGAATTTTCTGGTGGCCAAAGGGCTGGCGAAGGTCGCAACTCCCCAGGTCGTCGAGGAGTGGAAGGCCGAGCAGGCGCGCCGCGCCGCCGAAGAAGCCGCCGAAATCGAGCGTCTAACGGCGGAAAAAGAGAAGATCGAAGCGGTGGAGATCCGCATCGAAAAGCCCGCCGCCCCCATCGGGATCCGCGGTTCCGTTACCAACAACGACATCGCCCATGCCATCAATGAGCAGCTGGGCTTCGAGATCGACAAGCACAAGATCGATCTGAAAAAGCCCATCAAATCCGAGGGGCTCCACACCGTCGACATCAAACTGGGCCACGGCATCCATGCCGCGGCCAGGGTCAACGTCGTCGCCGTCGAGGGATAAGGAATGTTCGAAGCGACCACCATCCTGGCCTACCGCGGGGAGAACCATGCCGTCATCGGCGGGGACGGGCAGGTGACCTTCGGGGATACGGTCCTCAAAGGGAACGCCACCAAGATCCGTACGCTCTACGAGGGGAAGATCCTAGCGGGTTTCGCCGGGAGTACCGCCGACGCCTTCACACTCTTCGATATGTTCGAGGGGATCCTCAATGAAAAGAAGGGGGATCTGCTCAAGTCGGTCATCGAATTTTCCAAGCAGTGGCGCCAGGACAAGCACCTGCGTCAATTGGAAGCGATGATGCTGGTACTCAACAAGGAGCACATCTTCATCCTCTCGGGGACCGGGGACGTGGTGGAGCCCGAGGATGGGCGCATCGCCGCCATCGGCAGCGGGGGCAATTTCGCCCTCTCGGCGGCGAGGGCCCTGGCCCGTCACGCTTCGTTGGATGCGGCGACCCTGGTCAAGGAGAGTCTGCAGATCGCCGGGGAACTCTGCATCTACACCAACACCAATATCAAACTTCTGGAGCTCGAACCGTGAGTGAACGCAATATGACCCCCCGCCAGATCGTCGAATACCTGGACCGTTACGTCATCGGCCAGAACGACGCCAAAAAGACCATCGCCGTGGCACTGCGCAACCGCTGGCGCCGGATGCAGCTCGACGAAGAGATGCAGAGGGAGGTGACCCCCAAGAATATTCTGATGATCGGAAGTACCGGTGTGGGAAAGACCGAGATCTCCCGCCGGCTGGCCCGGATGATGAAGCTGCCCTTCATCAAGGTCGAAGCCAGCAAGTTCACCGAGGTGGGCTTCGTGGGACGGGATGTGGAGTCGATCATCCGCGATCTGGCGATGACGGCGATGCAGCTGGTGCGCGAAGAGGAGAACGAGCGCAACAAAGAGAAGATCGAAGCCTACGTGGAGAACAAAATCATCGAAAAGCTACTGCCGCCTCTGCCCGAGGGGGCCAGTGAACAGAAGAAGGCCGACTACGATGCGAGCTTCGCCCGGATGCAAAAGAGACTGGAGGCCGGGGAGCTTGATTACCTGAAGATCGAGGTGGAAATGCCCCCGCCGAGCCTGGATCTCGCTGGCGGTAATGTCCCTCCTGAGATGGCCAATGTCCAGGAGTCCATCGTCAAAGTGCTGGGAGGACTGGGCAAAAAAGGGAAGAAGAAAGAGGTCTCCATCAAGGAAGCCAGAAAGATCCTGGCTGCTGAGGCGAGCGAGGAGCTGCTGGATGAAGAGAAACTGAAGGAGAAAGCTCTGGAGAAGGTGGAGCAGGGCGGCATCGTCTTTCTCGACGAGATCGACAAGATCGCCGTTCCCTCCAATGTCTCCGGCCGCCAGGACCCCAGCAAGGAGGGAGTCCAGCGGGATCTGCTGCCCATCGTGGAAGGCTCCACGGTCAGCACCAAGATCGGTCCGGTCAATACCGACCATATCCTCTTCATCGCCGCCGGGGCCTTCCACCTGAGCAAGCCCAGCGACCTGATCCCAGAACTCCAGGGACGCTTTCCTCTGCGCGTGGAGTTGGACAGCCTGGACGAAGAGGCGCTTTTCCGGATCCTTATCGAACCGGCCAACTCCCTGATCAAACAGTACCAGGCGTTGCTGGCGGTGGAAGAGGTCACTCTCGAATTCACCGACGAGGCTCTGCGAGCCATCGCTCGATACTCCGCCCTGGCCAACGAAAAGACCGAGGATATCGGCGCTCGGCGTCTTCATACCGTCATGGAGAGGATCCTCGAAGAGATCAGCTTCGAAGCCGACACCCATCGGGGAGAGACCATCGTGGTGGACGAAGCCCTGGTGGAAGAGAAGCTGGGAGAGCTGGTGGAGAAAGAGGACCTTACGCGCTACATTCTGTAGCGCGAGTGAGGAGTGAGGAGTGAGGAGTGAGGAATTAGAAGTCGGTAGTCGGCAGTCGGCAGTCGGCAGTGCGGGACCGAAGTCCCGCCTCCGAATTGATCGTGTTCCGTGTTCTGTGCTCCGTGCTACAAAATTTTATTCTTTCATAAAGTCTCATCATTTTTATCGTTTAAAGAGAGGCGTTGCATCGCAACGCAAACCAAAACTACTCACTACTCACTATTCACTACTCACTGGAAAGGAACTTTCCTTTTGATCGCCGTCATCGGTGCCGGTGTCGCGGGAGTCATGGCAGCCCGCTTTCTCAAAGCGGCGGGTGCCGAGGTGCTGCTGATCGACCGCAGCCATATTCCCGCGTCCGGAGGGAGCGGAGCGGCAGGGGCTTTCGTCTCGCCAAAGATCGGTAAAGGCGGTCCTCTCCAGGAGCTGACCAACGAAGCCTTCGCTTTCGCTCACCGATTCTACAGAGAGAACTTTCCCGACGCTTTTCATGCCGATGGTGTGCTGCGCATTCCGAAAAACGAAGCTGACGAGGCGAAGTTCCGGGACTATGAAGCCTTCAACTACCGTCCCTATGAAGTCTGGAGCCGGGAAGAAGCGGAGAGAGCAGGGCTGAGGAACGTCCCGGGGGGCTTCTTTTTCCCTGATGCGGGGGATGCCGACGCCCAGGCGATCTGCCGGGAGATCGGGAATGGGATCGGCTTGCGGCAGATGGCAGTGGAGCGCCTCGAAGCGCGGCAGGGTTCCTGGCTTCTTCATGGATCGGGAGAGGTATTGAAGGCCGAAAAGGTGGTGCTCGCGACAGGGTACGAGTGCGATCTGCTGGATCTGCGTTACCTGGGGATCAAGGGGCTCTGGGGCAGCCGGGGAGATTACGCCACTTCCCGGAAATTCCCCATCAGCCTGCACAGGGACTTCTCTCTCTCCTCCACCCGCAACGGGAGGGTGAAACTGGGAGCGACCCACGTCAAACGTCCCCACCCCTGCCTGGCCTGCGACGGCCAACCGCTCAAGGAGCTGGAGGGCAAGGCATCTTGGATCACCGATACTTCCGATTTCCGCCTGCTCGAAACCTTTTGCGGGATGCGTTCGACCAGCCGGGACCACTTCCCCACCGTCGGACCGATTATCGATGTTCCCCGAATGCTGGAAGAGCACCCGTCGGTCACTCGAGGAGCCAAGGTACCCTTGATCCATCATGAGAACCTGGTGATCCTCAACGGCTTGGGTGGACGGGGATTCGTGTTCGCTCCTTTGATGGCGAAGTGGCTGGCGCAGTACCTTCTCGAAGGAACAGCGGTCGACGCCCGGGTCCATCCCGATCGGCTCTTCTACAAATGGGTCCGCCGCCTGGGGAATTGATCCTGGGCGTGACGGGCAGGAAAGCGTGGTGCTCATCATCCGCAAACCTCTTTTTGGATATAATCGCCCATTCATTCAAGTGAGCAGGATAGCCCAGTGATCAGCCTCAAAGAAGCGCTCGTCAAGAGCGAAGAAGAACTTTCCGAGATCCGTCAGGAGCTCAAAAAACGTGCGGAAGCCAACGGTTTGAACGCCTATGTGGCCTTCGACGAAGCGGGGGAGGGGATCCCGATCCTGTTGAAGGACAACATTCAGGTGAAGGATTGGGGGGTCACCTGTGCCTCCCGGATCCTTCAGGGGTATGTGGCCCCCTACGACGCCACCGTCGTAGAGAAGATGCGCAACGCCGGTATGGCTCCCTTCGGACGGGCCAACATGGACGAATTCGCCATGGGTTCCACGACGGAGAGCAGCTGTTACGGGCCCACCCTCAACCCCCACGACAAGAGCCGGGTGCCCGGCGGCTCCTCCGGGGGATCCGCCGCTGCCGTGGCTGCGGGGGAGGCGATCGCCGCCCTGGGCAGCGATACGGGGGGCTCCATCCGGCAGCCCGCCGCCTATTGCGGAGTGGTCGGTTTCAAACCCACCTATGGACGGGTCAGTCGCTACGGCCTGGGGGCCTACGCGTCGAGCCTGGATCAGATCGGGCCCATCACCCGCAGCGTGGAGGACGCGGCGATCCTCTACGACGCCATCAAGGGGCACGACCCCCGGGATTCCACCAGTGCGGAGCTGACGGAAGATCCGATCCACGGGAACATCGACCCCGACCGGAAACTGACCATCGCCGTGATCGACAATTATGTAGAGGCGGCTTCCCCCGCCGTACGCGCGGCTCACGAGGAAGCGGTCAAAGCCCTGGAGAGTGAAGGGCATCGGATCGTTCACAAAGAGCTCAGCAATCCCAAATACGACATCGCCGCCTACTACATCGTCGCCACGGCCGAAGCGGCAACGAACCTGGCCCGTTACGACGGGATCCGTTACGGACGTCGTTGCGAAGAGCCCAAGAATCTGGAGGACCTCTACTTTCGGACCCGCAGCGAAGGATTCGGAGAAGAGGTGAAGCGCCGGATCCTGCTGGGGAACTTCGTGTTGAGTTCCGGTTACTACGACGCCTATTACCTCAAAGCCCAGAAGGTCCGTCACCTGATTCGTGACGAATTCAACCGGGTTTTCGATGAGGCGGATCTGATCCTGGTCCCTGTCGCTCCCGATATCGCGCCGAAACTGGGAGAGTTGGCCGACCCCCTGGAGATGTACAAGAGCGACATGTACACCATCGCCGTGAACTTGATCGGGCTTCCGGGCATCAGCCTGCCGATCCGCAAAGACGCGGATAGCGGTATGCCCGTCGGCCTGCAGCTGCTGGCCAAAGCGTTCGACGAACGAACCCTCTTCGACGGAGCCGCCTCTCTGGAGCGCTCGGTCGCCTACAGCCACTAAACGAAGGAGAATTGCCTATGCGAATCAAAATGCGCGCCCTGACGTTCGAAGATGTTCTGCTGGTCCCCCAGCACTCCACCGTTCTGCCCAAGGAGGTCTCCCTGAAAAGCCGCCTGACCAAACGGGTGGGATTGAACATTCCCATCGTCTCCGCGGCAATGGATACGGTCACCGAGCACAAGGCGGCCATCGCCATGGCCCGTCTGGGCGGGATCGGGATCATTCACAAGAACATGGACGTGGCGACCCAGGCCTTCGAGGTCAAGAAGGTCAAGAAGAGCGAGAGTGGGATCATCATCGATCCGATCTTCATCGGCCCCGACGCCACCGTCGCCGAAGCCGATGCCATGATGGCGGAGTACCGGATCTCCGGCGTGCCCGTCGTGGACGAGAACCGCAAGCTCCTGGGGATCATCACCAACCGGGATATGCGCTTCATCACCGACAAGAACCTCCTGGTCAAAGAGGTGATGACCCCCATGCCGTTGGTGACCGCCAAAAAGGGGACCTCCCTGGACGAAGCGGCCAAGGTGCTGCAGGAGCACAAGATCGAGAAACTGCCCATCGTCGACGACGAGGGGGTGCTCCGCGGCTTGATCACCATCAAGGACATCGAAAAGCGGGAACAGTTCCCCAACGCCAACAAAGACGAGTTCGGCCGCCTGCGGGTCGGCGCGGCCATCGGCGTGGGGCAGATGGACCGGGCCAAGGCGTTGGTGGAAGCGGGAGTCGACGTCATCGTCCTCGATTCCGCCCACGGACACTCCCAGGGGATCATCGATACCCTCAAAGCGATCAAAGCGGAGCTGGATGTGGACGTTATCGCCGGAAATATCGCCACCGGTGCCGCCGCGGCGGACCTGATCGAGGCGGGAGCCGACGCCGTCAAAGTGGGGATCGGACCCGGTTCCATCTGTACCACCCGGATCGTCGCCGGGGTGGGGGTCCCCCAGATCAGCGCCATCGACGAAGTGGCCCAGGTGGCCAACCCCATGGGGGTTCCCGTCATCGCCGACGGAGGGATCAAATACTCCGGGGATATCGCCAAGGCTCTGGCCGTGGGTGCGAGCTCCGTCATGCTGGGTTCCGCCCTTGCCGGAACCTACGAGGCTCCGGGCGAAATGATCATCTACAACGGCCGTCAGTTCAAGGAGTATCGGGGAATGGGCTCCATCGGCGCCATGTCCAAGGGAAGCACCGACCGTTATTTCCAGGAGGGTACCGCCGCGGACAAACTCGTCCCCGAGGGGATCGAAGGGCGGGTCCCCTATCGTGGCAAGATCGCCGACGTGATCCACCAGATGACGGGAGGGCTCCGCTCCTCCATGGGATATTGCGGCTCCAGGGACATCCCCACCTTCTGGGAAAAGGCGGAGTTCGTGGAGATCACCAGCGCCGGCCTCAAAGAGTCCCACGTCCATGACGTTACCATCACCAAAGAGAGCCCCAACTACCATTCCTAAGAGACCAAAGTCGGGGCTTGAGTTCTCTCCCCGCGAAACGGGAATAGGTTCCCATTTCCTCCCGATTCAAGCCTTTTAAAGTGACGCCATCCGGAATTTCTCTTTTCTACTTTTCCATTTCTAATTCAACCTTCTAAAAACTGAACGAATGTGACTTCGTCATCCTGAACTTGATTCAGGATCCACTGTCTGATGGGCATTGTGCCCCTGGATTCCGGATCAAGTCCGGAATGACGGAGGTTTTTCAGAGCTTTCAATTCAATACAATCGATACCGCACATAGATGATGATCTTGGTCTTCGTCTTGGGGCGGGGGTAGTGCATGTAGGCGGTCTTGATCACTTCGATGGTTTGACGGTTCAGGGAGGAGGAGCGCAGGCGCTTGCGTAGATGCAGGCCGCTGATATCCCCGTTGGGGTGGAGCCAGAACTCCACCACGTTGGTGCCCTGTTCGCCAAAGCGGGCGGCCTCTCTGGGGTAGCCCAGATAGTTGAGGGTCCGCTGGGAGATCTGGATGATCCGCCGCAGGTTCTCGTCGATAAACCGGCGTTGGGAGCTGCTCATCCGGGAATAGCTGCTGCCATAGAGAGAGCGGATCAGGCGGCTGTCGGGCCCCCGGGGCCTGGGACGCCTGGCCACCCGCCGCTTTTGGGGCTTGGGCCGTTGTCGGACGACCTTTTTGGGAGGGCTCTTTTTCCTTACCGTTCTTTTGTGCTGCTTTCTGGGAAGAGGTGTCGTTTTTTTCGTGGGGTTTTTGCGGACCTGCTTCTGCTTTTTTCGCTTCTTTTTCGGAGATTTGACCATCTTCATATCGATGACCAGGGAGCTTTTGACCGGTTGGGTCCGTTTCGTCAGGTTCTGCTCTTTGCTCAGCTCCTTTTTTCGGGTGAAGCCGCGGGTTTCCTCTTTTTTGGGCTCTTTGGGCGGATTCTTTTTCCGTGGCGGCTCTTTGGGG
>JALWPZ010000236.1 GCA_026994745.1 Campylobacteraceae bacterium | reverse complement strand
AGGCTCTACTGTTCCGGTGATGTCACTGGTGGCCACTTCGCTGGCGTTGATGACATTGTCACCGCTCTCCTCGGTGATATCGACACTGGCCGAGGTGGTGGTGTCTTTGACGATGGTATCCATGACCGTCGGCGCCGTATTGCCCGCGGCGTCTTTTGCGTCGAGAGTGACGGTGAGGGTGCCGTCGTTCAGGCCGCTGGTATCGACCGTCGTGCTCCAGGTGCCGTCGGGGTTGACGGTGATGGTGGCCGGATCGATGGGGAGGGTCGTCGTGCCGTCGCTGACACTCAGGCCCGTAATCGTTCCGCCCGCCTCGATCTGACCCGAGAGCGGCGTGTGCGCCAGGTCGTCGGTGCTGTCGAGGTAGTCGTCGTGGCCGCTGTCATCTTTGATATCGACCGTGGCCGAGGTGGTGGTGTCTTTGACATCATCATCCACATCGACGTCGTCCTCATCGTCATCATCCTCATCGATAACGTACGTGCTCATCGTCACGGTGCTTTTTTCAATGGCGTTGGTACCCACCATCACAGTGAGCGAACCATTATCCGCCAGATCTCTACTCAGATCAGTCTTTTCCAACCAAGCATTCTGAGCCAGAGGTGCCTCTGCATCGACTTCTGCATACTCGGAATCAAAATGATCTACTGATATCGTTGGCTTGGGAAAACGCTTCTCTTTTTTGTGCTCTTGCCCATTAAAAACTTCATCAGTCGATTCTGTAGCTATGTTCGTCTGTTCGAGATTCGAATCGGGTTTATGCTCCTGAACATTTCTCAATGCGTCTGAGACGGGAACTCCGTATGCATCTACGACGACTTCGCCCTCGAATACCGGGTCTCCGGGATGGATTTCGCGGAGGTGGCCCTGCGCATCTTTGGCATAGTGCAAACCGACCAAATTTTTCAGATAGCCAATGATTTTTTTCATAGATGACTCACTTGTTAAAAAAGCCGATCAAGCATTCCATGATACGGCTTTCGATAGGCGGAGTAGGAAATACTCCAAAATTACATGATTTTAGCGAGAAAATGTAAACAATCTGTTCGAAGGAAAAAGGTGAAATTTATATCGTCTTGAGAGTTCTTGATTTGCGACGCTTTTCCGAGCCCCTTTGTGGGGGATTCGAAAGCCGTTTAACGGTAGAGGACCGCTTCGATCCGGCGGTTCTGGCGATAGGCCGCTTCGTTGTGGCCCTGGGCGACAGGCTCGGTATATCCCCGGCCTTCGGTTCGAATCCTGGAGGGAGAGATCCCCAGTTCCACCAAGCGGGATTTGACCGCTTCGGCGCGGCGTTTGGAGAGGGCGATATTGTAGGAGTAAGAGCCTCTACGGTCGGTGTGCCCCACAATGGTGACGTTCATCTTGGGATTGCGCTCGAGGAGTTTGGCGAATTTGGCAATGCGCTCGTCGTATCCCGGAAGGATCCGGGCGGAGTCGAGGGCGAAATTGATGTGCAGATCCCCCAGGATCAACGGGCCGTTGGAGAAGAGGGCCACAGCGACGCGGTTGTTGCCCGCACGGCCCTCGCTGGTCCCTTCGGTGTAGAGGGGGTCCCGGTCGAGGCGGTTCTCGTTGTAGATCTTCGAGGAGGGGATCCCCTCCTCGCGTACCAGGTCGTAAATCGCCTGGATCCGCCGATTGACCAGGGAGATCGCCTTCTCTTTGGGGATCCGTCCGTCGCCCATTCCGTGCCAGAGCCCGACCCAACCCCCTTCGTCGATGCGGTTCTCCTCGTCGATGACCGAAGAGCTGTGGCCCAGGATGCTGACATAGCGGATCCGGGAGCGGTTTTGGCGCAGGAGTTCTCTGAGTTGTTCCACTCCCAGTTCCGAATCATCCTGGAGATCATCCCCATAGAAGTAGATCGGCTCCAGACGCGTCACGTAACCCTGCCAATGCAGGAGCCTGCCTCCATCGACGGAGTTGGGAATGCCAGTCGAGACCGGCGCAGTGACGACCCCGCTGCCGGTCATGTAGTTGTCGCCATAGAGACTTCCGGCTCCGAGCATCATGGCCCCGCAAAACGAGGCGATCCAGATCAACCGTTTCATCGCAGACCTCCTTCGATGCTCTTGGGCGCATTGATCGACGGGCGGCAACCCGAAGGGCGCACTCCGTTCTTCCAGCGTTTGGAGTCGGCACAGAGGTCCTTGTCCGCCACGACCCCGTCACGATCGGAGTCGTAGCGGGCCGGCAGGGTGTCTTTGGGACTCTTGCCACCGTTGAAGAGCCCGACCCGCTGATAGTAGGGTTTGACATCCCCCATGACCGAAGCCATCGTCAGGCCCATGGCATCGAGGATGCGGTACTTGGCCAGAAGCATATTGTATCGGGCATCGATCAGCTCGTCGTTGGCCCGCTTGAGATCGTTCTCCGTCGCCAGGAGGTCCAGCAGGGAGCGCTCCCCCACCTTGTACTCTTTCCAGTAAAGCTTCAGGGTCTCCCGGCTCTGGTCGCGGTAACGCTCGAGGACCGGGATCTGATCCTTCGCAAGCTCGTAGGTGCTCCAGGAGAGATCCATCCCCTCCATCACCTGACGGCGCAGGTCGTTAACCACCTCCATCTCCTGGGAGACCTTGCTCATCTTGTTGACCCGGGCCGCTTCGTCGGCACCTCCGTTGAAGAGGTTGTAGCGCATGACGATCATCGCTTTGACATCATTCGAACTATCCGAGTAGAGTTGTTGATTCGGATCATCGTGAAAAGAGTCTGCATAGTTGGCCGATACTTCCACATCGATCTTAGGATAAAAAGCACTCTTGCTCTCCCGGTAGAGGGATTCGGCCCCTTTGATGTTGTATTTGCCCACCCGCAGAGAGGGATTGTTCTCCAGGGCGAAGAGGGTCGCCTGCTCCTGATCCTTGGGCAGGGGCAGATTGAAGCTCACCTTGTGCAGGTCTTTGGGACGGATGGTCCGGCCGGTGACCCGGCGATAGTTGTAGATGGCGTTGGAGAGCCGGTTGCGGGCTACCAGCATATTGGACTTGGCCAGGGCGAGGGAGGAGCGAACCTTGCTCACCTCCGACATTTTGGTCAATCCCGCCTTGTAGGCCTTGGTGACTTTGGCGTAGAGCGTCTCGATATGCTTGACGTGGATCCGGGCGTTCTCCAGATGCTCCCGATAGCGCAGAAGGTCGGTGTAGACCTTGATGGTCTGTAGGGTGACGTCGTTGGCCTTCTCCAGGTAGCTGTAGGCGGCGGCCAGAGAGCGCATCATCTGGTAGCTGACCCGCTCCTGGGTGCTGAATCCGTGAAAGATGTTCTGACGGAGAATCAACGAATTACGGAATACATCGTACTCTTCGTTCTCCTTGTCGCTGAAGCGGCCCTGATAATCCTTTCCCACGCCCATCTCGAGATCCAGAGTCGGATAGTAACCCGCTTCCGCCCCACGAAGGTCGGCCCGGGTGGCGCGGTAGTTGTGGAGGCGCTCCTTGATGACCGGATTGCTGTCCAGTACGTCGGAGACCACCTCCTTGAGGGTCGTGGCCGAAAGGGTCACACCCGTTCCGCCGATCAATATGGCAAGCCATAATTTTTTCATTCTCTTTTCCTTTTACACTTCACACTGTCATTTCAGATCGTCTACAGAGCAATCTGCTTCTCGCAAAGTCTCCCGAGTGTTTTACAGTAAAAGATTAACAGAATATTTCTAAGCGTAAACTTAATATTAATTAATTTATCGATGGTTTAGTGTTTGATCTCCTCCGAGAGGGAGAGGTGGCCCATCAGCGCTCGGTGAAGGTATACTCCTTGGCCCGGAGAATGGGCTTCAGGATATAGTCAAGTACCGTTTTCTTCCCTGTCAGGATATCCACGTTCACCGTCATCCCGGGGATGATCTTCAGAGGGTGTTCCTTGCTGCCGAGATAGTTCTTTTTGGTACGGATATGGACGATGTACCAGGGGCGGTCCTTCTCGTCCTTGGTGGTATCCGCGCTGATATGGACTACCTCCCCCTCGAGAGAGCCATAGATGGCGAAATCGTAGGCGCTGACCTTGACCGTGGCCTTCTGGCCGGGGTAGATGAAGGCGATGTCGGAGGGTTTGATCTTCACCTCCAGCCAGAGATTGTCGTCGGTGGGGACGATCTCCACCAGGTCCTCCCCCGGCTTGATGACCCCGCCCACGGTATGGACGTAGAGTTTCTGGACGATCCCCTTGATGGGAGATCGCACGATGGTCCGGGTCACCTCATCCTGCAGGGCCATCATACTCTGACGGGAGCGCAGCAGCTCCCCCTCCACCTGGTTGAGCTCCTCCTTGGCCTTGTTGCGGAACTCCGCCCGGGTCGCCTCCAGTTTGTGTCCGATCTCCCGGATGGCTGATGCGATCTTGGGGAGAGAGTTCTGGGCGCTGTGGAGCTCTTCGAGGATCTTGCTCTGCTCCCGCTGCAGCCGCATGAACTCCACCCGGGACTTGACCCCCTGCTTGACCATGGGGCGCATGATGCCGATCTCTTTCTCCATGAGCTGGGCGGTGCGGTTCAGGTCGGCCACCCGCTGCCGGGTCTCCCGTTCGGCGTTGTGCTGCTGCTCCATCTGCTCCTCGAGGGTTCTCAGTTTGGCCTGCAGCTCCCGCTGGCGGCTCTGATAGAGGCTCAGTTCGTTGCGATAGAAACCGTAGTTCTGAGGGTCCTGGGAAGTCTGGAACTCGAAGGGCTTCCCCATCGCCTCGGCGGCCAGCCGGTCCCGTTTGGCCTGCAGCTCGTGGACTTTGATCTCCGTGGCCTTGAGCTGGGCCCGGGCCTTTTCGTTCTCGATCTTCAGCAGGGGAGCCCCCTTCTCCACCCGGTCTCCCACCTTGACCATGATCTGCTTGAGGATTCCTCCTTCCAGGTTCTGTACCACTTGGTTGTTCCCGCTGGGGACCACCTCTCCCTGCCCCCGGGTGATCTCGTCCACCGGCGCCAGGGCTGCCCAGATCAGAAAGCCCAGCACAGCGATGGTCCAGAAATAGATGGCGTAGCGGATCTTACGGGGGGTATGCTCGGAGAGCGCCTCCCCCAGGCTGTCCATGTACTGATGGTCCTGCTCGCTGAGTTTACGCCGCATCGGAGGCTCCTTGGCTCAAACGTTTCAACACTTCCTCCCGGGGGCCGTCCAGATAGACCCGTCCCTCGTGCATGACGATGACCCGCGGAGTAAGGCGAAGGAGGGCGAACTTCTGGGTGATCATCAACACAGTCCGCCCCTGCAGCACCGGCCCCAGGGCCTCCAGGATCCGCTGCTCGCTCAACTGGTCCAGGGCGTTGGTGGGCTCGTCCAGCAGCATGATGGGGGCGTCGCTCACCAGGGCCCGGGCCAGGGCGATGCTCTGACGCTGCCCGCCGCTGAGCCCCTGACCCTGCTCACCAATGGGCATGTTGTAACCCATGGGGTGGCGCCGGGCGAATTCGTCCACCCCGGCGATCCGGGCCGCTTCCAGCAGACGCTCGTCCCCGATCCCAGGCTTGCGGTTACCGATGTTCTCTCGGAGGGTCCCGCGAAAGAGCCCCACCTCCTGTCCCACATAGCCGATGAACTGTCGCAGCCTCGCCGGGTCGATCTGGGCGATATCCACATCGTCGATGAGGATCGCTCCCTCGTCCACGTCGTAGAGTTTGAGGATCAGCTTCTCGATGGTGCTCTTGCCCGATCCGATCCGCCCGATGATCCCTACATGCTCCCCAGGTTGGATGACGAAGGAGACATTCTTCAGGGCCGGGACCTCCGAACCGGGGTAGGTGAAGGTGACGTTGCGGAACTCGATCTTGCCCCGGAAGCTCTCCCGGTGGATGAATTTCTGTCCGGAGAGGCGCTCGGAGGGTTGGTTGACGATCCGGTCGATATTCTCGTAGGCGGTCCGGGCGTCGCTGTAGTTGGTCAGCAGCGCCGCCACCTGCCCCATGGGGGCCACGGTGCGCGACGCCAGGATCGTGATGGCGATGAGTCCTCCCATGGTCAGCTCCAGGTCCCGGATCATATAGACCCCGGCGATGATGATCAGCACGGTATTGAGCTGGACCATGAAACCGGTGAGTGTCGGGATGGAGGCCGACATCAATCGGGAGCGCAGGCTCTTTCGGGCGATCTCGCCCACGCTCTCCTCCCACTGCCACTGGATCTGCCCGGCGATGTTGTGGGCCTTGATGGTCTCCAGATTGTTGAGGGCCTCAATCAGGATCCCGTTCTTCCTCGCCGCCGCTTCGTAGGTGCTTTCGATGCTCTCCTGCAGAGGCTTGCGGATGAAGAGGGCGTAACCCAGGATGATCAGCATGATGGTCAGAGGAATCAGAACGATGGGTCCCCCCATGTACCAGATCACGATCAGAAAGATCACCGCGAAGGGTAGGTCAATGAGCACCGCCAGAGTGGCGTTGGTCAGAAAACCCCGGATAGAGTCGAACTCCTTGAGGTTGCTGGCGAAGGAACCCACCGAACGGGGCACCTGGCTCATGTGCATGTCCAGGACCCGCTCGAAGATGATCGACGACATGATCACGTCGCTCTTTTTCGCGGCGATCTCCAGCATACGGCTGCGGAAATACTTCAGAAACGCATCCAGCAGATAAACGATACTCACCCCCGCGGCGAAGACCATCAGGGTCTCGATGGCGTTGTTGGGGATCACCCGGTCGTAAACGTTCCGGGTAAAGAGGGGGGATGCAAGGACGAAGAGGTTGACCAGCAACGAGGCGAGAATGACATCTTTATAGATCGGCCAGGAGAGTTTCAGGGTGTCCCAGAACCAGTGCTTGCCCCGGTGGTGCCAGGCGAAGGTGGCGCCCTGATGGGAGTCGTGCTCCTTTTTGAGCATGAAGAGATATCCGGTGTAGTGTCGCGCCAACTCCTCCAGATCCACCCACTCCTCCAGAGGATTGGGGCCGGGATGGATGATTTTGGCCTGTTTCCGGTCGCTGCTGATCGCCTCGAGGATGCAGCTCTGCCCCCGATCCAGCAGTAGGATCACCGGCAGATGCAAATCCAGAATCTCCGAGAGGTCCCGTTGGGTCATCGTGGAGCGGAACCCCGCCCGATGGGCCGCCCGGACGAAGAGGGTCTCGGCCTGGGAGACACTGAGCAGGTCGGGAGCCCCCTGGCCGGGAGGATGGGGGAGGCCCGCCGTCAGGGTCTCCATAGAGACCTCTTTGCCGTAGCGGGCGGCGAAGAGCAGAAGGGTTTCGAGAAGCCGCATCGATGCGACCTTCCGGGCCTCCGAAGCGTTTTCAGTTCGCTCCTCATGGGACTGGCCATGGGGAGCGTTCCCCTCCACCTGTGTCTGCTCGGTAGCATTCTTTGCACCTTCGGCAATTGGATCCATGCACTATCCTGTCAATCTTCATTCTTGTCCCGAATACCACAATCCACTTTCATGCATTACGGATTCGTGAGGTAAATTTAATATGGAGTCGATTATAACCAATGAGGAGTAACGGAAATCGAAGTCTGGCCGGGAGAGTGGGATTCGAACCCACGGTAGCTTTCACTACGCCGGTTTTCAAGACCGGTGCCTTCAACCGCTCGGCCATCTCCCGGAAAATGTTGGGGAATCATGTTGGAGGCGCCACCCGGATTCGAACCGGGGATCAGGGCTTTGCAGGCCCGTGCCTTACCACTTGGCTATGGCGCCGTTTCTGAAGAGAGTGGTGCCCGGAGCCGGACTTGAACCGGCACAGCCGCAATGGCCGGAGGATTTTAAGTCCCCTGTGTCTACCAATTCCACCATCCGGGCTCCGGAAGCACCTTGTTGTTTCCGATTATTCAGTCGTTGCATTCGATAGAATGGAGCGGGAGACGGGATTCGAACCCGCGACCCCGACCTTGGCAAGGTCGTGCTCTACCCCTGAGCTACTCCCGCGCTAAAAAATCGGAGTGCGATTATAGCAAAGTTTCCATGAAAAGGCAACGGATCGCCTTTTTCATTCCAGAGTCCTCGGAACGCGAAAAAGAATCTAGAGTTCTGCCCTCCAGACCAGGGCGATCTTCTCGATCTCGATGTCGCTCTTTCGGGGACGCAGAGAGAAACTATCGATGGGGTACTCCTGGGGGTCGTACTTTTCGGCGAGCTCCTCGATCTTTTCCGCCAACTCCTCCTCCAGGGCCTGAAGCTTCTCCTCCAGCTCCTCGACCCTCGCCTCGGCCCGGCTGATATCGCCCCGATCCTTGAGGATCCGGCCGCTGCGATTGACGGCGGTCCCGATCTTGCTGGCACTCGGCTTCCCGAAGAGCGCCCCCAGGATCGATGCACCCACACTGATGAGCGTGCCGGTCTGGTCGGTCTTCTCCTTCTCCACCCGCTCCCGGGCCCGGCGGAGCTGCTCCAGGATCCGCTCCTCCTTCTTGGCATAACGCTCCCTGAGAACTTCGATCGCCTCCTCTTTCTTCTCCTCCAACGCCTCCCGGACTCGGGCCCGGAACTCCCCTTCGTCCTCATCGGGAGAGGACTCCATCCGGAGACGGCGGCATCGGTAGAGTTCCAGGCGCTCTTCCCGATAGAGCCGATCTTTCAGCTCCTTCTCGGCTTCCGAGATCCCCCTGGGCTGGGCCAGAAAGGGAGGGACCGGTCGATACATCCCCTGGGCAGGGGCCTTTCTAGGCCAGCGTAGGAAGCTTTCATCGCTCCGCCGAGCCAGCTCCCAGTCGGGAACGGGATTCTCGTAGAGATCGAGCCAGCTGAAAAACTCCCTCTCTAGATCCAATCCGCGACGTTGATCGTGAAACTCGACACGGACCTTCGCCGCCAGAAATGGGCGATAACGGTTCTTGCCGGTAGGGTCCGCCTCGAAGTACTCCTCCACCCCGCTTCCAAGGTGGGGTCGTTCTCCCCAGCCATCCTCCGAAGGAGCGGCGGAAGAGGAGGGCACTTCTTCCGCGCCTTTCTGATGCTCCATCAGTCGGCGGATCTCCTCCTTTTTCAACGGACCCTTCAGATAGCTCAGAACCCAACGGGTGGAGAAGAGACGCAGTCCATCCAGGTGGGCGCTTCGCAGGAAAAAGCTTCGTGCCTTGAGATTCCCGAGAAGCGAGGAGATCTCTTTGCGATCCATCTCGGAACCCAGCTTCCCCTCCAACCCGTCGATGACCCGCTCGATATCCTGCCGGGTCTGGAGACGACCAACGAACCAGGTTCCGATATTGGAGAGCCCTTTGTAGTCCAGGTCCACCGGGTTCTGGGTGCTCAGCACGATCCCCACTCCATAGGCCCGCGCCTGCTTGAGCAGGGTGATCATCGGCTCCTTGGAGGGGGGATTCTTCACCGGGGGGAAATATCCGTAGATCTCGTCCATATACAGCAGGGTCCGCAAGCGTCCCGACCCGCTTTGACGCCGCATCCAGGCGGTGAAGCGGTTCAGCAGCAGGGTCACGAAGAACATCCGCTCCGAATCGCTCAGGTGGGCGATGGAAAAGATCGCGATCTTCGCCCGCCCCTCTTCGTCGTAGAGAAGTTTCTGGATCTCCAGGCTCTCGCCCCCCATCCAGTTGAGAAAATCGGGAGAGGCCAGCAGAGCGTTGAAGCGGGTCGCCAGCTTGAAACGCTCCTTCTCCGGGTAGAAACTCTCCAGAGGAAGCACTCCCACCCGGGAGAAGGGGGGCTGGAGGATCCGGCCCACCAGCGCCTCGATCCCCAGGTTCTCCCCGTCACTCCACGCCCTAGAGAGAATCTGGGCCAGGAGGATGTACTCCTTGGACTCCATGGGATCGGCTTCGATCTTCAGCAACGCCAGCAGACCGCTGACTGTACTTTTGAGATAGGAGGCCAAAGCGTCGCTCTCCTCCACGATCTCGGCAGGAGGCGCTTCCAGAGAGCTCATCAGGTCCACGGAGACCCCGGCTCGGCTCCCCGGGGTATAGATCGTCTTGGGGACCGCGGCGAAGCGTCCTACCCGGTCCGGGCTCTGCCCCCAGCTCTCGATCCCTTCCCGCCATTGCAGAGCGGTCTGCTTCGCCAACTCCATGGCATCGACCCCTTTGGCGCGGGCGTCGTCCTCCACCCAGGGCAGGAAGCGCTCCGGCCGGAACTCCGGATCGGTCAGCAAGAGGTCTCCCATATCCCCCTTGGGATCGATGACGATGGCGGGGATATTGTCCAGGGCCGCCTCCTCGATGATCCCGATCCCCAGCCCCGTCTTCCCGCTTCCGGTCATCCCCAGGATCGCAGCGTGGGTCGTGAAATTCTTGTTCTTGATCAGCGTCAGCGCATCCGTCGGCTCCATCGTCCCGGGATCCAAATCCTTCCCCAGATAGAAGAGCCCCACCTTTTCATAGAGTTCACTCAGATCCTTCATTCGCCTCCCTTTCTCCTTTTGAATCTTGTGCGTTCTTTGCATTATTGCCTATCGAACCTTTAACAAGTCAAAGTAGACTATAATATCCGGAATAAGGGTCAGGAAAAAAGGAATGATATGTTGAAAGGTTTCATAATTCTCTTGGGGGTGGGAGTCGCCTTCGCCTACTTCGTCTTCAATTTCGTGGGAGACGTGGAACGCAGCGATCCCGACAGCTTTGTGAGCAAGGACGAGCGGAAGCAGAAGGAGTGGGCCAAATATTACACGAAAGATGCTCTCGAAAATCCGGTGCTAGACCTGAAAAAGGCTCCGATGAAATTGGCCAAGGAGATCTGGGCGGAGAGCCAGTTGCGCCAGGAGATGCTCTCGAACTTCCCGGATTTCGAATTGGTGCGGAATTTCGTGAACGAGCGCCTACGGCCCTCTCCTTTCCGCGACTACCTCCTCAAAAAGATCGATGAGATCGAGACCGACTACCAGGCGGGAACGATCGATTCTGAAACGGCCCGAAAACGCCTGGAGAGCATCTAGCCTCCCCCCTGTTCTTTCTCTTCACTCTCGTTCTGCGCCCCTGCCGAACGGATCGATTCCACCCACTCCTGCAGTTTTTTCTCGAAACCGATCCCCGAACTCTCATAGAAACGCATTGGCGTGGGCAGGTACTCCTGTTCCACCCAGCCCCCACAGGAGTGGGGATAGAGATAGTTTTTGCTGTGGGTCTTGATATGGGAGGGAACGGGATGGAGCTCACCGATTCGTACCGATTTCTGCGCCTGGTTGATGGCTTCGTAGGCCCGGTTGGACTTGGGGGAGGAGGCCAGATAGATCAGTAGCTGGGCCAGAGGGATCCGGGCTTCGGGATATCCGATCTTCTCCACGATGGTGATCGTGGAAGCGGCCAGGTTCAGGGCGTTGGGGTTGGCGTTGCCGATATCCTCGGCGGCCAGGATCGCCAGTCGCCGGGCCAAAAACTCAGGAGGCTCCCCCCCTTCGATCAATCGTGCCAACCAATAGAGCCCGGCATCGATGTCGCTGCCCCGGACGCTCTTGATCATCGCCGAGGTCAGCTCGTAGTGGCTGTCGGCTTCGGCGGAGCCCGCCTGCAGGGCCTGGGGACGGATCGAGCGCAGGGTCGCCAGACCCACGGGGGACCCCACCGCTGCCGCGCTTTCCAGGAGATTGAGCATCCCCCGCAGATCCCCGGAGCTGGAGTGGATCAGGTACTCCCGGGCTTCGGGCTCCACCTCGATCCCCTCGGCTTCCAACACCCGGTCCAGGAAGCGTCCCATCGCCTCTTCATCGATGGCATTCAGCTCGAAGAGGTGGGAGCGGGACCGGATCGCCGCCGTCATGGAGTAGTAGGGGTTCTGGGTCGAAGCGCCGACGATCAGGACCCGCCCCTTCTCCATGATCGGCAGCAGGACCTCCTGCTGGGTCTTGCTGAGGCGGTGTACCTCATCGATGAAGAGCAGGGGAGCCTGCAGGGACCCCTCGTATCGTTTTAGTAGTTTTCGTAACTCCTCCAGCTTGAAGGAGGTGGCGTTGAGCTCATGATAGGGGCGATCCAGGCGAGAGGCGATGATCCGGGCCAGGGTGGTCTTTCCGCAACCGGGTGGACCGTAGAGGAAACTGTGGGGCAAGGCCCCTTTTTCGATGAGGACCCGAAGCGCTTTCCCCTCTCCCAGGAGATGCGCCTGCCCCACCATCTCGTCCAGGGTTTTGGGGCGATACTTGACAGCCAGAGGGATCAAAGGTCGTAATTGCCCTTCTTGGGGATCACCTGGATGATGTACTCCCGCTCCTGGCGGGGGCCGTCGAATTCACAGAAGAAGATCCCCTGCCACTCCCCCAGATAGAGTTGTCCATCCTGCACCGGCACAACGATCCGGGGGCCGCAGAGGGTCGATTTGATGTGGGCGGGAGTATTGTCCCCCTCACTCTCGTAGTTCATCTCCGCAGGAGCGATCCGGCTCAGCGACGCCAGGAAATCCCTCCGCAGCTTGGGGTCGGTCTTTTCGAAAAGGACCACCGAAGCGGTGGTGTGGGGGGTGAAGACGGTGCAGAGCCCGTCCCGGACCCCCAGCTTCATCACTTCATGGGCCACCTCTTCGGTGATATCGATCATTTCGGTCTTGTAATTGGTCTCCAGCTCAACTCTTCTCATTCTTACGGCTCTCCTTCAAAAATTGGTGCAGGGTTTCATACTCTTTTCGGCTGAAGTAGCGGGTCTTGTTCTGGGGGAGGTTGTCCAACTCTACCCATCCGTAGGCCACCCGTTTCAGGTCCAGAACCTTGGCGCCGAAATGGGCGAAGAACCGGCGCAACTCGCGGTTCTTCCCCTCGGCGATGGTCACCCGCAACTTCCCGTTCTTTCCGCTCTGGCCCCGAAGTCGCGCCTCCAGAAAAGGAGCGAACTCCATCCGAGTGATGGAACTTTTTTCATGCCCCCCTTCCCGGGCATCCTCCAGAACCAGCCCCTTCTCCATCGCTTCGAACATTTCGGGAGTGACGGGACGGTCCAACTTCAGATTGTAGGTTCGGGGCAGCTCGCTACGCATCAGGGTTTCGGCCACCTCCGGGTTGTCCGTTAACAGAAGCAGCCCTTCGCTAGCGTAATCCAGGCGTCCCACCGGGATGAAGTGCCGAAATTTGCCCGGCAGTTTGTGATAGATCGTCGCCCGGCCCCGGTCATCCTTTTTGGTCACCAGGACCCCCCGGGGCTTGTGGTAGACCACCATGGTCACTTCTCCCCGTTTCCGGGGGTGAATGGGGCGCCCTTTGATGCTGACCCTGTCCCCGGGTCGGATCAGGGTGCCGTGCTCTTTGACCGGTATCCGATTGATGCTCACCAGCCCCTCCTCGATGAGGCGGTCGGCTTCTCTGCGCGAGTATTTACTGTTGTGGGAAATGTACTTGTTGAGGCGGATGCCTTCTTGTTCTTCGTTCATCGCTTCTCCGATTTGATACCCGCACTCACCAGGTCGTGCAGATGCAGCACTCCCCGAATGCGCCTTTCCCCATCCACGATGGGCAGCAGCTGGATCTTGGCCTCCTCGATGAGGCGCAGGGCCTCTACCGCCAGGGTCTCCCCCTCCGGAAGGGATCGGGGGTCGCGGGTGGCGTAGTCGATCACGGGGCGCTTCATATCGAAGTCCTCCCGCATGAGCGCCCGGCGCAAGTCCCCGTCACTCATCACCGCTTCCAGTCTCCCCTCCCGGGTCACCAGGACATTGCCCAGCTTCCCCTCGCTCATGGCGACGATCGCCTCCTGCAGAGGGGTTTCGGCTTCGACGACAGGGATCCCTTCGGTACGCATCAGGTCGGACGCCTTGAGGAAGAGGCGTCGCCCCAGGCTGCCCCCCGGATGGAAGGACGCGAAATCCTCCTGCCGGAAGCCCCGCTTTTGCATCAGGGCCACCGCCAGGGCATCCCCCATGGCCATGGTCAGGGTCGTGCTGGCCGTGGGGGCCGCTCCCAGGGGGCAGGCTTCCCGGGGGACGGAGATATCCAACACCGTCTCGGCGTACCCCGCCAGGGTCGAATCGGGATCGGCGGTCATCGCCAGGAGGGGGATTCCGAAGCGTTGGATGTGAGGCAGGATATTGGAGAGTTCTTCGCTCTCCCCGCTGTAACTGATCGCCAGGACCCCATCCTCGGGTCCGATCATCCCCAGATCCCCATGCAGGGCTTCGCTGGGGTGCAGAAAGAAACTGGGGGTTCCGGTGCTGGCGAGGGTCGCGGCGATCTTCGCCCCCACCAGTCCCGATTTTCCGATCCCGGTGACGATCAGTTTCCCCCGGAGGGCATGGATCCCCTCCACCGCCTGGGTGAAACGCTCGTCGATCCGTTCCTGGGCGGCGAGCAACGCCTCGGCTTCGATGCGCAGGGTCTCGCGGGCACTTTCGATGGGATGGGATGGGGCTCGGGATTCATTCATGGGAGGGATTATAACACAGAGGCCCACGGAGTGGGTCCGCGCAGGTCAGACGAGGAATACCGTGGGGATGATGATGGGATATTTCTTGTAGCGCTTGAGGATATGCTTGCGGACCACACCCCGGATATCGTCCTCGATCACCTTGGGATTGGCGGATCGCTCGATCTTGGAGTTGAGCAGATAACTCTCGATCAGCTGCTCCACATCCTTGGCGAACTGCTTGTCCTCCCGGTCGGGCACCAGTCCGTGGGACATGACCACGGGTTTGTCCACCATCTTGCCGGTCTGGGTGGAGATGTTGACGATGATGTTGACGATCCCCTCGGTGGAGAGTTTCTGCCGGTCGTCCACCACGTCGGCGAAGATCTCTTTGTTGTTCTGGTTGTCGATGTAGCGCTTGCCCGCCTTGACGGTCTTGACCTTTTTGAGGTACTTGGGGGTGATCTCCACCTGGTCCCCGTCGCTCATCAGCAGAATGTTGCGCTCGTCCACACCGCAGCTGACGGCGGTACGGGCGTGGGCGGCGATGTGGTTGTACTCTCCGTGCACCGGCAGGAAGAACTTGGGCTGCACCAGACGCAGGATCAGTTTCTGCTCCTCCTGGGAGGCGTGGCCCGAGACATGGATATCGCTGCACTCCTTGTAACGGACGGTGACCCCGGCCTTGAGGAGCAGGTTCAACAGCTTGGAGACGCTCGCCTCGTTGCCGGGAATGGCGCTGGCGGAGATAATGACGGTGTCGGTGGGCTTGAGCTTGATGTGGCGGTGTTCGTCGGTGGCCATTCTCGAGAGGGCGGCCATGGTCTCCCCCTGACTTCCGGTGGTGACGACGAGGACTTCGCTGTCCTTGTATTTGTTCACCTCGTGGGCCTCGATGAAGTGCTTGTCGTCCACGTCGATGTAGCCCAGGCGGCGGACCGTTTCGATGTTCCGCTCCATGGAGCGGCCGATGACGCAGATCTTGCGGCCATGCTTCACTCCCCGCTCGATGGCCTGGAAAATCCGGTGGGCGTTGGAGGAAAAGGTGGACATGATCACCCGTCCCTTGGCCATCTCGAAGAGGTTGTCGAAGGTCTTTCCGACCACCGCTTCGCTCTTGGTGAAACCGGGATTGTGGCTGTTGGTGGAGTCGGAGAAGAGGCAGAGGACCCCCTGGGCTCCGTAGTGGGCGAAGCGGTGCAGATCCGCGGTATAGCCGTCGATGGGAGTATGGTCGATCTTGAAGTCCGCGGTGTGGATCAGGGTCCCGATGGGGGTCTGGATCGCCAGAGAGCAGGCGTCGATGATGGAGTGGGTCATATGCATGAACTCCACCTTGAACTCACCGATCTCGTAGATCTTGCGCTTCACTACGTAGTTGAAGTACTTCTTGTCCGCCTGCAGCCCATGCTCGTCGAACTTGTTGCCGATCATGGCCAGGGCCAGGGGTGTGCCGTAGATGGGGAACTTGAGCTCTTTGAAGAGATAGGGGACGGCCCCGATGTGGTCTTCGTGGGCGTGGGTGATGACGATCCCCCGGATCTTGTCTTTGATGGCGTGCAGATAACTGAAGTCGGGGACCAGAATATCCACGCCGTGCATCGTCTCGTCGGGGAAGCTCATCCCCACGTCGATAATGATGGCGTCCTTCTCGGTCTCCAGCACGGCGATGTTCCCGCCGATCTCTCCCAGGCCACCCAGGGGGGTGAAGCGCAGCTTACCCTTGGCGCTGAGGTCCAGCTGCTTCCAGGGGTTCATCCGCTCCTCCTGGACCCGTTCGTTCTCCAGGATCGCCGCTCTCATTTCGGGAGGAACGGTGGTGTCGATCTTGGGCCGCCGACTGCCCCGTCCACGCCCTCCGCCGCCGGAGCGGTTCGAGTTGCTGTTTCGGTTGCTATTGTTACCGCTACCGCCGTTGCGGCTTCGGTTCCCGCCGCGTCGATTGTCGTTGCGCTGGCCCTCCTGCTTGTTGCCCGAGCGGTTCTGGTTTTGGTTCTGATTCTCTTTCCGTTCTCCGCTCTGTCCCTCCTGCCGGGGCTTCTCTCCGGAGGAGTTCTGGTTGGAGTTCTGGGAGTTTCGGAAGGGGTTGGGGCGCCGGCGATTCCGATTGTTGTTGCGGCTACTGTTCTGGGGGTTGCTGTTTTGATTCTCTTTTTGATTCTTTTCCATGGTCGGATTCCTTTGTCAATGCATGATAGATTCGATGATAGAGCTCCGTACCGACCTGGTGGGGCCGGAGAGTCCGAGAGAGTCCCCACTCATCGAAGAGGGGCTCCAGCCGGGCTTTCGGGTAGTGGGAGGAGAGATTCTTCATCAGGGTCTTCCTCGGCTGCGCAAATGCGTGCCGAAGGAACTCTTCGAAAGATGCCTCTTCCAGAGTGCGGGACTTTCGGATCTGCAAAACGGCGGAATCGACCTTGGGGGGTGGGGTGAAAGCCTGGGGCGGCACGAGAAGGCGGATGGTCGCCTCCCCTGCGCTTCCCGCCAGGACCGAGAGGGCCGAAAAGTTCCGATCCCCCTCCCGGGCGGCGAACTTTTCGGCGACCTCCTTTTGCACCATTGTGAGTGTGGATCGACAATGGGGGTCCTGCAGGGCTTTCAGGATGATCGTGGTGGCGATGTAGTAGGGGAGGTTGGCGACCAGATGGTAAGGCCGGTCGGCGAGGCTTCCCTCTCTCCATCGTTCCAGAACATCTCCGCACTCCAGTCGGAGTCTGCCGTCTGCGATCTCTTCGGTGAATTCTCGCCGAAGATAGTCACACAGCCGTTTGTCCACTTCGAACGCCGTTACCCGACGTACTCGGACGAGCTCTTTGGTTAAATCACCTAAGCCAGGCCCGATCTCGACAACCGGCAGGTCATCCTCGGGCATCGCTTCGATGATTCGTTCCACGACGCTTCGATCCTCCAGGAAGTTCTGTCCGAACCGTTTGTCCGCAAAGCTGGAAGCGTCTGGCCTATAATTTTTCATTATACACTTTTTTTACTGAAATAGCAAAAAGCTGTTTACGATATAATCCATCATCTTCGCTTTCTGGAAGGGACAATGGATACGTTCGCCAAGCGCATTATACCATGCCTAGACGTCAACGCCGGCCGGGTCGTCAAGGGGGTCAACTTCGTGAACCTCCGCGACGCGGGGGACCCGGTGGAGGTGGCCCGACGCTACAACGAGGAGGGGGCCGACGAGATTACCTTTCTCGATATTACCGCCACCCATGAAGGCAGAGACACCATCGTGGAAGTGGTCCGACAGGTGGCCAAAGAAGTCTTCATCCCCCTGACCGTCGGAGGAGGGATCCGGGAGCTGGACGATATCTATCGACTTCTGGACGCCGGCTGCGACAAGGTCAGCGTCAACTCCGCGGCGATCAAACGCCCCGCCTTCATCGAAGAGGGGGCCAAACGCTTCGGTTCCCAATGCATCGTCGTGGCCATCGACGCCAAGCGGGTAGGGGATGGGGAGTGGCACATCTTCACCCACGGAGGGCGGAAGGATACCGGCATCGACGCTTTGGAGTGGGCTCGGGAAGCCTACAACCGGGGCGCCGGGGAACTCCTGGTCACCTCCATGGATGCCGACGGGACCAAGGCCGGCTTCGACAACGAGCTCAACCGCAGGATCGGAGAGGTGGCTCCCATTCCCATCATCGCCAGTGGTGGCGCCGGGACCATGCAGCATATCGAAGAGGCTTTTACCCTCGGCAAAGCCGACGCCGCCCTGGCCGCGAGTATCTTCCACTTCCGGGAGATCGACATCATGGACCTGAAACGCTACCTCCGGTCCAAGAACATTCCCGTAAGGATATGAGATGATCCTCTGCGCAGGCAACAGTGAACAGTTCGACTTCGCCCTTCCCATCGGGGTAGGTCTGGTGGAATCAGCCATCAACCTGACCCGCCTGGCCACCATGGAAGCTCCCGAATTCCTCCTCTTCGTGGGAACGGCAGGCAGCTATGGCAACCATGAGATCTTCGAGATCGTGGAATCCAAGACCGCGGCCAATGTGGAGCAGGCCCTGTTGCTGGGAAGCGCCTACACCCCCATCAACAATGTGGTCTCCGCCGCCGAGGATGTTTCACGTGAAACAATCGTCAACTCCTCCAACTACATCACCACCGATCCCGAGATGGCCAAACACTTCCTCTCCAAGAAGCTGGAATTGGAGAATATGGAGTTCTTCTCGGTCCTGGCCGTGGCGAAAACCTTCGGGATCCCCGCCGGAGGCGTCTTTTGCGTCACCAATTTTTGCGACAAGAACGCTCACGAGGATTTTTTGAAGAATCAGCCCAGGGCGAAGGAGTTGCTCACGGAGTATATGAAAGAGAAAGGAGTTCTGAAGTAGGGCGCTCAGTCGGGCCCAAGATGGTTCGCCCATCTCTTCAGTATTGAGCCGAGCAATGAAAAAGATCATCCAGGATTACATCAAGGAGGAGTTGGCCCAAGAGATCCAACCCTCATTCCGGGCCAAGCAGATCTACAACTGGGTCTACCACAAGCATGCCGACTCCTTCGAGGAAATGGCCAACCTCCCCAAGTCAATGCGTTCGGAATTGGCCGAACAATTCGAGCTGCACCCCCTCGTGCAGGTATCGAAGCAGGAGAGCCGTGATGGTAGCATCAAGTATCTCTTCCGCCTCCATGATGGCCACACCGTGGAAGCGGTGCTCCTTTTGATGAAAGAGGTCCAGTACCACGAGGACGGGACCCTGAAGCATCATCGCCGCTACACTGTCTGCATCTCTTCCCAGGTGGGCTGCAAGGTGGGGTGCGCCTTCTGCCTCACCGCCAAGGGGGGTTTCATCCGGAACCTGAGCGCCGGAGAGATCGTCGATCAGGTTTTGGAGATCTACAAGGATCAGGGGATCCCCTCCAACCATCGTGTCAACCTGGTCTACATGGGGATGGGGGAGCCTCTCGACAACCTCGACAATGTCGCCAAGGCTGTCAAGATCTTTTCCGATATGGATGGAATGAGCATCTCTCCCAACCGGCAGACCATCTCCACCTCGGGGCTCAGCAGCAAGATCGAACGCCTCGGGAAAATGGACCTGGGGATCAATCTGGCCATCAGTTTACACGCCGTTGACGACGAGCTTCGAGAGCGCCTCATGCCCATCAACAAAGCCTACAACATCGCGTCGATCATGGAGGCGGTCCGCAACTTCCCTGTCAATCAACGAAAGAAGGTCCTCTTCGAGTATCTTGTCATCAAAGATGTCAACGACGATCTGAACGCGGCGAAGAAACTCGTGAAGCTCCTCAACGGGGTCAAGGCCAAGGTCAACCTGATCTACTTTAACCCCTATCCCGGCACCGAGTTCCAACGCCCAGAACCGGAAGATATGCGGAAATTTCAAGAATATTTGTTGAGCAAAGGGGTGCTCTGTACCATCCGGGAATCCAAGGGCCTGGATATCTCCGCTGCCTGCGGGCAGCTGCGGGAACAGAAACTCAGCGAAGGAGTGGGAAGATGACGATCATGGATCTGGCTCTCTATATCATCATTGGGGGAGTGGTCGTGGTAGGCTTGATCGGATTCATTATCGCGATCCGGAGTGATAAATGACTGCTTGCCGATCATTGCTCAGTGAGGGAGACTCCTACTGCAACATCCATCGCTAGACCACAGATTTATGTCCAATATGAAAACGACTGAAAGTCTCATGCCCGGAGACCAGCGACCGACGAAGATCTCTACGACAATACATCTTCCGGTTTCTCTCCCGCCACTTTCCATCCATTGGTAAGATTGAATTCTCTCTCGCTTGCCAATGCGATGGCCGTTCTCTCCTGAGAGAAGTTGCTCCTGCTGAACAACTTCCAGTGTTGTTTGTACTCAAATTCCACCGAATAGGCGTGCAGCAAGAGGCGGTCGGCCCCGGTGTATCTCCGCCGATCCTCACAACTCAGGCGATCCTCCAGATAGGCTTCGGCGACTTCGTAACTCGTTCCATAGATCGGATCCCCTAGAATAGGATGTTTCACGTGAAACAAATGGATACGGATCTGATGGGTCCGTCCGGTATGGGGAATGCACTCCAGAAGTGTGGCGTCCAGGGACTCGTCATATTCGATGGGCAAGAATGAGGTATACGCCCTCTTCCCCTCCGCGTGAATGAAGACCTTGTGCTTCGTCGGTCCATAGTCGTCATTCAACAAGATTGGAGCGTCTACACTGAAGGGCTTTTCGATCTTTCCCATGGCCCACGCCCGGTAGCTCTTCTGGATCGCTTTGCGTTCGAAAGCCCCTTTTAAAAAACGCTCCGCCGCTTTGTTCCTGCTGGCCAGAAGCAGGCCCGAAGTCTCTTTGTCGATACGGTGGACGGCATTGGCGTGCTGCCCACCGAAATGGCGGACCTCGTCCAACATGGAGTAGGGGGTCGTCATCTTCTTGGGATGGACAAGTATGCCGCTGGGTTTGTCGAAAAGATAAAACTCGGGAGTGATCAGGATCGGTGCGTTCCCCCGACTTTTTGGTTCGAAGTAGACCACTTCCACTTCGCCGGAGATCCGGGCCGATTTGTCCGGCAGGGTCTTACCGTGACAGAGTAGACGTCCTCGGTCGATGATCCGCTGCGCCTCCCCCTGGGTGATCCCGAAGGTTCGCATCAACCAGACGAATGCGAGCTCTTCCTTCTCGATATGGAAGCTGCGTTGTACAAAGGGCAATCAGGACTCCTTCACGGGCTTTTGAGTAGAATGGTAGCCAAAAATCAGGGGGCATCGTCCTTGGAGATTGGTCAGTGGAGAGATTCCCACTGCCAGGTCCAACGACCTTCCGGCCCCCTTCGGAAGGATCGAAATGGTTGAACGTTATGCACGCAAAGAGATGAAGGAGAAATGGACCCAGGAGGCCCGTTACGCCGCCTGGCTGGAGGTGGAGAAAGCGGTGGTCAAAGCCTGGAACCGGCTGGGGCTTATCCCCGACGAGGATGCGGAAAAGATCGTCAAGAACGCAACTTTCTCCGTCGAACGCATCGACGAGATCGAGGCGGAAACCCGACACGATCTGATCGCCTTCACCACCAGTGTCGCCGAGAGCCTGGGGGAGGAGAGCCGCTGGTTCCACTACGGGATGACCAGCTCCGATACCGTCGACACCGCCGTAGCGCTCCAGATGAGAGACTCTCTCGAGCTCATCATCGAGGATGTGAACATGGTCATGGAGTCGATCAAAAAGCGGGCCATGGAGCACAAATACACCCTGATGGTGGGGCGCAGCCACGGGATTCACGGAGAGCCCATCACTTTCGGCCTGGTCCTGGCGGTCTGGTACGACGAGATGCGCCGGCATCTGGAGAACCTGGAGCAGACGATGGAGGTGATCGCCGTCGGACAGATCAGCGGCGCCATGGGCAACTTCGCCCACGCTCCCCTGGAGCTCGAAGAGATCGCCTGCGAGGAACTGGGCCTCAAGCCCGCCCCCGTGAGCAACCAGGTGATCCAGCGGGACCGCTACGCCCGCCTCGCCTCCGCGCTGGCCCTGCTGGCCAGCTCCATCGAAAAATTCGCCGTCCAGGTGCGCCACTGGCAGCGCACCGAGGTCTACGAAGCCGAGGAATTCTTCGCCAAGGGGCAGAAGGGCTCTTCGGCCATGCCCCACAAGCGCAACCCCATTCTCACCGAGAACATCACCGGACTGGCACGGATCATCCGGGCCTACGTTATCCCGGCCATGGAAAACGTCGCGCTTTGGCACGAGCGGGATATCTCCCACAGCTCCACCGAGCGCTTCTGGCTCCCCGACAGCTTCGTCACCTCGGATTTCATGTTGCACCGTTTCAACAATGTCATCGCCAACCTGACGGTGATGCCCGAGAATATGCTCAAGAACCTCAACCTCACCGGTGGCCTGGTCTTCAGTCAGCGGATCCTTCTGGAGCTGCCCAAGGCCGGGGTCAGCCGCGAAGACGCCTACAAGATCGTCCAGCGCAACGCCATGAAGGTCTGGGAGGGTCTGCAGCAGGGCAAATCCCCTGTCAACGAAAAAGGAGAGAGCCTCTTTTTGCAATATCTCCTGGCCGACGAAGAGCTTCGCAGCAAACTCAGTGAGGCACAGATCCGGGAAGCCTTCGACTACAATTACTACACCAAGAACGTCGATCGGATCTTCGAACGGGTCTTTGGCCGATCCTGAATCCCCATCCTTCGGGGAGTTCGATTTTCATAAGAAAAAATAATAATAAAACCACTCCGATCTGCCGAAATTCTTACCATTCTCCAAGCCCTTTTTGAGTAGAATCTCTATCTAAAATCGAAACGAAAAGCACTTGACAGTTTTGTCAACCTGTACGACACAATTCCTCCAGGGTTGTGGGGATTGGCGTATAGGATCTCATACCAGGAGCCAGAATGATCCGAGTAGTCAAACGCAACGGCCGCATCGAAACTCTGGATGTCAGCAAGATCCAGAAATACACCTCCGCCGCCGTAGAGGGCCTGGAAGGGGTCAGCCAAAGCGAACTGGAGGTAGACGCCAAGCTGCAATTCCAGGATATGATGAAGACCGAAGAGATCCAGCTGGCTCTCATCAAGACCGCCGTGGACAAGATCGACATCGACCGTCCCAACTGGACCTTCGTCGCCGCCCGACTCTTCCTGTACGACATCTACCACAAGGTCTCGGGGTTCACCGGATACATCCATCTGCGTGAATATTTCGAACGGGGAGAGAAGGAGGGGCGTATTCTTCTGGGACTCAAGGAAAAGTACGACCTGGACGACCTCAACGACTACATCAAGCCGGAACGGGACCTGCAGTTCACCTACCTGGGGATCCGCACCCTCTACGACCGCTACCTCATCAAGGACCGGGAGGGCAGGCCCATCGAGCTTCCTCAACATCTCTTCATGGCCGTAGCGATGTTCCTGGCCCAGAACGAGTTCGACTGCCAGACCTGGGCCAAGAAGTTCTACGACATCCTGAGCAAATTCGAGGTGATGGCCGCTACCCCTACCCTCTCCAACGCCCGGACCACCCGCCATCAGCTCAGCTCTTGCTACATCGGTTCGACTCCCGACAATATCGAGGGGATCTTCGACGGTTACAAGGAGATGGCCTTGCTCTCCAAATTCGGCGGAGGCATCGGCTGGGACTGGACCCAGGTGCGGGGGATGGGCTCCTATATCGATGGCCACAAGCACGCTGCCGGCGGAATCGTACCCTTCCTCAAGATCGCCAACGACGTGGCCATCGCCGTCGATCAGCTCGGAACCCGAAAGGGGGCCATCGCCGTCTACATCGAACCCTGGCACATCGACATCCGGGATTTCCTGGACCTGAAAAAGAACTCAGGAGAGGAGCGACGCCGGGCCCACGACCTCTTCCCCGCCCTCTGGATCAACGATCTGTTTATGAAGCGGGTGGAGGAGGACAGCACCTGGACCCTCTTCGATCCCTACGAAGTCAAGGAGTTGACAGAGCTGTACGGAGATGAGTTCGAAAAGCGCTACGAGGAGCTGGAGCGGGACGACTCACTCACCAAGGAGGTGATCTCCGCCAAACAGCTCTGGAAAGAGGTCCTGCGCAGCTATTTCGAGACCGGGAACCCCTTCCTGGCCTTCAAGGACGCCGCCAACCGGGCCAACCCCAACCGCCATGCCGGCGTCATCCGCAGCTCCAACCTCTGTACCGAGATCTTCCAGAACACCGCCCCCAACCACTATCGGGTCAAGATCATCTTCGAAGACCAGAGCGTCCTCTATTTCGAGGAGGAGGAGATGGTCACCGTGGACAGCGGCGTAACCAAGGCCGCCAAAAAGATCACCGCCCTGGACACCCTGGAGGGCAAAACCATCTGGATGGTGGAAAAGGAGGCGGTCGATGGCGAAACCGCCGTCTGCAACCTCGCCTCCATCAACCTCTCCAAGATCAACACTCCCGAGGATATCGCCCGGGTCGTCCCCACGGCGGTGCGAATGCTCGACAATGTCATCGACCTGAACTTCTACCCCCTGGCCAAGGTCAAAAAGACCAACCAGAAAAGCCGGGCCATCGGCCTGGGAGTCATGGGAGAGGCACAGATGCTGGCCGAGGCGGGACTGGAGTGGGGAAGCGACGAACACTTCCACAAGATCGACGAGGTGATGGAGTCCATCAGCTACTACGCCATCAAATCCTCCAGCGACCTTGCCCTGGAAAAAGGCGCCTACCCCAACTTCGAAGGTTCCGACTGGTCCAAGGGGATCTTCCCCATCGACAAGGCCAACCCCGAGGCCTGCAAACTGGTGGACCGGGGAGGGCTCTTCGGCTACACCCACGATTGGATCGCCCTCAAGGAGAAGGTCAAAAAGGATGGAATGCGCAACGGATATCTGATGGCCATCGCTCCCACCAGCTCCATCTCGATCCTCACCGGGACCACCCAGGCCATCGAACCGGTCTACAAGCGCAAGTGGTACGAAGAGAACCTCTCGGGAATGATCCCGGTCGTCGTTCCCAACCTCAACCCTGATACCTGGCCCTACTACACTCCCAGCTACGACCTGGACCAGCGCCTGCTGATCCGTGCCGGTGCCATCCGCCAAAAGTGGATCGACCAGGGACAGAGCCTCAATATCTTCATCCGTCTGGACAAAGCCAGCGGTCGATACCTCAATGAAATCTATATGGAAGCGTGGAAATTCGGCCTCAAGTCCACCTATTATCTGCGCAGCCAATCCCCCGAAGCCGCCGCCGCCGAAGAGGGAGTCGAGGACCGCAGCATGGAGTGTGTCGGCTGTCAGTGATCACTCAGGTCATTTCAAAGGTTGACCCCATAAAGCCTGGTCACGATTTATGGACTTCGATGCCAAACCAAAGTCAAAATCTGCATCAGCCGGCACACCGCTATACATCGAGCATCAACACATAGAGCGTACTGGCTAATGCATCGTTTAGGCTTAACTGAATGGTGACAGGGTTGTCAAGTCCCTTGACACGCGGCCCGGCCGGCGAACCAGCCGTCGTGATACTCCGTATCACTGTTGAAGCGCTCGGAACTCTTCTTGTACTCCCCCTGGGCCGTGGAGCAGCCCTCTTCGTACCCTTCCCGGAAGGAGGGGCTCTTGTCCGTCAAGTCCACACTCTTTCCGGGTGTCACTTCCCCGGGCGCCGGGTTGTACCAGGTACTGACACTGCACCCGCCCAACCCCAGGCTCAGGATCAATCCAGCGATCCACATTTTCATACTTCTACTCATCGCTCTCGTTCCTTTGATTCTCGCAAATGAATTTACAGAGATTGTATCAAAAGTTGACCTGCTCACCCTTTGCCGTTATAATCCCTGACCATGCAAACAAACCCAACCCAATGGAGAAAACCTTGAGCATCCGAACATTGATACAAGCCTTACTACTGGGAGGGCTCCTTATGGGAACTCTTCAGGCGGAAAAGACTAAAGACACCCACAGCAGAGTCATTCCCTTGAGCAAAACCAAATTTGCTGTCATCGACGACCACGGCAAAGAGAAGATCGTCGACCTCAAGGGAAAGGACTTTATCCTCGTCTCTTTGCGGGAAAAGGGGGCCGACGGAGCCGCCTACGCCGTCGACCGTGATGGCGTGGTCTGGTGGGCCGCACCCATCTCCTCGGGAGCCAAGGGGCATGAAACCCCCTCGGGGATCTACCGGGTCATCCGCAAGGAGCGCTACTACATGTCCAAAGCCCACCCCGACCCCAAGGGAATCAACAATATGGATTTCTCCCTCTTCTTCACCAACCGGGGCCACGCCATCCACATGGGCAACACCAACGCCATGAGCCACGGCTGCATCCATATGGGGGAGAAGGGGGCCAACACCATGTTCAAATGGGCCACCCACAAGACCAACGTTGTCGTCACCCGGGAGCACTATATGCCCTTCGTCTACTACGATCTATACAAGGCCGGATATCGGGTCAACAAGAACACCCCCGCCCATATCAAAGCCTATCTCAAGACCATGACCCCGGTCAAATCCCAACCCGATCCTGCCAGTACCGCAAAACAGGTCGAGAACAACGAGAGTCACAAGGATGTCTTCTAAAGCACCCTCCCGCTGAAACCTTCTGAGTCGAATGGCTCTGCCATTCCTCTCCTGCCCTACACCATCTTCACATATTGAAAATCATGTACATCCGAATCGTTGGTCCACGGCTTGGAGATATCGTCATATCTAAATCAGGTCGCTAATTTGGAGGGTATTGAAAAGAAAGTGATGGTGCGGACGAGAGGAGTCGAACCTCCACGCCGAAGCACTGGATCCTAAATCCAGCGTGTCTACCAGTTCCACCACGTCCGCAGAGAGTGGTACGCCCGTCAGGATTCGAACCTGAGACCGCTCGCTTAGAAGGCGAGTGCTCTATCCAGCTGAGCTACGAGCGCATCGGTGAATAAAATGGAGTGGTGCGCCAGAGAGGAGTCGAACCCCTAGCCCTCAGATCCGAAGTCTGATGCTCTATCCAATTGAGCTACTGGCGCGTTTTTCGGGAAAGTCTGTGAATGGGGTGGGTAATGGGTCTCGAACCCACGACCTCCAGAGCCACAATCTGGCGCTCTAACCAACTGAGCTATACCCACCATCGATAAGAAGAGTTTCCGTAGCCTGGTCGGAGTGAAAGGATTCGAACCTTCGACCCCCTGCTCCCAAAGCAGGTGCGCTACCAGGCTGCGCTACACTCCGGTCGCCCGAAAAAGGACTGCAATTATAATCCAAGTCTCCTTGGATGTCAATGAGCGATACGCCGGGCCTCAATCTTTGATCGGCAGAAACTTCCCGCAACCCTTTTCGGGGGTTCCGCCGAAACTTTTTACCTCCCGGGCGGTGCCCTCTTTGGCGATCTTCGCGCGGTTGCACTCGGGGTGTTTGATACAGCTTTCGTTGCGGCATCCCACATCTTCGGGAACAGCCATAGGTACTCCTTTTCGCTAAAATCGGCGGATTATAACACAGGAGAACGAGGATGGATGTTGCACTGTCGATCGGGGGAATCTACCTCTTCATTCTGCTGGGCTTCGCCGCCAAACGCCATTTCGCCGAAAAGATCCACGAATCGAGCCTGGTGCTGCTTTCGATCTATTTCCTCCAGCCTCTGCTGGTCTTCTGGGGATTGACCCGGAATCCCATCGACCGGGACGCCGTGGAGACCCCCCTGCTCTTCGTCGGATTCATCCTGCTTTTTCTCCTCCTGGCCGCCCCTCTGGCCCGACGGCTCTTCGTCGACCCCAAAGAGCGCTCCATCGCCGTCGTCTCCAGCATCATCGGAAATACCGGGAACCTGGGGATCCCTCTGGGGATCGCGCTCTTTGGGGAAGCGTCGGTACTCTATACCAGCATCATCAACCTGGCCAATGTCTTTCTGGTCTATACGGTGGGGGTCTATTTCTACTCCCGGGGGAGCTTTTCGGTACGGGAATCCCTGCTCAATATCCTCAAACTTCCCGCCATCTGGTTCGGTGCGGCGGCCCTCCTCTTCAACCTGAGCGGAGCCCATCTACCCAACGCCCTGGAGCTACCTCTGGAGATGGGGGCCTACGCGACGATGGTGCTGCAGCTCATGATCTTCGGGATCTATCTGGCGACGGTACGGGCCCGGACCATCCGCCCGGGAACAGCCCTCTTCGTCCTGGTGGCCAAGTTCCTGGCCATCCCGCTGCTCGCCTGGGCGATCCTTCCGCTGTGGGGGCTGGAGCCCCTGCTCTTCAACGTTCTGCTCCTGGAGCTCATCGTCCCCATGGCGGTGATGAACGTCAACCTGGCGGCCCTCTACGAATGCCGACCCGACCAGGTGGCTTTCCTCACCTTCCTGAGCTCCCTGATCTTCCTTGTCTATCTCTTCGCCATGGTGCAGTGGATCTTTCGCTGAAGCCTTGCCGGACAGCGGCTTAGAAGTTGGCCGGAGCGGGAGCGTTGATGAGATTGTAGAATTCGTTCCGGGTCCGCAGGTCCTTCTTGAAGAGCCCCCGCAGCGCCGAAGTGACGGTGGTGGAGTTGATCTTTTCCACTCCCCGCATCTCCATGCACATGTGGCGGGCATGAAGGACCACGGCGACCCCTTTGGGATGGATCACTTCGCTGATGGCGTCGGCGATCTGCTCGGTCATCTGCTCCTGGATCTGAAGGCGTCGGGCATAGAGGTTGACCACCCGGGGGATCTTGGAGAGGCCGACCACTTTACCGTCGGGAATGTAGGCCACATGGGCCCGACCGATGATGGGAAGCATATGGTGCTCGCAGAGGGAGTAGAATTCGATGTCCCGCACCAGGACCATCTCGTCGTTACTGCTTCGAAAGAGCGCTTTTTCAAGAATCTCTCGGGGATCCAGGCGATATCCTTCGGTCAGAAACTCCAGGGCCCTGGCGACCCGTTGAGGGGTTTGGAGCAACCCCTCCCGCCCGGGGTCCTCTCCCAATTCGGACAGGATCGTCCGTACCGCCGCTTCGATCCGGGGATTGGGCTCCATGCTGCTTTCCTCTTCTCTCCCATCTTTTGGGACTTTGATTTGCCCAGATTCTACCATAAAGGTACAAACGAGGCGCCTTTAGCTACTTTTTGGTAGAATCATCGCCATTTATTACACACGAAGCAAAGGACAAACACCGTGGAAACCACCATCGAAAAACAGAACGAAGCCAATGTGCTGATCAAGAGCGAAATCCCCAACGAGACCGTTGAGAAAAAGGTCGACCAGCTAGCCAAGCAGTACGGCAAGCAGATGAACATCGCCGGCTTCCGTAAAGGCAAGGTTCCCCCCAGCATCGTCAAGAAGATGCATGGCGAACAGCTCAAGCAGGATGCCGAGGGCGAAGCGGTCCGGGAAGCGCTGGAGAGCGCCTACAAAGAGGCGGGCATCGACAAGAGTGCGGTCCTGGGCGATCCCATCTTCAAAAAATACGAAAAAGGCGACGAGAAGATCGAGGCGGAGATCCTGGTCTGCCTGCGCCCCGAAATCAACGTAGAGGGCTACGAAAAGCTCGTTCCCGAGTACGAGGTCCCCGAAGTGAGCGAGGAGGAGCTGGAGCAGCGCATCCAGACCCTGGCGGAGCAATCCGCTCCCCTGGTGAGCCTGGAAGAGGATCGCCCCCTGCAAGAGGGGGACACCGCCGTCTTCGATTTCGTCGGCTACCTGGACGGCGAAGAGTTCGAAGGGGGCAGCGCCCAGGATTTCGAGCTCCAGATCGGATCGGGTCAATTCATCCCTGGCTTCGAAGAGCAGATGGTCGGCATGAAAAAGGGAGAGACCAGGCGCATCAAGGTCACCTTCCCCGAGGATTACCAGGCCGAGAACCTCAAGGGCAAAGAAGTGGAGTTCGACATCACTCTCAAGGACATCAAGGTCAAGTCCGAGCCCAAGATCGACGACGAGCTGGCCAAGACCGTCACCAAGAAAGAGGACGCCACTCTCGAGACCCTCAAAGAGCAGGTCAAAGAGCAGCTGCGCACCGAAAAGTTGAGCAAACTCTACAACGACGATCTCAAGCCCAAGCTCCTGGAGACCCTGGTGGAAGCCTACGAGTTCGACCTGCCCGAGAACATCGTCGAGCAAGAGATCGACAACCTGGCCAACCAGAAAGCCCAGGCTCTTTCCAAGGAAGAACTGGAAGAGATCCAGGGCAACGCCGAGAAGATCGAGGAGCTCCGAGAGTCGGTTCGCGAGGACGCCGAACGCAGCGTCAAAGCCACCTTCATCGTCGACGCCGTCGCCCGGGCCGCCGGTGTGGATGTGACGGATCAAGAGGTCAGCCAGGCCCTCTACTATGAAGCACTCATGTCCGGCCAGGACCCCGAAGCCCTCTTGAAGTACTACCAGAAGAACAACCTCTTCCCCGCCGTCAAAATGGGAATGATCGAAGACAAACTCTTCGCCAAGCTTCTGGATCTTGACAACGCCGGAAAGAAATAGTATTCTGCAATCCATACACAGGAGAAGCTCCCATGAAACGGGGGCTCTCCTCCTTCCACACCCTCGGAAACCCCAGGCAAAACGAATAAAGGAATTTTCGAAATGAGCTACATTCCCTACGTGATCGAACAGACCGGCCGCGGCGAGCGCAGCTACGACATTTACTCCCGGCTTCTCAAGGACCGGATCATCATGCTCAGCGGCGAAATCAACGATGCCGTCGCCTCCAGCATCGTCGCCCAGCTGCTCTTCCTCGAGGCCCAGGATCCCGACAAGGACATCTACTTCTACATCAACTCCCCCGGCGGGGTGATCACCAGCGGCTTCTCCATCTACGATACGATGAACTACATCAAGCCCGACATCGTCACCATCTGCATCGGTCAGGCCGCCAGTATGGGAGCCTTCCTGCTGGCTTGCGGCAGCGAGGGCAAACGCTACGCCCTGCCCAGCGCCCGGATCATGATCCATCAGCCCCTGGGCGGCGCCCAGGGACAGGCCAGCGACATCGCCATCCAGGCCCAGGAGATCCTCCGCCTGAAAAGCTATCTCAACAAGATCCTGGCCGAAAAGACCGGGAAAAGCGTCAAGAAGATCGAAAAAGACACCGAACGGGACTTTTTCATGGCGGCGGAGGAAGCGGTGGAGTACGGTCTAATCGACAAGGTCCTGACCAAGAGCTTCAGCTAGGAGGAGTGGAGTCATGATCCGTGACATCGTCATCTATCCCGACAAGCACCTCAAGGAGATCTCCAAGCCGGTGGAACGCTTCGACGAAGCGCTTCATACCCTCCTGGACGACATGTACGATACGATGATCAACCGAAACGGGGTCGGCCTGGCGGCGATCCAGATCGCCGTACCCCAGCGGGTGCTGATCATCAACGTGCCCGTGGACACTGACCCAGAAGACCCCCGAGAGCAGCAGCCCAAGGAGAACACCCTAGAGGTGATCAACCCCGTGATCCTGGAAGCCGAGGGCAAGACCCGCTATCAGGAGGGTTGCCTCTCGGTCCCCGGTTTCTTCGAAGAGGTGGATCGTTTCAAGAAGATCAAGGTCGAATACCAGGATCGCCACGGCGAAAGACACATCCTGGAGGATGACGACTTCCTGGCCATCGCCCTGCAACACGAGATGGATCACCTGGATGGCAAGGTCTTCGTAGAAAAACTTTCGATCCTGAAACGGAAGAAGTTCGAAAAAGAGTGGAAGAAGCGACAGAAAAAGACTCTTTGAACCACAGTTCGCATCCACCGACCCACTCTATCGAGCTTCGGCAACTCGGTCCAATCTTACCGTCGATGTAGTCACGCGGAACCTCACCTCTTAGTATACGTATCGAATTTTTCTCAAGAGAAGAACCGTACCACTTTGCCGGTATCTGAGATAGAGTAGATTCAGCTCACAACCCCCATTGTATGATATCATTCAGCCTTATTATTAATTATAAGGGGAATAGAAATGAGAATCGATGCCGTTGTGAAACTCACGATCTCCACCGTAATCGCTATGATGTTTTGGGGGAGTGCCGCCAATGCCGGGGAAAAGAAAAAGTACACGTTCGAAGAGGTTTTGCAGGACAAAGGCGTTCAAAGGTGTCTTAATGGGCTCATCGGACCAGCCAAATTGGTGCAGACTGAATGTATCAATCGTGAGATCGTGAATATCGCCTACGGGAAAGGCCGCATTCGAAATCCGGAAAAAGCCTACGGCTATGCGGAGGCGTTCTGCGAAGGATTGGGAACCGCCCATATTGCCAGAAGCGTTGGCCCCTGCACGATCGTCAAAGGGTACGCCTCCGGAGATTGGCAATACGCCTCTCCTTTTCCCAACTGGGAAAACGCACCCAAACCCAGCTACGAGGATATGATACGCGTAGCCGAATTTACTTTGGAAAAAGATATCGCCCCGGAAGGCAGAGCGAAATTCTTCGCGGATGCCAAGAAAAGAGCGAAAGCCCATCATCTCTGCATGGAGCAGAACGATGCGAAGGCCTGTGAATTCGTCTATAGGGGAACACAATATGATTTTCGCGGTGAGATTTTACGTTCCAAGACTCTCGATAGAAAAGCGGCGGAACACGCATGCAACGATCTGAATTACGGGAAAGCCTGTTACTTTCTCCTTCAACAGATTCCCGAGGATTCTCCGAAACGAAAGGAATACCTGAAAAAGAGTTGCGAGAAAGGGAAGGTCGGAGCGGCTTGTCACAATTACGCCGTGCTGATTGCCAACGAAAGCGGAGGATTGACGAAAGAAACCTGGGGCAAAGTACTCCCCTATTACCAAAAAGGATGTGAGTACGGGGTCCCCAACTCCTGTTACATGATTGCGGCCTACCAATTCGTGACGGGAGGGACGAAAGAGAAGCAGGAGGTCAAACAGACGATGGCCGAGCTCTGTGAAGAGAAAGGATACAAACCGGCCTGCGACTTCTACAACAAAAAGTTCTCCAGGTAACGATCCGGGATTCGACAGATTCAGAGGGTCTCACCCTAATCTGTGGCATACTTTTTTTCATGGAAGCCCCAAAAGACCTACTGAACTACGACGAAAATACTGAATCCCCCCGAATCAACGCCTTTGAATGCGCGACCCTGGACGGAGTGCAGGCCCGTCCCATCCTGGTGGAAGCCACCTTCACCAAAGGCTTGCCCGGCTTCAGTGTCGTGGGATTGGCCGGCAACGACATCCAGGAGGCCAAGGAGCGGGTCAAGGCGGCCCTGCAGACCAACGACTTCACCTTTCCCCCTCTCAAGATCACGGTGAATCTGGCCCCCAGCGACCTGAAAAAGAGCGGGACCCACTTCGATCTGCCCATCGCGCTGCTCATCGCCCTCCATCGGGAGGAGATTCATAAAGATGGACTTTACATATTTGGGGAGCTGGGGCTCGACGGCCGGGTCAAGAGCAGCTCCCAGCTCTTCCCCCTGATCCTCTCCCTCAAAGAGCAGGGCCTGATCTCCCGGGCCATGGTCCCCGCAGAGGCGATGCCCCACCTCTCCCATATTCCCAATGTGGAGCTTCACCCCGTCGAAACCCTGGAGGAGGCGATCACCGCGATGAAAGCGGAGCGTCCTACCCACCGATCGGAACGGTTCGAAACCGAAGGAGAATCTATTGAGATCGGGGGAGAACGCTACTATTTTCAGCGGGAATACCCCGAGGATTTCCGGGATGTGAAGGGGCAGGAGTTAGCCAAACGGGCCGCCCTGATCTGTGCGGCGGGGATGCACAATTTTCTGATGGAAGGAAGCCCCGGCTGCGGAAAAAGCATGATCGCCAAGCGGCTCCCCTACATTCTGCCACCCATGAGCGAGGCCGAGATGCTGGCCGTAGCCAAGCATCAGTTCCTAGACAGCCAGACGCCCGATTTTCGCCCCCAGCGCCCCTTTAGAAGTCCTCATCATACGGCGACCTCGGCGTCGATCTTCGGCGGAGGAAGCCACAGCGCCCGCATCGGGGAAGTGGCCCTGGCACACCGGGGGATCCTCTTCTTCGACGAGTTGCCCCACTTCCAAAAGAGCGTCCTGGAGGCCCTTCGCGAACCGATGCAGGACCGAAGGGTGCATATCGCCCGAGTCCACAGCAAGGTCAGCTACGAAGCCGATTTTCTCTTCGTCGCCGCCATGAACCCCTGCCCTTGCGGGAATCTGCTCGCCCGGAACCGAAGCTGCCGCTGTAGCGAACGGGAAATCCGACGATACCGAAATAGGCTCTCGGACCCTTTTTTGGATCGGGTCGATCTCTTCGTGACGATGCAGGAGGTGGAGAGCTCCGATCGCGGCGGTGTGGATTCCGCCACGATGCATTCCCAGGTGATCGAGGCCTTTCGCAGGCAAAAAGAGCGGGGGCAGAGCGCCCCCAATGGAAAGCTTAATGAAGCGGAGACCGAACGTTTCTGCGTTCTGGACGAGGAGGCGCAGAGGGTGCTGGATCAGGCCGTTGATCGCTTCGCCCTCTCCCACCGCTCCATCGTCAGCATCCGTCGGGTCGCCCGGACCATTGCCGATCTGGAGGGCTCCACGACGATCGGGAAAAGGCACCTGCTCGAAGCCCTGAGCTTTCGCCGGAGGAAATAACCCCTCCTATCCGGCGGTCACGTCGGGACAGCGCTTCTTGAAGTACTCCTTGTCCGCCTTGCACAGCGGGCACTGGGCCGGGGGTCGCTTGCCACGATGGACATGACCGCAGACTTCGCAGATCCACTCTTCGTTGTTCTCGCTGTCGAAGAAGCCTTCCCGCTCCAGGGCCGATTTTAGCTCCAGGTACTCCCGCTCGTGCTCCACCTCCACCTTTCCGATGGCCCGAAAGAGCCGTGCGATGACTTCCAGCCCCTCCTCCTTGGCAATGGCGGCGAAGTTGGGATACATCTCTTCGTGCTCGTAGCGCTCGCCGTCGGCGGCATACTGTAGGTTTTTCTTCGTCGTATCCAGCTCCACATCGTGGATCAACTTGTTATAGGCCTTGAATTCGGCCATGGCGTGATATTTCTCGTTGTCCGCCGCCTCCCGGAAGAAACGGGCGATGCGATGCAATCCCTCCTCCATCGCCACCTCGGAGAAGAATTCATATTTGTTCCGCGCCTGGGACTCTCCGGCGAAAGCCTTCATCAGGTTCACCGCCGTCAGATTCTCGGTGATGCAGGCCATCTCCTGCCCGCAACAGACCAGGGTGCCGCCTCCGACCTTTTGGACCTCCACCTCGTTGCCGCACACTTCACATCGATAACTTTCGTACTGTCTCATCTCTTTTCCTTTCTTCTGATCTGACTCATTATATCCCGATCCGGGAAACGTGTTCCTATCTTCGCTTCATCGATTGGATGAATTCGGAAATATCTTCGTGCAAGGCGGCCAGGTCCTCTTCGTGCTCCACCTCGTCGGCCAAAATTCGGCTGACTAAGTCGTAGGTGACGATATCTTTGTCCCGTGTCAGTTCCGCCAGCTTCGAATAGGTGGTGATGGCACACTGTTCCCCCTTGATGGCATCTTCCAGGATCGCCACCACATCGAAGTTCGAAGGCTCCTCATAGTCGCAATTGCAGCGATCGAACCACTCCTTGGGATTCAGAAGCGGCGTGCCTCCCAGCTGCAGAATCCGCTGGGCGATCCAATCCGCATGGCGAAGTTCATCCGTAGCATGTTGCTGCAGCTCGGCAATCGCGGCATCTTTCATGATGCCCTTGACCACCTTCTCTTCGATGGAATACTGATAATAGGCCAACCATTCGTCGGCATAGGCTCGATTGAGCAGATCGATCAACTCCTCGACTGCGATCCCTTTGATGATCGAATTTCCTTTTCGTACCATCGACACTCCTTTAGTAATCTTATGGAAAAAGTTTTTCCATAAAAAATTATAAGCAATAAATACTTAAGAGAAAATTTTTATCCAAATAGAAAAGGGATGGCTTGATCGGACATAATCGTTACTGTAGGCTTAAGAAGATGATAAAAACAAACTATAAGATCCCATTTCCCGGAAACACCAGGATACCGGACAAGGAGACAAACAACTCCTCGCAATAGCGAACGGGATAGGTTTTCGTCGGGAACTCGATCCTTAAAGGACGGCGGTGACGACTTTGACGATCACGAAGCCGCCGACCACCAGCCATACGAACATTCCCAGAGCGGTATAGAGAGGGGCCAGACCCAATCCCTTGAATTTGGCGAAACGTGTTTGCATTCCCAAGGCGCTCATGGCCATGGTCAAGAGGAAGGTATCGACGATATTGATCTGTTTGACCAGTTCCCCCGGAAGAAGATGCAGAGAGTTGAAGGCCGCCACCCCGATGAAATAGACGGCGAACCAGGGAATCACCAGTTGCAGTTTACCCCCTTGTCCCCCTTGCTTCTTCGCCTGCCAGGAGAGGTAGAGGCCCAGAAGGATCAGCATGGGGGCGATAAGGATCACCCGGGTCATTTTGACGATCACCGCGTCGTTGGCCATCACCTCCGGAGCGTGGGGGATGGAGTTGGGCACGGCGACCACCTGGGCCACTTCGTGGATGGTCCCGCCGGTGTAGATCCCGAACTGCTCGGGTGTCATATGCAAAAAGCCCGTGGCGGGCTGGATGACCGTGGCGTAGAGCACCGGGTAGAGAAACATGGAGATGGTGCCGAAGAGCACCACCATACTTACCGCCACCGCCGCCTTGTGGCCCTCGGCCTTGAGGACCGGCTCGGTGGCCAAAACCGCCGCCGCGCCGCAGACACTGGCCCCCGAGGCCGTAAGCATGGAAGTGTCCCGATCGAGTTTGAAGACCTTCACCCCCAGCCAGGTCCCCAGCAAGAAGGTCGTCGTGAGCATCAGCACCGAAACGGTAAAGCCCGCCGGCCCCACGTCGACGATCTCCTGAAAGGTGAGACGAAAACCGTAGAAGACGATGGCGAAACGGAGGATCTTTTTGGCGCTGAAGACAATCCCCGTCTCCCAGGATTCGGGAAAGTGGTTGTGCAGTGTGTTGGCGTAGAAGATTCCGATGACGATCCCTACGACCAGAGGGGAGAGCCCCAGGGCCTTCACGGGCCCCAAGGCCGCGATGTAGGTGGCCGAGGCCGCCACCAGGGCGACGAACACGATCCCGCTGATGGTACCCTTGCGATGTTCCGGAGAGAATGCCACGGGTATTCCTTAAGTTAAATTGATTATATTTTCGAAATTATAATGTTTTTTTGATACTATGGCAAATACAATTTACTTCTCAAATCCATCAATATAAGTGAAACAATGAAATTGACCCTCCGACAGATCGAAATTTTCCTCAACGTGGTAGAACAGGGGCACCTGACCAACGTGGCCAAGAGCATGGGGCTGAGCCAATCGGCGGTCTCCATGTCCATCAAGGAACTGGAACACATTCTGGGGCGCCCTCTCTTCGACCGCCTCAACAAAAAGCTGATCCTCAACGAAGTGGGGCGTAACTTCTTCGAGGCGGTGGAACCACTCTTCCGCAAGCTGGAGGACATCGAATACGAATTCCAGAACACCGAAGACAAGGGAACGGTGCGAGTGGGAGCCAGCACCACCGTCGTCGATTACCTCATCCCCCCCATCGCCTGCCGTTACATGGGAACCTATCCCGACGTGAAGGTGCAGCTTAAGGAGGGGAATACCCAGCAGATCGCCGAGATGGTCAAGCGGGGGGATCTGGACATGGGCTTCGTCGAAGGGGAGGTCTACGATCCCGATCTGATCAAAGAGGTGATCGGCGACGACGAACTGGTGGTGATCACCGCCAACGAAGAGCTCGCCTCCCGGACCTGGAAGATCGAAGAGCTGGCCCGGGAGCGCTGGATCCTGAGGGAAGAGGGGAGCGGCACCCGGGCGGTCTTTCTCGATTACATCAAGGAGAAGGTCCCCCATCTGGAGATCTTCATGGAGTTGGGCCATACCGAATCGATCAAGAGCCTGCTGCAGGGGGGCAAAGCGATCAGCTGCGTCTCGGCACTGGCGGTGGCCGAAGAACTCGAAGACGGCCGGCTCAAGAAGGTCCCCATCGAGGACTTCGACTGCCGACGCCACTTCTACGCCATCTATCACAAGGACAAATACCGCAGCGACCTCTTCCGGAAATTCCTCGACTTCTCCAAATCGATGATCGGGGAAACGATGGAGTGCCGGGGCTGCAGCGGGGAGGGTTGATCCACTCTAACCGCTCTCCTTTCCTATCCGCAACTGTGCCTGCTCATACTCGTGGAGATGGTTGAGGTTCTCGAAGAGGGAGGCATCTTCGAATCGGATCCGCCGCACCCGTCCAGAATCCAACAGCCCCTGGAGCCGATGGCGCCCCTCCTCCAGCTCTCTCTCTATCCGGGGCAGCAACCTTCGATGGTAGATCGCGCAGAGCGGCTCGATCCCCGTGGGGCTCTCGGCGATGATGGCCTCGTTCTCCCCACAACGTGAAGCCTCTTCTTCCAGGCGGGAGATCACCCTCCCGTCCACAAAGGGCATATCCACCCCCAACACGAAGACCCGATCCGACCCGATCTCCCGGAGGACCGAAGCCAGCGCGATCATCGGGGAGTACACCTCCCCCTCGTCATGGATCCAGGGGGCTTCGAAGGGGAACTTCCACTCCTTGGCGCTCAGAGAGACTTTCCGAAACAGCGGGAGCAGCCGCCGGTACTGGTATTCCGCCAGGGTGGGATACCCACCGAAGGGCAAGAGCGCCTTGTCCCTTCCCATCCGGCGGCTTCGGCCTCCCGCCAGGATCACCGCTTCGATCTCAGCCATGGGCCCTCCTTCGTCGATGGATGCGGATCAGGAACCAGGAGAGCAGTGCGACCAGCGCCTCGAAAAGGAAAAGCTCCCCCGGAGCCGCCTCGTAGACCCGGCCGGCGATCATCGCCCCCAGGGCACCCCCCAGTCCGAAGGTGATCCCCAGGAAGAATTGCTGCGCTAGTTTCTTCTGGGTATAGAGATCGTAGATGTAGGCGATGGAGGCGCTGTAGTAGAGGGCGAAGTTGATGGCGTGGAGCGATTGGGAGAGAAAGGCCGCCGCCAAAGAGTCGGGCCAGAGCCAGAGGATCCCCCAGCGCAGCACCGTCGTAGCGATGGCGAATTCGATCAGCCCCAACAGATCGCGCCGGAGCAGGGGGCCCTGCCAGTAGAGCATGGCGATCTCGCAGAGCACCCCGAAGCTCCAGAGCCAGCTGGTCGTCTCCAGACTGATCCCATGGGCCGTTTCGTAGATCGTGAAAAAGTTGTAGAAGCCTCCGAAACTCATCTGCAGCAGCAGCAGGCTGCCCCAAAGCGCCCAGTAACGCAGCAGGGAGAAACTCCCCTCCTCCCCTTCCGCCGGCTCCGGGCGCTCCTCCGTATCGTAGCGGGCCAGGCTCAGGCCGACCAGCACCACCAGCGCCGCCAGAACCGCCAGATAAACCAGGCTCTGCAGGGGAGTCTCCAGAACCCTGCCCAGCCAGAGGGCGATGGCCATGAACCCGATGGAGCCCCAGAGTCGCACCTTTCCGTAGCGCTCCCTCTGGATCCGATGGAGGGCGATGGTATCCACGTAGGGGAGGATCACCCCCATGGCGGCGCCGTAGAGGAGGTTGGCCAGAAAAAAGGCCGGGAAACTGGAAAGAGTAAAGAAAAAGAGCAGGGCGGCAACCAAGGCCAGAAAAAGGGCCCCCAGATAGACGGAGCGACCCACCCCGCCCATACGGCGGAACAGAAACGGAAGCAGAAAACGCATCGTAGGCGAGGCGGCGAAGACCGCCCCCACCTGGGCGGGGCTGTATCCGCTGAGCAGGAGCATCTTGGGCAGGAAAATGATATAGACTCCCACCAGGGCGAAATAGCTCAGGTAAAAGGCCCCCAGGAGTCCGAAGAGGCGCGGGGAGGGTGAAGCGCTCACTTCACCCGAGTCCCCGCTTCGGGGACTTTGACCAGAGACGTGCCGCTGAGCAGCTCGTGGGGGGTCCGGCGATCCTTGCGGAAGAATTGAACGATCCAGGTGAAGAGCAGGAAGTCCCATACGGCCAGGATCTGCCGGAGCCAGATCGCCCCGGCGGGAGGCTGCTCGCCGCTTCGGGCGTCCACGACGCGGATGGAATAGGCCCGCATCCCGGGGGTCTGACCGCTCTTGACCAGAAAGATCCCCGTTACGATCACGTAGGGCACCAGAATGTAGATCCATCCCAGCAGTTTGTGGGCGGCGAAGCCCTCCCTCCCGTCGAAGACCAGATAGAAGACGATGTACATGATCGGCATGAGCAGCATGAAGCTGTCGGTGATGAAGGCCTTGAAACGCTCCCCCAGTGTGGCGGGTCGCATCCGGGGGGTTGCCGCCCCCTTCCTTCGTTTCGAAGAGCGCTCCTCGGGGGCTTCGACCTTCCCCTGCTTGACCTTCCGGAATCGTTGTTTCGCCATCACTTCTCCTCGTTTTCTGCGCGCTCAGCCGCCCCATCCGTGCATCTTTCTGGCGAAGAGCACCACCTCGTTCCCCTCATCCAGATCGATGGTGTTCAGCGCCACATAGTTGCTCTCCTGGAGTCGTTCTCTCCATGCCTCGACCGCTTCCCGTTCCAGAAAGAGATAGAGCCCTCCGGCGTTGGCGATCCCCGTATAGACCTTTCGGGCGAACTCCTCCGCCGACTCGGGAGGTGGCGCGGTGACGAAGGCGTGGTTGTAGAGTTTCCCCTGGAGGTTGTAGCGGGCCTGCTCTCGCCGGTAGGCGCGATGCCGGATCCGGGGCGAGGGGGGAAGCGCATCCTCCTCCAGTCCGGGAAGCCGATAGAGCAGGATCGAATGATCCCGCTCCTTGCAGAACTCCAGGAGCGTCCGCTCCCGCTCCCCCCACTCCTTCGCGAAGAGCAGGAAATGCATCTGGGGATAGGCCTGCAGGGACTCCAGGATCTGTCGCAGGGTCTCTTCGGAATTCATGCGCGCTCCTAAAACTTCTTCCGTAGTATAATCTTTTTTCACAAAGAAGGAGTCCCCGATGCCACGAACCCTGCCCTGCACACTGCTGCAATTGGAGAACCTCCGATCCTACGAGCGCAACCTCCAAAAGATCCTGGACCACCTGGAGGAGCAACGCCCCGGGGAGCTGATCGTCGCTCCGGAGGTCTGCCTCACCGACTACGACTACGAACACCTGAAAGAGGCGGTCGCCTTCGGGGACGAAGCAGAGCGCCGGCTCTGCGAAGCGGTGGACGGGGCGATCCTGGTCCTCACCCGTCTGGTCCATAGGGGGGAGGGGTACGCCAACGAAGCGATCGTGATCCATCGCCACCGGGTCGTCCATCGCCAGGCCAAGCACAAACTCTTCAAACTGGGAGAGGAGCATCTCCATCTCGTCCCCGGCTCCATCGACGAGATCCACCCCTTCGAGATCGACGGGGTCCGTTACGGCCTGATGATCTGCTTCGAATTACGCTACAAGGAGATCTGGGGACGGCTGGAGGGGTGCGACGTAATCTTCGTTCCCGCCCAGTGGGGTCTGCCCCGCAAACGCCATCTGGAGATCCTCGCCCGGGCCCTGGGGGTCATGA
>JALWPZ010000235.1 GCA_026994745.1 Campylobacteraceae bacterium | reverse complement strand
TAGATAAATAGCCATCCAACGACAGAACCCGGCTTATCGCCTGCCTTCTTTTTTCAAAATTAGAAATTAGTAATTAGAAATGAGAAATTTCGGTTTGTTTTTCCAGAGGAAAAACTATTGAAGTCTCTGAAAAAATCCCGTCATTCCAAACTGATCCGGGATTCAAGGCCACAAAGGCCCATTAATCGTATATTCTGAATCAAGTTCATGATGACGTAAACGTATGTCTTCGGTCTTTCAGAGAGGTCTAATAAATGAAAAAACAAAAATTCCTAATTCCTAATTTCTAACTTCTAAATTATAAAAAGGTTGGTCCGCTTTGAAACTCCATTTGCTTCTATTTCTCACCCTTTTCAGCGTAACGGTCTCGGCCGCCGAACATTACGCCCGCTTCGAACCCATCGAGCGCTCCACCCTCAAGGCGGCGGCTTCGGGGGAGGTGATGGAGGCGAATCGCTCCCTGGAAGGGACGCTGGTGCAGGATGGTGTCATCGTCCGGATCGACGACCGCCTGGACCGTCAGGACCTGGAGCGGTCCCGCAAATCCCTGGAATTGGTGAGCCGGACCCTGGAGATCACTCGGGAGATGCTGCCGGGCCTGGAAGAGAGCGCCAAGCGGCAGGAGGGAAACTACCAGCGGATGAAGCGGCTCAGCACCGCCTCCGTCGCCCAGAAGGACCAGGCCTTCTACGCCATGGTGAGCGCCCGGAACCAATACCTCTCCACCCTGGAGAAGGAGAACTCCCTGCAGCAGCAGCTTCTGGACCTGAAGCAGAAGATCGCCACCCTGGAGGATCGCATCGCCAAGAAGAACCTGCGGGTCCGGGGGCGATATCTCTACAAGCTGATGGTCCGCCAAGGGGAGTACGCCAATCCGGGGACCCCGCTGGCGGTGGTGGACGATCTGAGCCGGGGGAAACTGGTGATCTATCTGAGCCCCGAAGAGATCGAGGCGCTGAAGAGGGGGAAGATCTGGATCGACGGCAAGGAGACGGATCTGCGCCCCTCCAAGATCTGGAAGCTCAGTGACGAGAAGTATATCTCCTCCTACCGGACGGAGATCGTTCTGGAGCCGAAGTATCCCTTCTCGAGCCTGCACAAGGTGGAGATCCAATGATCCGCACCGCCTGCCCCCTGGATTGCTGGGACGCCTGCGCCATCACCTGCGACCCCTCCCGACCCGGGAAACCGGTGGCCACTCCCGGCCACCCCTACGGTAACGGGGCCCTCTGCGCCCTGCTCAACAAATACATGCACGAAACCCCCCGCCTGGAGCGTCCCAGAGTGGACGGGAAAGAGGTTTCCATGGAGGAGGCACTGGCGGCCGCCGCCGAAGCGCTGAAAGCTCCCGATCCGTTGCTCTGGCGGGGATCGGGGAATCTGGGGGTGATGCAACAGGTCACCGATCTACTCATCGGCAAACTGGGCGGGACCCTTACCCACGGTTCGCTCTGTGACGGGGCGGGGAACGCCGGGATCCTGGAGGGGCGGGGTGTCAACCGGCAGCTGCCCCCTGAACAGATCGCCAGGGCCGAGGTGGTGGTGGTCTGGGGGAGGAACCTTCCGGTGACCAACAGCCATCTGCTCCCCTTCATCGAGGGAAAAAAGCTGGTGGTGATCGATCCGGTGCGTACCTCCTTCGCCAAAAAGGCCGATCTGCACATCCAGATCAAACCCCGGACCGACGTCTATCTGGCCCTGCTGCTGGCCCGTTTCCTCACCATGGAGGATACCCAGAACGACGAGTGGCTGGAGGAGTGGGGGACGGAGTTCGACGAATTCTACGATTTCACCCGGAGTTTCCGGATCAAGGCGCTGCTGGAGTATATGGGGTTGGGGCTGGACGATATCGGGGATCTGCTGACCTATCTGCAGAGAGACCGGGTGGTCTTTCTGGTGGGTGCGGGAGTGCAGAAGTACAGCATCGGCCACTACGCCCTTTGGGCCATCGACTCCCTGGCGGCGACCCTGGGGCTCTTCGGCCGGGAGGGGTGCGGAGTGAGCTTCCTGGGAAGCTCCCGGCGCGGCTTCGAGAATCCCTTCTCCGTCCGGACGAAAACGGTGCCCGTCGCCACCACCCCCTTCGAACGCTACGAGACCGTGCTGGTTCAGGGGGGCAACCCGGCCGGAAGCATGCCCGGAAGCAATCGGGTGGAGGAGAGCCTGAAACAGGTGAAGAACCTGATCTACTTCGGGCTCCACGAGGACGAGACCAGCCGACTGGCCCGGATCGTCATCCCGGCCAAGAGCTTCCTGGAGAAGCGGGACCTGCGCCTGAGTTACGGTCACCAGTATGTGGAGCCGATGAACCTCTGCATCGAGAGCGATATCGGCATCAGCGAATATGAATTCACCGCCGAAATGTTCCGAAGACTCGGTCTGGAGGGCTTGCGAAGCGAGGAGGAGTATCTGAGCGCCTGGGTCGATCAGTGTAAAGAGGAGGGTGGTCAACTCCTCCTTCCCGATTACGACCCGCTTCCCTATCACGACGGATTCGGAGAGGATGGGGGAGAGGAGTTCGTCTTCATGGACGATTTCGACGACGATTTCGAGGATACCCGCCGCTTTCGCAAGGCGAGGAAACGCAAGCAGAAAGAGGAGGAGATCACGGAGTTCTGGCTGCTCAGCCCCAAATACCACAAATCCCTCAATACCCAGTTCCGACGCAACGCCAGGGTCCATTTGCCCCCCAGCCTGGGGATCGGCGAAGGGGAGTGGGTGCGACTGAGCTCGGAGTTCGGAGAACTGAAGCTGGAGGCCCACGTGGATGATTCTCTCCGTCCCGACTGCGTCCTGGTCTACGCCGGCACCCCGGGGATCAACCGCCTCACCCCACCGATCCTCAGCGAAGAGGGGGACGGGGCGTGCTATCAGGAAGTGAAGGTGAGGGTAGAGAGGAGTGAAGAGTGAGGAGTGAAAAGTTTTGGATTGCGTTGCTTCGCAACGCCCCTTTCCATAGATTCACGTAAAACTTGCAAAATCTCTTGACAGGTTCCTTTCAAAACCATATCGTTCCTAACTCCTAACTCCTAACTCCTAACTCCTAACTCCTAACTCCTAACTCCCCCGTTATTCGTTTCGCAGCACCTTCAGGGGATCGGTGGCCGCCGCTTTTCTAGCGGGATAGAGGGCGCTGAGCAGTACGATGACCGCGGTGCCCACCAGGATCATGACGAAATCCTGGGGTAGGAGGTCCACCGGCAGGCGGCTGGTGCCGTAGACGTCGGCGGGAAGATGGACGATATCGAAGTGGGTGAGGATCCAGATCCCCAGGAAGCCCAGGAGGGTGCCGGCGAGGATCCCGGCGGCTCCGATCAGGACCCCCAGACGGAAGAAGATCTGCCGGATCTCCCGTTTGGTGGCTCCCAGGGTGCGCAGCAGGGCGATCTCCTTGCGGCGGCTCATGACGGTCATGAGCAGGGAGCTGACGATGTTGAGGGAAGCCACCAGAATGATCATCAGCAAGACCAGGAAGAGGGCTTTCTTCTCCATCTGCATGGCGGCGAAGAAGTTGCCGTTCTGTTGCCACCACCCCTCCACGTCGGCATCGTCGGGGAGCAGGGCTTTGACCTTTTCGACCATCTTCATGGGTCGATCGGTATAGAGGTGGAGGCCGTCGTAGCGCTCCGGGTCTTTTTTCAGGATCTTTTGGAAGGCTTCCAGGGTGGTGTAGAGGATCGCTTTGTCGTAGGCTTTGAGGCCGGAGTTGAAGGTCCCCTCCAGGACGAAACGCTTGTGCAGGGGGGCGGAACCGAAGCCGATCGCCTGCTGCTGGGAGAAGTAGAGGGTGATCCGATCCCCGATCTGGGCTCCCAGGACCAGGGCGAGGTCGTCTCCGGCGACGAGGCTGAATTTGCCGTACTTCTCTTTGCTGCCGTTCCGGTCCAGGGCCTTGGCGAAGACCGGGTTGATCGCCACCTCTTTTTGGAAATCGACCCCGTAGAGGAGCCCTCCCTGGATCCCCTCGGAGTACTTGGCGATCACCTGGGTGCTGTAGAAGGGGCTGATCTTCATCTCGGGGAAGGCTTTGCGGAGCTTCTCCATCGTGCTCTGCCGGACTCCCTTGCCGAAGCTGACCACGGTGAGGGGATAGTTCATGACGAAGAGCTTCTTTTCGAACTCCTTCTGGGTGCCGTTCATGATCCCCATGGCGATCATCAGGACCATCACCCCCGCGGCGATGCCGAGGAAGGCGAGAAGTGCGGAGAGAAAGATGAAGGGGTTGTCGGGATCGTAACGCAGGTAGTAGCGGACGATGCGCCGAACGACGCGGGGATCGGAAGGCAGCGCCATCAGGCCAGGAGGCCCTTCTTGGGGCCGCTCTTGCCGCAGCAGTTCTTGTATTTCTTTCCGCTGCCGCAGGGGCAGGGGTCGTTACGCTTGGGCTTCTGGGGGGCGACGTAGGGGGTGTGCTGGGCCGCCGTGGTATCCTCGGGGAGCTCCTGATACTCGTTGCTGATGAGCTCCTCGTCGTCCAGGGCCAACTCTTCGAGCATTCGTTCGGCGGCTTCCAGTTCCTCTTCGGGGGCCTGGAAGTCGAACTGCACCAGATAAAGCAGCTTGGTGGATTCGAACTTGATGCGGCGCACCAGGGCCTCGAAGAGACGGTAGCTCTCCTGCTTGTACTCCACCAGGGGGTCTTTCTGGTTGTAGCCCCGCAGGCCGATCCCGGTCTTGAGGACGTCCATCTCGTAGAGGTGTTCCCGCCACTGGGTATCGAGGATCTGGAGCATGAGGATCTTTTCGATCTCTTTGCGCTGCTCCTCGTCGAAGACCGACATCTTCTCTTCGTAGGCCTGCTTGAGGATCTCCAGGGTCTGCTCCCGGATCTCGTCGGCGTCTTTTCCTTTGAGCTCGGAGGGATCGATCTCCACGCCGGTCCACTCGCGAACCAGGCTGGTGAAGCGCTCCAGGTCGTAATCCTCGCTGGGCTGGCCGTGGAAGATCTCCGCCTCCTCCAGGAGGTAATCCACCAGCTCTTCCCGGTTCTGCTCAATCTTGCCCTCGATGTCGTATTCGGGGTCCAGGAGCTGGTTGCGGAAGGCGTAGATCGCCTTGCGCTGATAGTTGGCCACGTCGTCGTACTCCAGGATGTTCTTCCTCGATTCGTAGTGCATCGCTTCGACTTTCTTCTGGGCCTTTTCGATGCTGCGGCTCACCAGCTTCGATTCGATATATTCCCCTTCCTCCATTCCCATGGAGTTCATGATCTTCTGGATCCGCTCCCCGCCGAAGATCCGCAGGAGGTTGTCCTCCAGGCTCAGGAAGAACTGGCTCTCCCCCGGATCGCCCTGGCGGCCGGAGCGTCCCCGGAGCTGGTTGTCGATCCGGCGGCTCTCGTGGCGCTCGGTCCCCAGGATCGCCAAGCCGCCCAGTTCGCGGACCTCGTCGTCGATCTTGATGTCTACTCCCCGTCCCGCCATGTTCGTCGCTACGGTGACGGCACCCTTCTGGCCGGCGTTCTTGATAATCTCCGCCTCCTGGGCGTGGTTCTTGGCGTTGAGGACGTTGTGGGGGATCTTCTCTTTCTTCAGCCGCTCGTGGATCATTTCGCTCTTTTCGATGGAGGCGGTTCCGACCAGGACTGGCTGTCCTTTCTTGTGGAGCTCCTTGATCCGCTTGACCACGGCGTCGAGCTTGTCCTTTTCGGTCTTGAAGATCAGGTCGGGCTTGTCGATCCGCTCCACGGGGACGTTGGTGGGGATGGAGATGACGTCCAGGCCGTAGATCTGGCTGAACTCCGTCGCCTCGGTCTGGGCGGTTCCCGTCATACCGGCGAGCTTTTCGTACATCCGAAAGTAGTTCTGGTAGGTGATCTCCGCCAGGGTCTGGGACTCCTCCTGGATCTTGACACCTTCCTTGGCCTCCAGGGCCTGGTGGAGCCCCTCGCTGTAGCGGCGCCCTTCGCTGAGGCGGCCGGTGAATTCGTCGACGATGACCACTTCACCGTCACGGACCACGTAGTCCACATCCCGCTCGAAGAGGTTGTGGGCCTTGAGGGCCTGATCCAGGTGGTGGACCATGGCGGCGTTCTCCAGGCTGAAGAGGTTGTCGACGCCGAAGAGCTTCTCGGCTTTCTCCAGACCCTGCTCGGTCATGACGATGGTACGGTTCTTCTCGTCCACGACGAAGTCGCCGGTGGTCTTTTTGGGCTCACCGGGTTTTGCGGGGAGCTCCTCGCCCCGCTCCAGCTGCTGGGCGACCTTGTCGGCGATCATGTAGAGGTCCTGGTTACGCTGGGTAGGGCCGGAAATGATCAGAGGGGTCCGCGCCTCGTCGATGAGGATCGAGTCCACCTCGTCCACGATGGCGTAGTAGTGGTCCCGCTGGACCTTCTCGTCCATGCGGACCTTCATGTTGTCCCGCAGGTAGTCGAAGCCGAACTCGTTGTTGGTGCCGTAGGTGATGTCGGCGTCGTATTGGGCCTTGCGTTCGAAGTCGTCCTGGATCTCGCTGGTGATGCAGCCGGTTTTATACCCCAGAAATTCGTAGAGCCTGCCCATATCGGTGGCGTCCCGCTTGGCCAGGTAGTCGTTGACGGTGACCAGGTGGACTCCCCGGCCCAGCATGGCGTTGAGGGCGATGGGGAGGGTGGCGACCAGGGTCTTTCCCTCCCCGGTCTTCATCTCGGCGATGTTTCCCTCGTGGAGGACCATGCCCCCCACCAGCTGTACGTCGTAGTGGCGCAGTCCCAGGACCCGTTTGCTCGCTTCCCGGGTGATGGCGAAGGAGTCGTAGAGGACGTCGTCCAGGCTCTTCTCTCCGGCCCGGACGGCCTGGCGAAGTTCGTCGAAGGCCGCTTTGAGCTCTTCGTCGCTCATTTTTTCATATTTGGGTTCCAGGGCGTTGATCTTCTTCGCCCGTTTCATGTACTGTTTTACTTTTCGGTCATTGGCGGTGCCGAAAACGTTCATCAATGTGTTGATCATTTGCTTCTTGCCTTCTCGCTTCCGTGAAAATGGCCTATATTTTATCGAAAAAGCGGTTAACCTCCGATGGGCGGGGCACCGGCGCTCCCGGGCTTTCTTTTTGCTATGATTCGAAGAGAAAAACGCGAGAAAAAGGCGGACGATGAAAACGATACTCGGAACGATTTTGATCCTTTCGGTCTGGCTGGGCGCGGAGGGAATCCGCATCCCCCAGGCCTTCTCCGCCGATTTTCTCCAGAAAGTGACCAACCCCCAGAAAAAGGTGATCCTCTACAAAGGTGCCCTGACGATGAAGGCTCCCGCCACCCTCAAGTGGGTCTACCGGGAGCCCACCAAAAAGGAGGTCTGCAGCGACGGCAAGCGGGTGGTCGTCGTCGATCACGATCTGGAGCAGGTCAACTACTACCGCATGGACAAGCAGTTCGACCTGCCGGCGGTGCTGCGCAGCGCCCGGCACCACAGAGAGAATCTCTACGTGGCCAAATACGGCGGACGCAACTACACCATCGCCGTGGATCCCCAGGGGCGGGTGAGCCAGATCGCCTATCGGGACGACATGGACAACGTGGTCAACATCCACTTCAAGAGGATCCGCTATCTCAAGACGCCCCCCTCGGCCCAATCCCTGCGCTGCAGGATCCCCAAATCCTACGACCGGATCGGAGGGTAGATGTCGCAACTGCAGCAGATCCTGGAACAGTTCAACATCGACGCCATGGTCTTCGGAGCCATCGTCGCCTCCATCGTACTGGCCTTCATCCTGGTGGTGGTGATCTTCAGCGTCCGTTACAAGAGCCTGCTGGAGAAGATCGACGACCTGAAGCTCCGGCTGGGGGAGAAGAAGGAGAAGATCGGTCTGTTGGAGGAGAGCCTGCGGGAGGTGCAGATCCTCAACGCTTCCCAGCTCCAGGAGATCCAGCAGTATCAGGACCTGGAGGAGCGCTTCAAGAAGGAGCAAGAGAAGATCGAAGAGGAGCTGCACCAGGCCAAGGAACGCATCGAAGCCCAGATGGAGAAGATCAGCTCCCTGGAGGGGAACCGTCGGGAACTGGAGGCGAAGCTGGAGAACGCCCTGGAGAATCTGGGCAAGGCCGAGGAGGAGATCGAGAATGTCCGCAAGCGCAACGAATTCTGGGTGGAGCAACTCTCGGAGCTGCGCACCAAACACGAGGCATTGAAGCTGCGGCTGCGGAGGTTCGAGAATTAATTGGTCGTAATTCGTAATTCGTAATTCGTGATTCGTGATTGGTGATTGGTGATTGGTGATTGGTGATTGGTGATTGGAAGAGGGAATTCATTCCTGACTAAAGACGCTGATATTTTCGAATTTCCCTGATGTTGTAAGCTGTGAGTCATAGAGTATACTTGCGACCAAAAATGAAGAAAGGAGTGAATATGAGTGATCAAGAAACAATTATCGTCTGGCACAACCCCCGCTGCAGCAAATCCAGGGCTGGGATCAAATATCTGGACGAAAAGGAGATCGAATACGAGGTCCGTCGCTATTTGGACGAGCCTCCCAGCAAAGAGGAGCTCAAGGAGGTGCTGAAAAAGCTGGGAATGAAACCCCGGGAGCTGATGCGCACCAAAGAGAAGATCTACCGGGAGCTGGGGCTCAAGGATGTGGAGGACGACGAGAAGCTCATCGAAGCGATGGTGGAGCATCCCAAGCTCATCGAACGCCCCATCGTCATCAAAGGAGACAAAGCCGTCGTCGCCCGACCGGAAACGAAGATCGACGAGATTTTGTGATTGGTGATTCGTGATTGGTGATTGGATCCTCTGAAAAACCTGGTGAATATGGCCTCGTCATCCTGAACTTGATTCAGGATCCACGGTTTCATGGGTGCTTGTACCCCTGGATTCCGGATCAGGTCCGGAATGACGAACTTTATTCAGAGCTCTCAATTGGTGATTGGAAGTAGTCGTTCATTCCCGTCCATAGACGCGAACGAATGCGTGCCCTTCTTCTTTAGACCGCTCAGCGTCGGTTATTTTGATTTTCGTTACACTTGCACAATACCCGGGCCCAAGGCCCGTACCGCGAAGGCGATATCGTGAATTTCCAACTCGACTCATTCAATCAGATCAGCGAGGGGCTCCGCCACGAGATCGAAAGTTCCGGGCGTCTGGTCAAATTCCATCGAAACGAAAGCCCCTTCGACTACGACGAGGCGCTGGATCACTTCTTCATCTTTCTCAGCGGCAAGGTCAAATTCTTTCATATGAATCTGGAGAGTGGGAAGGAGCAGACCGTCTATCTGATGGGGCGGGGGGATATGTACGACACCGTGGTGCTCCTGGACGGTAAACCCCACGAATTGATGAACGAGGTCCTGGAGGACGGCGAAGCCCTGCGCCTGCCCATCGGCAAGGTGCGGGAGTGGATGTACAAATACCCCATCTTCGGCGAGATTGTCCTGAAGTATGTCGCCGCCCAGGTCCGGCACGTGGAGGAGCTGGCGGCGGATCTGACCCTGCTGGACACCCGGGAGCGTCTGATCAAGCTCATCGTCCAGAATCTGGAGCGCAGCAAGCTCAAGGGTCAGAATATGCTCGAAGGGCTCTCCCACGCCGAGATCGCCAAGCTCATCGGCACCGTTCGCCATGTGGTGGACCGTCACATCAAACAGCTCAAGCAGGAGGGGATCCTGGAAGCGGGCCGCCGCAAGATCGCCCTCAAAAGTATGGAGAAACTACAGGAGCAGTTGGATCGGATTCTTTGAAGTTCGTGATTGGTAATTGGTGATTCGTAATTCGTGATTGGTGATTGGTGATTGGTGGCGGGAATTCATTCCCGCCCCATAGGGTCGTACGGTTTTGTGACGCGAATGAATTCGCGTTTCCTTCGAAGTCTACGAAGAAGTGCTGCTTTGGCTATATCATAGGTGGCATGATATGAGCATGCACACTTTCAAAACTCTTTCGTCAAAGATATTTCTGTGAACTGCAATTCTCATTCCAGTCGTTCATTTGCAGTTTATGTTTGGCTTGTACAAACCTGTATTTGGTGTGGAAGAGGGAGGTTTGCCGGGCGAGTAGCCCGACCTGGGAGGAGAGTTAGAACTTGTAGTTGAGCTGGACAGTGAAACCAAGTTCGCTGTGTTCGTTTTTGATTGAGACAGCTTCTTTAGAAGGCATATTAGGGAATGCCATACCGACATCTGCACTATTCTTTTCATTTAATGCATATACAACGGTAAAATCAGCAGAGAAGTTCTTGCTGAACTGATAGCTTCCACCGGCTGTAATATGATCTTCCGCAGTGGCGGGGAAGCCAAGGAGATTGAACATATCTTTTCTAGCCTCAGTTGGGTTATCGCTATTATATAGGGTAATAGGAGTTTTCCCATGGTTGTAACCTACACGGAGAGCCCAGGTCCCCGCGTCATACTGGTAACCCACTGCGAAGACATTTTGGTCGTCCCAGCCGAAATCCTCGTATCCGGCGGCATGTCCCCACTGAATCCGTTTCCAGTCGATGGCGATGCCATGGGGGCCACTTTGCCAGCCCAGTCCAATACCATATTCTGCAGGTTGATCGAGATGTCCACCAACAATTACTCCCATTTTCCCTGCCGCTTCTGATAACGTATTGCCATAGTCCATCTTGATTTTACTCTTATATACTGCACCTACACTAAAGCCATTGTCGAAGTCATAAGTGAGTCCTACTGAGGCACCGAAACCAAAATCTTGTTTTTGGCCGGGGCTTACTACTCCCGGAGCTGGTGGAACTGGTTGCATATCATAATGAATATCGAGTGAACCATATTGGAGGATGGGGGCAATACCGATGCTCAGCCCTCCTGTTTTATATGCGACGGGAACGACGAATTGCATGAGCTGAAGGGTCGTTTCCATGTCGAAAAGTTTTTTATTACCTGCGCCCATGAAGCTATTACCTTTACCTCGGAAATCGGTACCCATCCCGGCGGTTCCGTACATACCAGCACCAATATAAACATCATTATTGAGGTGGCTAACGAGAGCGACAGCTGGGATCATACTGATATCCGCATCGCTATCTGCTGAGTCTTTGGCACCAGGCATCATCGGCATACTGAGTTCAGTGTGAATGTCCGGCATGAAGATCGTACCGCCGAAGCTGATCTCGGTGTCCTGAACGTGGGTGATCAGGGCGGGGTTGACCAGAGTGGACTCGGCGCCGTGGCTGAAGGCGATTCCGGCGCCACCCATGGCGCGGGTCTTGGCTCCGACTCCGATGAGAGTGTCGCCGTTGGTGGCGTAAAGAGCGGATGAGGTGACGATGGAGAGGGTGATGGCCGCTCCGGCGAGTTTCTTGATCGAGGTCATATTGACTCCTTCTATATTGTTGATATTCGTTATCCTAGCGAATGTAAAATTAATCCAAGATTAATAGTCATTAAAAAAAGTGATAAATGTAACTAAAAGAAACAAATTCTATAAATTAAGATAGCTATTCCTCAACGTAGAGAAGAAGAATATGTTATATTTATAGATATCAATATGGGGTGACTCGATGAAACGCTTGGAATCGATTCTCTTTTTTCTTCTTTTGATCCTCATGCCTGTAGCGGCCGAGACGAATGTATCCGTCGAAGTGGCGAAGGGGGTGCGACTCTTCAAGTCCGGAAAATACGACGCGGCCTATCGGACGCTCAAACCCTACGCCGATGCCGGGAATCCCCGGGCGCAGTTCACCGTGGGGTTGCTCTACGATATGGGAAGCATCGCCATGATGGACAAGAACCGGGCGGTGGAGTGGTACCGCAAGGCGGCGGAGCAGGGGCTGGCCGACGCCCAGTACGACATGGGGGTGATGTTCTCCAAAGGCGAGGGGATCTATAAGGATCTGAACGAGGCGCGTCATTGGTACGAGAAAGCCGCCGCCCAGGGGCACGGCTACGCTCTTTACAACCTGGGGGTGGTCTGGGAGAGGGGCTACGGCGTCCGGCCCGATCTGAAGAATGCCAGGGAATATTACGAAAAGGCGGCGGGCAAAGGGGTGGCCAAGGCGGCTTATAATCTTGGGAATCTTTACTATAAAGGAAAAGGGGTGGAACGGGACCGGGCCGAGGCGGCCCGCTGGTATCGAAACGCCGCCGAGGCGGGCCACCCCGCCGCCCAGTTCCATCTGGGATGGCTCTACGAACACGGCGAGGGTGTACCGGTGGATCCCAAGGAGGCGAAACGGTGGTATCGGGAAGCCGCTATCAACGGTAGTCGGGAGGGAGCCTGGAACTACGGCCTGCTGCTGGAAAAAGAAGGAAACCCGGAAGCGGGGTATTGGAAGAAGAGAGGGAAGAGATAGCATTGGTCGTACCGAAAGTTTCCGGTTTCCCCGAAAGTAGAGGGAAGCGGAAATTAGGAGGTTGTGGAAAATAGTTTTGTAGCGTGGGAACGCTATCCTTCGTACTTCCGGATTCAGAGGGTTCGGGTGGGCTCCTTCATTTCTTTTTCTTTGTTTTCGCGACAAAGAAAAAGGAAACGAAGCAAAGAAAAAGAAAACGCGATTTACTGTCGTTTTTCCGGTTCCGCCA
>JALWPZ010000234.1 GCA_026994745.1 Campylobacteraceae bacterium | reverse complement strand
CTTTTTCAAGGTCGCCCTTCTTGTAGGCTTCGTCGGCTTTCTTCTTCTGCTCGGGAATCTTACTGTACTGATCCAGGGCGTCTTTGACCAGGTTGGCCACGACCGGATACTTCTCGTAATGGTTCTCTTTGAGGAACTTCACGACACTCTGGATGACTTTGTCGGTCGCCGCATTGGTGGCGACGATCTTCTTGTACTCTTTCTCCAGCTCCTCTTTGGACATCTTGGCCATTTTGAGCTTATGGGCGGAGACATATTTCTTGTTGGGATCCTTGACCAGCAGGTAACCCATCATCTCCAGGTGCAGTGCCGAACAGAACTCCGTACAGTAGTAGGGGAAGACACCCTCTTTGTCCGCTTTGAAGGTGACAGCAACGGTTTTTCCAGGCTCCAGAGAGGTGTGGACATTGTAGAGGTCCACCGTGAATCCGTGGGTTTCGTCTTCGGCCCGCTCCAGGTTGGTCAGGTAGAAGGTGACGGTATCGCCCAGGTTAACGGTGACGTGCTCGGGATTGATGTGTGAGCGTACCATCGTTCCGTAGACGTAGACATGGTTGCCTTTGCGGACGATCTTCTCCTGCCCTGCCAGGGTCTTCCCGATATGGGTCTTGCCGGTGAAGGCGCTGGTACCCATTTTGTAGCGAACTTCGGGCTTGAGTTTGCTGGCCCGGATCGCCACGGCCTGGTGGGGTTCCCCCAGAGGTACGGGCATATCATAGAGCAGCTGCATCTTCTTGCCGCGGATGTCGATCAGCTGGTGGTTCTGGGGATGCAGGGGCCCGATCTCGTTGAAGCGGTCGATCGCCAGCTTGTTCAGAGCGATGATGTAGTCACCCTGGGGATCCTCGGTCTTGCCCTCCATACCGCAGAGGTGACCGATGTTGTAGTTGACGTTCTGGCGGTCAACGACTTTACACTTCAGATAATCCCAGCGGACCACCTGGCTGTCGACATAGAGCGAAGTGTAGATTTCCCCGTTCTTCCAGTTCTTTCCGAACTGGTTGTGCAGGGGCCCGAGGCCCAGCTCTGCCTGACAGTGGGCGGTCTTCTTCATGTCGAGAATGGGAATGCCGTAGGGATCCTTGCCGGCATACTCCTTGTTGTCGATCGCTTTTTTGATCTTGTCCCAGCTGTAAACTGTCGCATGGGTATCGAGCTTTCCGCAGACGACGATGTATTTACCGTCGGGAGAGACATCGACACCGTGGGGAGACTTGGGCTCGGGAATCAGGAAGAGCGCATCGTTCTTGACCGCCACGTCGATGGGAACGACCCGGTGTCCGTTGATGATCTTGACGTTCTTGTCATCCTTGGCCAGTTCCGCCAGCTTCTTCCAGTTGTAGACATGGAGGAAGTCGGTATCGTTCCGGCTCATCCCCGCTTCCATGGGGGGCAGGCCCTTCTCGATACCGCCGGTGTACATCTCGGAGTTGAAGCTGTTGGTGAAGCCCCAACCGTAGCTCGCCTCTTTTCCCGCATCGGAGAGATCCTGCATATAAGGGGGCATCTCGATGGTGAAAGACTTGTCGGGCTGAATCCGACCGATCTTGGGGTCGAATTTCCAGACGGTCACCCCGCCGCGATAGGTCTCTTTGTACTCTTCGATGGGATGATAGTTGTTGTCGAAGGGTGCGCCATACTGGCACGCTTCGAGAATGTATTCACTGTTGGGAGTGAAGAAGGCCCCTCCGTGGTCCGATTTGAAGACCGGGTTGACCACGATCTGCTTGGTGACGAAGTCCTTCAGATCGATGACTGCCAGTCGGGGGTTGGCTTTGTCGTTGATGACCAGCCACTTTCCGTCATACTTTCCGTTCGTTTCGGAAAGAGCCGGGTGGTGGGTATCCCCCCAGGTGATCTGCTTGCCGCGAATTTTGCCCTCGGCGAGAATCGCCTTGGTGTCGTCGTCGTATCCCCATCCCTGCCACGGTTCGGGGGTGAAGACACCGATGTACTTGAGGATCCGCATCGAGGGAACCCCGTAGACCATAATCTGCCCCGACTGACCGCCGGAACTGAAAACAATATATTTGTCCCGTCCGCCGCTGGGGGTATAGGTTTTGGCGGCCGCCAGCAGATCCTGCTGGGTCAGGCCGCGCTCTTTCATCACCTTGTCGAGCTCCGTCTCGGCCGAAGCCAGGGAGACACCGACCAGGACGCCGATGGCTACCATGGATAGCCGTTTGACCATCGAATTCATTCCACGCTCCTTTTGTACTGTAAAACTCACACAGAGTGGGGCATTTGCCCAAACTGCATAGCCTATTCTAATACAAAAGATAAGGGGATTTCTTGATCTTTGTTAAGATTTTTTAACATTGAGAATCCACAAGAGGATCCGGGAAACAATCACGGTCACCGTTGGGAGGAAAGGAGCCTTTGGATCTCCCGTTTGCGCTTTTTCGAAACCTTCAGTTGCTTGACGGTACAGCCGTTTTTGTTGACCAGAGCGAAGAACGGAGTATTGGGGCAGCGGTCGTAACGATCGATCACTCCGTCCATATCCCGGTCACTCCAGGCGGCTTTCGAATCTCTGGGACCACTGGCGGCAAAAACAACGATGGAAAGGACCCCGAATAGAATGATGCCCCGATTCATCAGAAACCTCCCCCATGGCCGCCACCACCGCCGCCACCATGGCCTCCCTCTCCGCCCATACCGCCGGAATCACCTCCAAAGCCACCCATGCCTCCCATGCCGCCGGAATCACCTCCAAAACCGCCCATACCGCCGCCATGGCCTCCGGAACTTTCTCCCGCACCACCCATTCCTGTGCCACCATGAGATCCGCGGGATCCTTGTTCTCCATGACGTCCACTTATGCCAAGGTTGCCATGAAGCACATCCAGTGGATTCATATGCCCGGAAGAGTGGGAATCACTTAACGCGCTCATGGCGGAATTTCCATGGCTGCGGCCCCGACTGTGTGTCTGATCCGATCGGGAGTGTTTCTGCCCGGCATGGCTCCTCGCTTGCCGATGTTTCGCCTTCACCTCTTTTTGCTGCGCCTTTTTCTGTTCATGGGCCTGGGTACTCTTCTCATGAATCGCCGTCTGCAACGACGCGATCGCCTGCTTTTGCTCTTCTCGGTTCATGGTGGCGATCTGTGCCTTGATCTCGTTCATGACCCGATAGGAGTTTTGCCGGGAAGCCTGCTGATACTGAGCGATCAACTGATCCATTCGACTCATTTCATCCG
>JALWPZ010000233.1 GCA_026994745.1 Campylobacteraceae bacterium | reverse complement strand
CAGATAGAGCTGGGAGAGTTTCAGCATAACCGATATCCGATCCCCCGGACCGCTTCGATGATCGGCGATTCACCGGACGTATCGACCTTCTTCTTCAGGCGGTTGATGGCGACATTGACACTTTTGGACCCCCGCTGCTCCCCCTCGGGCCACACCCGCTCCAGCAACTCCTCCCGACTGATCGTCCGTCCGCCACTCTGCAGGAAATAGAAAAGAAGATCGAACTCCAACCGGCTCAATTGCAGAGGCTCCCCTCCTTTCCACGCCTGACGTCGTACGGGATCGACCTGTACTCCCCTCCAGCGGATCGGCCCCTCACACCTGGATCCGTTGCGGCGCAGCAGCGCCTCCACCCGCGCCACGAACTCTTTCATGCCGAAGGGTTTGCGCAGATAGTCGTCCCCTCCCCGTCGAAACCCCTCCAGAACCTGCTCCTCCTGATCCTTGGCCGTCACGAAGATCACCGGCTGTCGGTATCCATCCTTTCGAAGCTCGGCGACGAATTCGCTCCCCTCCGCACCCGGGAGGTTGCGGTCCACCACCAGCAGGTCCACCGACTCCTCCTCCAGTGCCTGACGGACCTTTTTCGTCGAGAGAAACCCCAGGGTTTCAAAGCCGGCTTTTTGAAGGTGGAACTCCTCCAGCTCCAGGATATCCTCCTCATCCTCGATTATGAGTACCAATCCCTTGCCTTCCATCTCTTTCCCTTATGATGAGTCAGGTCCCCTATCATTGAACCCTTACAACCATCGGCCCCGCTCCGCTACCGATCACCATGAATTCCGAATCTCCCGTCAAGCGCCCCACAGCGTGAATGTCCGTGCAAGCAACAACTTCCATCCCATGATCTTCCTAGAAAAACCATGAAATCCATAGATCGGATGGTAGCATAAGGGCCTTCGAAAACAGAGATCTTCGGTAACCGTTTGGAAACAGGATTTTCAATACCACATAACCCAAGCTTTGTTACCATAGCCCTGTTGGATCAATAATCTTCGTCAACGAGAAAGGAAGTGTGGTGGAAATCAACACCTTCGAAAAGATGCAGAAAAAAGCGGCCAAGAAGAGTCAGGGAGACTTTTTGCGGCTCGGACTCTCCCTGATTTTCATGGCCCTGGTGCTTCTGGCGACCTGGAACAAGATCCCCGGGAACCCCTTCCTGGCCGTCGCCGCCGTCTTCGGCGCCTATATGGCCATGAACATCGGTGCCAACGATGTGGCCAACAACGTGGGACCCGCCGTGGGCTCCAAGGCCCTGACGATGATGGGGGCGATCCTCATCGCCGCGATCTTCGAATCCGCCGGCGCCCTCATCGCCGGAGGCGACGTCACCGGAACCATCAAAAAAGGAATCATCGATCCCGCCGCCTTCACCCACCCCGACTACTTCGTCTGGGCCATGACCGCAGCCCTCCTCGCCGCGGCACTCTGGCTCAACATCGCCACCTACCTCAGGGCACCCGTCTCCACCACCCACTCCATCGTGGGGGGGGTCATGGGAGGAGGCATCGCAGCGGCCGGAAGCTTCGGGATCGTCCACTGGGGCACCATGGGCAAGATCGCCGCCAGCTGGATCATCTCTCCGATCCTGGGAGGGCTCATCGCCGCGGCATTCCTCTACGCCATCAAAAAGACCATCGTCTTCAAAGAGGACACCAAGGGTGCCGCCATGAAACTGGTGCCGATCTATGTGGCGGTCATGGGCTGGGCCTTCGTCACCTACCTGATCCTCAAGGGGCTCAAACACATCATCAAGTTGGGTTTCCCCACGGCAGCGGGGATCGGCTTTCTGGGTGCGATCGTAATCTACTTTCTCGTCAAGGGGGCTATCGTCAAATATGCCCACAAACTCGATGATGACCGGGAGAGCGTCAACCTCCTCTTCACCATCCCCCTGATCTTCTCCGCGGCGCTGCTGAGCTTCGCCCACGGCGCCAACGACGTGGCCAACGCCGTCGGACCCCTGGCGGGGATCTACGACGCTCTGGCCCACTCCGCCATCTCCACCAAGGCCTCCATCCCCGTCTGGGTGATGGTCATCGGCGCCATCGGGATCTCCCTGGGACTCGCCCTCTACGGCCCCAAACTCATCAAGACTGTCGGCAGCGAAATCACCGAACTGGATCAGATCCGAGCCTTCTCCATCGCCCTGGCCGCCGCCATCACCGTGATCCTCGCCTCCCAGCTGGGTCTGCCCGTCAGCTCCACCCATATCGCCCTAGGCGGGGTCTTCGGCGTCGGATTCCTCCGGGAGTGGATCGACCGGACCCAGCGCCTGGAGTACCGCATCAAAGAGGAGCGAAAAGTGATCGAGGAGCTCAAGCTCAAGCTCGAAGTGGCCAGAAAAGAGCTGGAAGATCTGGAGGCCAGAAAAGAGAAGAGCCAGGAGGATTACGAGCGGATCGTCCAACTCTTCCAGATCGTCGAAGAGTACGAAAAGGAGCTCAAGAGAGAGTCCAAAGCCCTCAAGCGGGTCTACAAGACCAAATATGTCAAACGCAGCGCCGTCAAAAAGATTGTCGCCGCCTGGATCATCACCGTTCCCGCCGCCGGCGTCGTCGCCGCCCTGATCTTCTACATCATCAAAGGGATCATGCTTTGACGCTCCGCTGGGCGGAGCGGATCATTGGTCTATTGGTTATTGGTATATTGAGATGAAGAAGGAACGACTTTATCTCTACGACCTGTTGGAGGCCCCTCCCCTCTCCTATCCCGCCTGGTATCTTCTGAGTCCCAAACTCCATCGGGACGAAAACCTCCGGGAAACCCTCAAAGCGATTCACTCCCTGAGTTTCGAACCCTACAACCATCCCGAAAACTTCTCCGAGCTCTTCGCTTCGTTCCGAATGGGCCTCTACCCCATCTACAAGGAACGCCACGCCACAGGAAATTTCGGGGGTCGGGTGATGATCCTGGAAGGAAAGGGGTGGAAGAGCCTCCCCTTCAGTGAAGAGACCTGTGATCTGGAGAATTGGCTGATTTGATCTTTTCGTGAGACGTAATTCGTGATTCGTAATTGGTGATTGGTTTTTGGAGACAGGATTCTATTCCCGCCTCGGTCCCTCACTCCTCACTCCTGATTCCTCATTGGCGATCAAAGATCGCTCGCTACAGCATTTCATAGAAAGTTTTGAAAATATAGGCGCTCTCGTGAGGCCCGGGGCTCGCTTCGGGGTGGTGCTGCACCGACATCACCGGCTCATCCTTGTATTTCACCCCCTCGATGGTATTGTCGAAGAGGTTGAC
>JALWPZ010000232.1 GCA_026994745.1 Campylobacteraceae bacterium | reverse complement strand
CCTCGCTGATCAGGATCCGCTGGGAGTCCAGGCGTTCGAGGATATGACGGGTCAACGCTTCATAGTCCCCCAGCTCGGGGGCATCCTCGTCCACGAAGATCGCGTGCTTGACAAAACTCATCTGCCCCACTCCCCAGAAGGCGTGCATGAACTGCTGGGCGTGACCGCGATAGCGGACCTTCATCTTTGCCAGGATCAGATTGTGAAAGACCCCGTTCTCCGGCATCCGGTAATCGATGAGCTCCGGTGCCATGGGCTTGAGCAGAGGCAGGAAGATCCGCTCCGTGGCCCACCCCATATATTTGTCCTCCAGGGGCGGTTTTCCCACGACGGTAGCGGCGAAAACGGGATCCTTTTTCATGGTGATCGTCTCCACCTCCAGGACGGGGAAGGGCTCGGGCAGGGTGTAGTAGCCCGTATGGTCCCCGAAGGGCCCCTCCACCTCCATCGCCTCGGGATCTACGAAGCCCTCGATGACTAGATCCACATCCCGGGGTATGTAGATGTCGTTGCTGATCGATTTGACTAACTGGGCGTTTTCTCCCCGGATAAAGCCGTAGAGCAGGAGCTCGAACATTCCGTGGGGCATGGGGGCCTGCCCGCACCAGATGTAGAGGGGGTCGCCCCCAATGGCAACGGTGACGGGCATCTTCTGCCCCGCCTCTTTGTATTGATCGAAAAAGTGGCTGGCGTCTTTGTGGATCTGCCAGTGCATCCCCAGACGCCTTTTGTCGTATTGTTGCAGCCGGTACATCCCCAGGTTTTGCATGCTACCATCCAAGCTTCGGGTATAGACCTGCCCCATGGTGATGAAGCGACCCCCGTCCTCGGGCCAGGTCTTCAGAATCGGCAAGATGTCCAAATCCACCTCTTCTTTCGGGATGACGACCTCCTGACACTCCCCTCGGAACTTCAATCGTTTGGGAAAGACGTTCTTCAGAGAAAAGAGCTTGGGCACTATCGCCAGCTTCTCCTTGAGGCCCTTGGGAGGCTTGAGCTTCATCAACTCTTCGATGCCCACCGCCACCTCGTCGGGATGCTTCCCCAGGATCTTTTGGGTGACCTCTTCGTTGGCGAAGAGATTCATCAATACCGGCATTTCATACTTGACCCCTTTGGAGCGCCAGACGGGCCGGGTGAAGAGCAGCGGCCGGGACTCCTCCCCTTTCTTAACCTCCAGATAGGCGATGTGGGGGATCTCCAGTTCCACATCCAACTCTTCCTCGATGACCTTCAACCCTCCATGGCGCTCGAGCCACTCCACTACATTTTCCATTCGCCCTCTTTTCTATTATTTTATGGGATAATTATACAAATCCTTACTTCAGGAGATCCATGAAGATTCTCGTCAGCGCCATCGAGCACTCCGCCAACATTCATCTCAAGGCCCTCAAGGAACGATTGCCCGAAAATACCGAGCTGTTGGGAATCTACGACCACGATCTGGGAGAGCCTCTGGAGGATCTCCGCTCCCTGGCGATCATGGGGGTGGTGGACGCGGCAAAAAAACTTCCCTTCTTCCTCCGCCTCGCCAACCGGATGGTGGAGGAGTCGGCCCGAGCCGACAAAGTCCTGCTCATCGACGGCTCCGGCTTCAACCTCCCACTGGCCAAAAAGATCAAAAAGAGAGATCCCGACAAGGAGATTCTCTACTACATTCTCCCCCAGGCCTGGGCCTGGCGGCGCTATCGGATCCGGACGCTGGAGCGGACCGTGGACCGCCTCGCATCCATCCTCCCCTTCGAAGCCAAATACTACTCCCCCGATACTCCCATCGAGTACGTGGGCCACCCCCTGCTCGACGAAATCCCCCGCTTCAAAGAGGCCGTGCCGAAGGAGTGCCGACGGATCGCCTTTCTTCCCGGCAGCCGTCGGGGGGAGATCCGCTCCCTCATGCCTCTCTTTCGGGAACTCCGACAGAGGCTGGGCCAGAGCGTCGAAGCCTCCCTCGTCATTCCACCCTACTTTACGGACGAGGAGATCCGGGAACTCTATGGCGACCTGGCAGGCTTCGTCCGGATGGAGAACACCCACGACTGCCTCTATGAAAGCGATTTCGCCTTCGTCTGCAGCGGCACCGCCACCCTGGAGGCGGCCCTCATCGGCACCCCCTTCGTCCTGGCCTACCGGGCCAAGTCCCTGGACTATTTCGTCGCCACCCGCCTGGTCAAGATCCCCTACGCCGGCCTGGCCAACCTCTTCAGCCTCGATTTTCAGGGACGGGCCATGCACCCCGAGCTCCTGCAGGAAGAACTGAGTGTCGATTCCCTGATGCGGGAGTACGAAGCCTACGAAGTCGATCAGTACTTCGAAGACGTCGGAAAACTTCGGGCCTACCTCCGGAAAGGAAGCTCCCGGAGGGTGGCCGAACTGTTGACGAACGATCTCAAGGAGCGTGCATGAACCCGAACGATACGATCCTCAAGACCCTTCGCCTGCGCCGGGAGACCATCGAGACCCTGCAGCACCTCTGCGAGGAAGAGAGGCGCCCCATGGACGCCGTGTTGCAGGAGGCCCTGGAGTTCTGGCTGGAGGCGCGGGCTAAAGCCCGACTGGAGGAGGAACTCCATGACGAGCAGGCCCAGAGCCGCTTGAGCTACGACGAATTCTGGGACGGCGTGGATCTCTGAAAGTTTTTGGGCGCATTGTCAAATCGTAACACGAAGCCGCTCCGATCGCCATCCATCGCCTCTTATTTAACTTTCCTATATCTTCCGGGCGCTATAATGGAGCAAATTTCACGTGAAGGATCAGGCGAATGGATATCAACGACGTCAAAATCTACGAATACGATGCCGTCATCGTCGGAGCGGGTCTCGCGGGACTGGCCGCGGCCAAGGAGCTCAAAGAGGCCGGCAAGAAGGTAGCCGTCATCACCAAGCTCCACCCCCTGCGCAGCCACTCCGGCGCCGCCCAGGGCGGAATCAACGCGGCGTTGGGCGAAGACGACAGCACCGAGCTACACGAATTCGACACCGTTAAAGGAAGTGACTACCTGGGAGACCAGGACGCCATCGAACTGATGTGCTCCGGAGCTCCCGAGACGATCCGCTGGGCCGAGCGTATGGGAGCGGTATTCTCCCGCACCCCCGACGGCAAGATCGCCATCCGCCCTTTCGGTGGTCAATCCAAGCCGAGGGCCTGTTACGCCGCCGACCGCACCGGCCTGACCCTGCTGCAGACCATCTACGAGCAAGCCTTCCGCGCCGGGATCGAAGTCTTCGACGAGTGGTACTGCGCCGACCTGCTTTACGACGGGAAAGGAAAGGTCAAGGGGGTCGCCGCCTACAACATCCGTACCTCCGAACCGGCGATTTTCAACGCCAAGGCGACCATGTTCGCCACCGGCGGGTACGGCCGGGCCTTTAAGATCAACTCCAACGCCCACGCCAACACCGGCGACGCCCTCTCCATCGTCGCCCGCAAGGGATTGCCGCTGGAGGATATGGAGTTCGTCCAGTTCCACCCCACGGGCCTGGGAGGATCGGGGATCCTGATCTCCGAAGCGGCCCGGGGCGAGGGAGGTCGCCTCTTCAACAGCGAGGGGGAGCGCTTCATGTCCAAATACGCCCCCAACGCGATGGAACTGGCCAGCCGGGACGTCGTCAGCCGCGCCATCATGCAGGAGATCCGCGAGGGACGCGGCGTCGGGCCCAACAAAGACGCCGTCTACATCGACCTGACCCATCTGCCCGAAGAGACGATCATGACCAAACTCCCCGAACTTCGGGACCTGGCCATCACCTTCCTGGGCCAGGATATGCTCAAGGAACCCATCATGATCGCCGCCACAGCCCACTACTCCATGGGCGGGATCCCCGTCACCAAGCGCTGCCAGGTCAAAAAGAGCCCCACGGAGACCGTCGAAGGGTTCTACGCCGCCGGCGAGTGCTCCTGCGTCAGCGTCCACGGCGCCAACCGTCTGGGGGCCAACAGCCTCCTCGAAGCCCTCTTCTTCGGACGGCAGGCGGGCCGGACCATGATCGAGGATCTGGAGGAGATCGAACTGGAACCCGCCGTCGCCCAAGAGGCCGAAGGAATGATCGCCAAGGTCCGGGGCATCAAGGAGAACAACGGCACCGAACGGGTCCCCGCACTGCGCAACGAGCTGCAGGAGAGCATGACCATGGACGCCGGGGTCTTCCGCAACGAAGAGTCCCTCCTGCGTCAGAGAGAAAAGCTCCAGGAACTCTACGAGCGCTACAAGAACATCCGCATCGACGATCAGTCCCACACCTACAACACCGACCTGCAGGAGGCCATCGAGCTGGGCCACATGATCGATTTCAGCCTCTTCATCGTCGAGGGGGCCCTGGCACGGCAAGAGTCCCGCGGAGCTCACTTCCGGGAGGATTTCCCCAAACGGGACGACCAGAATTTCCTCAAGCACACCTATGCCAGGTTCGACGGTGAATACAGCCTGAGCCTGGAATACGGCGACGTGATCCTGGGCAAGTTCGAACCCCAAGAGAGAAAATACTAAGGAGCGGCGATGAGCGACATGACACAGAACCCCACACCCGAAACCCGGAAAGTGACCATCAAAGCGTTTCGGTTCAATGCCGAGACCGACTACCTCCCCTACTACAAAACCTACGAAATGGAGGTAGGCAAGGACGAATTGATCCTCGACCTCCTCAACCGCATCAAATGGGAGCACGATGGAAGCTTCAGCTACCGACGCAGCTGCCGCCACGGGATCTGTGGCGCCTGCGGGATCAAGGTCAACGGCAAGCCGGTGCTTTCGTGCAAACAGAACGCCCAGGAACTGGTGGATCTCTTCGGGGACGAGCTGGTCTTCGAGCCCCAGAGCACCAAACGCGCCGTCAAGGATATGATCATCGACAAGGGTGATTTCTGGGAGAAGCACGCCGCGGTCAAACCCTATGTGGAGACCGAAGTCGACCCCCATCCCGAGCACGAAACCCTCATGAGCCCCGAGCAGGTCGAAAACTTTCTCGACGCCGACTACTGCATCCAGTGCGGAAACTGCCACTACGCCTGCCCCGCCCTGGAGGTCAACGAGGATTACCTCGGGCCCGCCGCCCTGGCCGCCGCCTACCGCTTCACCATCGATCCCCGGGACGAAGCGACCGACGAGCGCCTGGAGATCACCGCCGAACTGGGCAGCGGGGTCTGGGACTGTGTCAAATGCTTCGAGTGTGCCGAGGCCTGCCCCAAAGACGTCAATCCCATCGAGAAGATCACTAAGCTCCACAATCTGCAGTTCGAGCATCATGTGGCCGAGCGCAACGTGGCTACCAAACACGCCGAGGGCTTCGTCCGCTCCATCAAAAAATTCGGCTATCTGGACGAGCAGGACATCGTCCTCTACTCCGAGGGTCTCGGTGTCGTTAAGCATCTGAGCGAAGCGATGAAGATGATCAAGGCCGGAAAGGTCCATCCCTTCGATTTCCAGAAGAAAAAGATGCCCCGAAGCAAGAATCTCAAAGAGATCCAGAAGCTGATCGAAATTTCCAAAACCCACGAACTCTAGAAAGGTTGCACAATGAGCAAACTCAAATACGCCCTCTATACCGGATGTACCGCCCGGGAATCCACTCCCGAGCTGCTCTCCTCCACCCTGGCCGTCGCCGAGAAGCTCGGTATCGAACTGGTCCTGCTGGACGAGGCGAGCTGCTGCGGCGCCAGTCACCTCCAGGATTTCGATGAGTTCCTCTCCCTGGTCCTCAACGCCCGCAACATCTGCTACGCCGAAAAACTGGGACTCCCTATGGTCACCATCTGCAATACCTGCCAGCTCAACACCGTCATGACCAAGGAGCTTCTGGACCACGATCCAGAGATGAGGGCCAAGGTCAACGAAAAGCTCGCCGAGGTGGGACTGGAGTACAAGGGAACCAGTACGGTCCGTCACTTCCTCTACGCCCTCATCGACGACTACGGGCTCGACAAGATCAGCGAAAAGGTGGTCAAACCCCTCAGCCACTTCAACATCGCCCCCTTCTACGGATGCCACAACATTCGCCCAAGCCACATCCACTACAAGCACAATATGCCCCAGCCCGACTACGAAGTCAGTGAGGGGGGTGGAGAGGTCGCCTACGAGGAAGAGGACCTGATGTACAAGTACACCCACGAAAACCCCTATGTCCCTACCTCCTTGGACCGTCTCATCGAAGCCCTGGAGGGCAAGAGCGTTCAGTACGAGAGCAAGAACAAATGTTGCGGCTTCCATGTCGACCTGCAGGCCCCGGAGACCAGCAACGCCCTGACCGGTACGGCGCTCAGCGACGCCATCGACCACGGCGCCGACGCCGTCGTCACCCCCTGTCCCCTCTGCCAGCTCAACATGGATCTGAAACAGGAGAGCGCCGGCAAGCAGCTGGGGCGCGAGATCGAAATCCCCGTCCTCCACATGCCCCAGATGGTCGCCCTCGCCCTGGGCTGCACTCCCGAAGAGATCGGCCTGAAGTACAACGTCACCAAAGCCACCGACCTCTACGTCTGACCCGATGGGAGAAAGCCTCTCTCCCTCCTGTTACAACGATACACAATCCATACAATTTCTTCGTCACCGCCACTCCTCACTCCTCACTCTTCGCTGACATCTAACCTCCCTGTAAGCCCAGACCCTTTACACTGTCAGCAAAGCAAGGAGAGTGCATGAATACGGAAAAGGTCATCTCGGGATTTTTCTTCATTCTCGCCATGACGATCAACTTCGGCTTTGTCTACGGAGACCCGGCCAATCTGGCGTACCACAGCGGATACGAACTTTTCGCCGCCATCGTCATCAACCTCATCGCCACCGTTCTCAAACTGGGGGACAAGACCCAGCTGGGTTCGGTACTCCTGGCCACCAGCCTGGTCGCCGACATCCAATTGATCGCTTCGGCCACGGTCTGGGCCGTCGCCATCTACGTCCTCAAGGATATGAGTTTGGAGAGCACCGTTGCCATCATCTCCCTGGCAGCGGGGGCCTTCATCGCCAACATCGTCTCGGTTACGCTCTTCATAGGAGACACCCTCAAGTCCAAGCGATAATTCCCCATGGAGAGCAACAACACCATCTGGATCATCATCCGCCGGATGCGGATCCCCTTTCTGGTCATCATCATCACCTTCTCCATCTCGATCCTGGGTCTGACCCTGATACCGGGGATGGACGACCAGGGACGTCCCTACCACATGAGTTTCTTCGACGCTTTCTACTTTGTCAGCTATATGGCATCGACCATCGGCTTCGGTGAAGCTCCCTATACCTTCACCTATCCACAACGGATGTGGGTCTCGGCCTGCATCTACCTGACCGTCATCGGATGGTTCTATGGGATCGGGAGTATCGTCGCCCTGGTCCAGGACAAACGCCTGGCCCGGGAGATCGACGTCGCCCGATTCCGCAGCAAGATCCGGGATCTCCACGAACCCTTCACCATCATCCTGGGCTACAACAACATCACCCACCGGATCATCGACTGGCTCAACGACGAGGGGATCCGGGTCGTCGTTGTCGACCGGGACGAAGAGAAGATCTCGGCCCTGGAGCTGGAGAACTTCATCCCCGAGGTCCCCGCTCTTTCCGGGGATGTCACCCATCCCGAAACCCTTAAGGCAGCCGGAATCCACAAAAAGAATTGTCAGGCGGTTGTTGCGCTCTTCGAGGACGATATGAAGAACACCAAGATCGCCCTGCTCTGCAAGCTCCTTAACAAACGGGTCAAACTGGTCATCAAATCGACCACCAAGACTCAGAGCGAACACCTCAAGAACCTGGGAGTCCGCTACATCGAGGACCCCTTCCGCTTCGTCTCCCATCGGATCTATCTGGCCCTTACCGCTCCCAGCCTCTGGCTCTTGGAGATGTGGATCTTCGGCCATATCCTCAAGATCCGAGAACGGGAGGAGCTCCCCCGAGGCAAGTACATCATCTGCGGATACGGTCGGATGGGCCATGCCCTGGAGCGGGCCCTGAAGAAAGCGGGGGTTCCCTACAGCTACATCGATATTCGCTCCAACGAATACAAGGAGACCAAGGATAGCGCCGTCTTCGGTGACGCCGAGGACTACAAAGCCCTCATCGAAGCAGGAGTCAAAGAGGCTGCCGCCATTATCGCCGCCACCAAGGACGACCTGATCAACCTCACCATCCTGGCCACCGCCAAAAAATTGAACAAAGAGATTTACACCATCGGACGGGAGAATACCCTGGACGACATCACGATCTTCAAGTCGGCACGGGTCAACCGAGTCTACATTCTGGAACAGATTCTGGCGGAATTCACCTATCTCTTCATCGCCCGTCCCCTTGCCTACCGCTTCGTCCGCCTACTCCATACCCGAGAGGAAGAGTGGGGACACCGGGTCGTCGAACGGATGCATGAAGTCCTGGGAGAGAATCCTCTCCACTTCGAGATCACCATCGACGAAGAGCATGCCTACGCCCTCAGCCGGGAGTTGAAAAAGGGAGCATCCATTCAACTGGGCACCCTCCGACGCTCTCGCGAAAACTGGGAAAAACACAATCCCATTCTCTTCCTGCTCTGCAAGTGGGACGAAAGCCGCGTAGAGCTGATTCCCTCCGACGACATCGATGTGGAACTGGGAATGAAACTCCTCGTCGCCGCCAACGAAGAGAGCCGCGAGGATTTCGAGTACATCGTCAACAACTACTACGAACTGGAATATGTCCTCAACGGTAAAGCTTAGAATTCCGGCTTTCCCGTATATGGATCAGTACTTCAATCTCACTCGCACCCGAGATCCAATTCATACACTCTCATCGGATTTTGAGAACCTGAACCACAGATACGAAACAGGCAAAGCAAGACCAAAGACGATCGGCGTATAGACAAATGGCATCAGGTACGCCATGATCGATCCTCCGAACCCATTCCCATCCAGAAGGTCAACGAGCACGTAGATATCGGCGAAGAGTATCGGAAGAACGGCCAGATTGTACGAAAGGGCAAAGGCTCTTTCTCCTGTACCATTCACACTTTTCCCGTAATGGGCCTTCGCGATCAGGATGAAAACGATGATCAAAACAAAATTCCGGAAAAGATCTGTATATGAAGTTTGAGCATTCGCTGCTTCACAAACTGTATAGAGAAGAATCGAAAATGCCACAATAATATTAGGAAAAGTGTAAGGAAACATTTTCAAATCCTATCATGAACTGGCCTTCTGATCCTCACATTTTCCGTATCTCGTACAAGTATGGGTGCTCTACTTTACCACATGACCCATGAAAAATCCCGATTCTCGCTATAATTTTTACACTCTTTGAAAGAAGGAAGCATCTTTTGCCTGTCGAAAGTATGAAAAACATCGTCGATTACGGAGTGATCGGTCTCCTCGTCCTGATGAGCCTGGCCACCTTTACGTACGCCTTCGAACGCTTTCTCTTCTACCGGCGGGTGGATCTGAGCTCCTATATGGACAAGCGGGTCCTGGAACTGGATCTGGGGAAAAATCTGGGTCCCATCGCCACCATCGGCTCCAGCGCCCCCTACATCGGTCTGCTGGGCACCGTGCTGGCGATCATTCTCACCTTCTATATCATCGGGGAGCAGAAGACCGCCATCGACACCGGGGAGATCATGAAGAATCTCGCCCTCGCCCTCAAGGCCACCGCCGCGGGCCTCGTCGTCGCCATCCCCGCCACGATCCTCTATAACGTTCTGAGCGATCGGGCCGAGCGGCTGCTGGTACAGTGGGAGATCCTCTACGGCGACGAAGAATGAGACAGCGCCGCTTCACCGAGATCAACGTCGTTCCTTTCATCGACATCGTCCTGGTCCTCCTGGTCATCGTCCTGGCCACCGCCACTTTCGTCGTCAAGAACGAGCTTCCGGTAGAGCTCCCGAAATCGGGGAGCCAGAGCAAGATCCCTCCCAAAAGCATCTCCGTCACCATCGACAAGAAGGGGGACTACTACTATCAGAAGCGGAAAGTGACCCTGGAGGAATTGAAAAAAGAGTTGGCCAAACTCGACCCTCTCAAAGACCTGATCACCCTCAACGCCGATCAAAAGAGTCAATTCCAGAAATTCGTCTCCGTCGTCGACATTCTGAAGAAACGGGGATTCAAGAAGATCTCGATCATCACATCCCAATGAAAGCCTAAAAACCTTCTTTCCAAGTCATCTTCAATACATGTCGTTGTTATTAGTACCATTCTTGTGTAGATTCTTCCGGGATGGCTTTTGATGGGAGGAGCCCTTTGGAGCACTTTTTCCCAGTAGCTCCGGCCGATACTCGAAATGCATCGTGTCGTAGTGATACCACTGCCCTCCCCAGATGAAGCCATGTTTCTCGAAAATCCGAACGATCACCCTCGGGATCTCATTTCGATATCGGTAGGGGCCTTTGTTCCAACGCCAGTAGGCGGAGTGTTTGACATTGATATCGATGGCGGCACCGAAGGAGTGGACGCTCAGACGGTTGGTCCCGGCGATCTTCCTCCATTTGAAAGTCCCTCCCAGAGGCACCAGGTATTTTTTCAAGGAGGGGTTCTTAGCCACGGCCCGATCGAGATCCCGAGATACGGCGGCCAGGGCCCGGTCGACTCCGTTGATCCGTGTGACAGTGACCCGGTATTTCCCCCCGGTACTCCTGGAAAGCCAGGGGATCGTACGAAGATGGCGACGGACCTGGGCAGCGTTGTTCCCATACATTTTTCGGAAAAAAGCGTCGTTTCGGATCCGCCCCGGGTCGAAATTGACCTTGGGTCCCCCCTTGTGCACATACCCGCCGCTGGGATAGGGGTATCGGAACATATCCTGGATGTCGGCGTGTTTGAGGGCCTGATCGAAGTTTTTGTTCTTCCCGTCGTCGTAGAGCATCTTGGTCCCGTCACTCCAGACGATCCGATTGTTCCGGCACTCCTTGATCTGCGGATAGGTACGGACCAGCTGCTTGGCATGGGTATCGCACCCTTTGCCATATGCCACACTCCCCAACAGAGTTCCCAGCACAGCAATCCATCCGAAATATTTACCGCTTTCTTTTTTCATGATCGTTTCCTCGCTCTTCTGATGATTATAACGAAGGACGAATGAAATGCCTGAAAATGGAGCTAGGCTGTTCAGGCTCATGCACGATACTTCCGGCTGCGAACAGAACAGGATCGACATTTCGTTTCCGAGAAGAAGCTTCAAAGAACGGATGAATTCGCGTTTCCACTTCATTCCCGTATAAGTACAACACTTCCGACCAATCACCAATCACGAATCACCAATCACGAATTACGATTTATCGATCATCCCCTCAACCAGGGCGATACGATCGACACCACTCCCGTGAGGAAGAGGAACAGGAGGATCACACGACGCAGACGTTCCCGATCCAGCCGATTCCCCAACCGAATCCCGATCAGGGAACCGGCCACCACCAAGGGGGTCATCAGCAGGCCGGCCAGAAAGGCCGAGGCCACCACATCCCCCAGCTTCCAGTAGAGCAGCGCCACCTGCACCGGCGCCGCCGTCAGGAAGAGCGCCGCCATGAAGGCCCGGGTCCGCAGGGCGCTCCAGTCGTGGGCCATGAGCCAGAGCACCACCGGGGGTCCCCCCATGGCGATCATCCCCAGCATGATCCCGCTGAGGAAAAAGGCCAGAAAATCCCAGGCGAAGGCGAGTTTCTCCCGGGGACGGATATGGACCCAGGTCTGGGAGGCCAGGATCAGCAACAGTATGGCGCCCACCACCTGTTTCACATGGGTCGGATCGAGCTGATTGACCAGATAGAGCAGTGAAATCCCGATGGGAAGGCTCAGGTAACGGATCATCGAAGCAGGGATCACATCCCTCCAGACCACATGCTCCCGCAATTTCCAGGTCGCCACCGAGACCTGTACCAGAATGGGAATGGAGGTGATGGCGACGGCCTGGGCCAGAGAGAAACCGCTCCAGATCAGAAGGGGGACCGCCAAAAGGTTGAAGGCGAAACCGATGATCGATTGAACGGCACTGGAGAAGAAGAGAATGAAGCCGGCGGCGACGAGCATCCCCGCGCTCATCCCCTCCATGGAGCGATCCTAGCGGAAGTAGAGACCGCAGCTCCGGGCGATCTCCCGATAGTGGGTCTGATCCTCCGGCGTTTCGGTCAGAACCGGCAGCGAGAGATCGTAGCTGTAGATCAGCGCCAAGGGCCGCTTTTCGAAAAAGAGCGCGCCGCCGATCAGTTCCCGCAGGAAGTTGCGTACGGCGAATTCCAGGATCTCCAGATCCTCGATCCGATAGAGGCTGTGTCCTTCATGCAGGTCGAACTGCCGGGTGTAGATCAGTTCGTCCATCCGGTCCATCATCTTGAGCAAAAAGAGATAGCGCTGCATATCGGCCTTGCGGAATTCGTCGGTCACCCAGTAGCAGTGTCCTCCGTTCTCTTCGAAGGCTCTGCGGGCGAAGGCCAGGTAGTGCTTTTCCGCGGAGAGGCGGAAGTATTCACAATCCAGCAGATCCAGTTTCGGATCGTCTTTCTCCAGAAGCTGTGGAAAGACATCCAGGATCGAATGTTCGAAGAAGTCCCGAAGCTCGTCCAGGCTCTGGGGCAGATTGGGCAGCACTTTGCCCAGGGATCCGAACCCTTTGCAGATCGCCGGATCCTGGACCTTCATCATGGGAATGCTGCAGTCGTATTTCATGGGATCTCCCATCGCTCGATCCCCGCGGACGCGGGGGGAAATTTCTGTGGAATTGTATCGAAATCTCCCTCGAAGGGGAGAAGGAAGAAAGGATCAGACGACCGTGCGGGGCCGGAAGCGGTTGATGGCGAAATAGTAGAAAAAGGGAGTATC
>JALWPZ010000231.1 GCA_026994745.1 Campylobacteraceae bacterium | reverse complement strand
GTCCCCGTTCTTTTGCTGATGGGCTTCGGGATGAAGGCCGCGGTGGGGATCTCGGTGATGCAGATGGTCTTCAGCTCCCTCTACGGCTCCTACCTGAATTGGCGCAAGGGAACGCTGGTGCTGGGAGAGGGGCTCTTCGTCGGTTTCGGGGGATTCGCCGGGGGGTATCTCAGCGGCTATCTGACCCCTTATGTCTCCGACCACGTGCTTCAGTACGTCTTCATCGGCTTTGTCGTTTTCGCCCTGATCCGGATGATCACCTCCAAGGCCCATGAGGACGAGAGCGAGAGCAGGACCCTGCCCAAGGTGCTGCTCTTCGCCATCGGAATGGGGATCGGCGTCATCGCCATCAGCATCGGCGTTGGCGGGGCGATCATCCTGATCCCGTTGCTCTCCGGGCTTTTGCACTATCCGGTGAAAAAAGCGGTCAGCGCCGGGCTCTTTTTCGTCGTATTCTCCTCGGTGGCGGGGATGCTGGGGCGTCTGGTCCACGGCGAAATCGATCTGCTGCACGGGACCATCATCGGGGTGGGCTCCTTGCTGGGCGTTTGGATCGGTATCTGGCTCAAGGAGCATGTGAGCAACAAGAGCCACAAGAACTTTATCGTGGTGATGTACGCGATCATCCTGGCGATCATGATCTACAAGATGTTTTTTGCGAAATAAAAAAGTGGGTAGAGGGTAGTGTGTAGTGGGTAGAAAGAGATAGCGTGGGATTGCCATCCCACGACAATGACGAGTATTGAATTGATAAAAAAAGAATTGAATATCGAAGGAAACAATAGTTTATGAGCAAAAAACACGACATCATCGACGTCCGGGGTGCCAGAGAGCACAATCTCAAGAACATCGACGTTCAAATTCCGAAAAACAAGATGGTGGTCATCACCGGGATCAGCGGCAGCGGCAAGTCGACGCTGGCCTTCAGCACCCTCTACGCCGAGGGGCAGCGGCGCTACATCGAGTCGCTTAGCTCCTACGCCCGGCAGTTTCTGGGACGGGTGGGCAAGCCTGACGTGGACAAGATCGAGGGGCTCACCCCCGCCATCGCCATCGACCAGAAGACCACCTCCAAAAACCCCCGCTCCACCGTGGGGACCATCACCGAGATCTACGACTACCTGCGGCTCTTTTTCGCACGGGTGGGGAAGCAGCACTGTCACCACTGCGGCAAGCCCATCTCCAGCATGAGCGCCAGCGACATCATCACCGAGGTGCTGCGCCTGCCCGAAGGGGCCAAGCTGGTGATCATGGCGCCCCTGGTCAAGGAGAAGAAGGGGACCTTCGCCGACATGATCGAATCCCTGCGCCACAAAGGCTACGTCCGGGCGATGATCGACGGGGTGATGGTGCGCCTGGACGACGAGATCGAACTAGCCAAGACCAAGAAGCACACCATCAAAGTGGTCAGCGACCGGGTCGTGGTGAAAGAAGGTTCCAAAGAGCGGATCGGCCAGGACATCGAAAAGGCTCTCAAAGAGAGCTACGGCGAAGTGGAGATCGAAGTGCTCAACCACGAGGAGGTGGGGCTGGACCGGAAGGATTTCCACTACTCGGAACACCTGGCCTGTTTCGACTGCAAGCTCAGTTTCGAGCCCCTGGAGCCGGTGAGCTTCTCTTTCAACTCCCCCAAGGGGGCCTGCCCCGCCTGTGACGGGCTGGGGATCCGCTACACCCTGGATCTGAGCAAGATCATCGACTCCAGCCGCACCATCGCCGAGGGAGCGGTGCGGATCATGCATGGCTTCAACAAAAGCTACTACGCCAAGTTTCTGGCCGCCTTCTGCGAGCAGAACGAGATCCCCACCGATGTGCCATGGGAAGAACTGCCGGAGCATCAGCGCAAGCAGATCCTTTACGGCGTGGGCAGCGAACCGGTGAATTTCACCTGGAAGCGCCACAAGCTCAAACGGGAGTGGCCGGGTGTCGTCAAATTCGCCCATGAGATGTTCACCGACGAGAAGGACCTGGCCGACTACATGACCGAAAAGGTCTGTGACAAGTGTCAGGGCAACCGCCTGCGCCCCCGCTCCCTGGCGGTGAAGATCGAGGGAAAGAACATCGCCGACATCATCCGGATGCCCATCGAGGAGAGTTACGCCTACTTCGCCGACGAGAGCAACTTCTCCCACCTCACCGAACAGCAGAAGCTCATCGCCGAACCGATCCTCAAGGAGATTCGCGAGCGGCTCTTTTTCCTCTACGACGTGGGGCTGGGATACCTGACCCTGAGCCGCGACGCGAGGACCATCAGCGGCGGGGAGGCCCAGCGGATCCGCATCGCCAGCCAGATCGGATCGGGGCTGACGGGGGTGATGTATGTGTTGGACGAGCCCAGCATCGGCCTACACGAGCGCGACACCCTCAAGCTGATCCGAACGCTGCAATCCCTGCGGGACAAGGGCAATACCGTCATCGTCGTGGAACATGACAAAGAGACGATCCTGGCCGCCGACCACATCGTGGACATCGGCCCGGGGGCGGGGGAGTACGGGGGAGAGATCGTCTTTTCGGGCAAGGCGGAGAAGCTGCGCCGGGCCAAGACCTTGACGGCCCAGTATCTCTACGGAAAAAAGGAGATTGCCTATCCCCATGCCGAGCGCCCCAGAGAGAATTGGCTGGAGATCCGCAACGTCACCATCAACAACATCGAGAACCTTTCGGCAAAGCTCCCTCTGGGGAACTTCGTCTGCGTCACCGGGGTCAGCGGCAGTGGTAAGAGCTCCCTGATCCTGCAGACCCTCCTACCCACGGCGAGGGAGATCCTCAACCGGGCCAAAAAGGTCAACCGGGTCGAGGGGGTCGAGATCGACGGTTTGGAACATCTGGACAAGGTGATCTACCTGGATCAGAGTCCCATCGGCCGCACGCCGCGCTCCAACCCCGCCACCTACACCGGCGTCATGGACGAGATCCGTAAGCTTTTCGCCCAGACCAAGGAAGCGGAGCTGCGGGGCTACAAAGTGGGGCGCTTCAGCTTCAACGTCAAAGGGGGACGCTGCGAGAAGTGCCAGGGGGAAGGACAGATCAAGATCGAGATGCACTTCCTCCCCGACGTGATGGTCACCTGCGACGCCTGCGGGGGCGCGCGCTACAACGAGCAGACCCTGGAGGTACGCTACAAGGGCAAGAACATCGCCGAAGTGCTGGATATGAGCGTGGGGGAAGCGATGGAGTTCTTCAAGGCGATCCCCGCCATCGCCGCCAAGCTCAAGACCCTGATGGACGTGGGACTCGACTATATCAAACTGGGCCAGAACGCCACGACCCTCTCGGGAGGAGAGGCCCAGCGGATCAAACTGGCCAAGGAGCTCAGCCGCAAGGATACGG
>JALWPZ010000230.1 GCA_026994745.1 Campylobacteraceae bacterium | reverse complement strand
CTCCCAACGGTGACCGTGATTGTTTCCCGGATCCTCTTGAGGATCCCCAATGTTAAAAATTCTTAACAAAGATCAAGAAATCCACTTATCTTTTGTATTAGAATAGGCTATGCAGTTTGGGCAAGTGCCCCATTCTGTGTGAGTTTTACAGTACAAAAGGAGTGTGGAATGAATTTGATGGTCAAACGGCTATCCATGGTAGCCATTGGCGCCCTGGTCGGTGTCTCCCTGGCTTCGGCCGAGACGGAGCTCGACAAGGTGATGAAAGAGCGCGGTCTGACCCAGCAGGATCTGCTGGCGGCCGCCAAGACCTACACCCCCAGCGGGGGGCGGGACAAGTACGTTGTCTTCAGCTCCGGCGGGCAGTCGGGACAGGTAATGGTCTACGGGGTTCCCTCGATGCGGATCCTCAAATACATCGGTGTCTTCACTCCCGAGCCGTGGCAGGGGTGGGGATACGACGACGATACCAAGGCGATTCTCGCCGAAGGGAAGATTCGTGGCAAGCAGATTACCTGGGGGGATACCCACCACCCGGCTCTCTCCGAAACCGATGGAAAGTATGACGGAAAATGGCTGGTCATCAACGACAAGGCCAACCCCCGTCTGGCGGTCATCGATCTGAAGGACTTCGTCACCAAGCAGATCGTGGTCAACCCGGTCTTCAAATCGGACCACGGAGGGGCTTTCTTCACCCCCAACAGTGAGTACATTCTCGAAGCGTGCCAGTACGGCGCTCCCTTCGACAACAACTATCACCCCATCGAAGAGTACAAAGAGACCTATCGTGGTGGGGTGACGATCTGGAAATTCGATCCCAAAATCGGCCGGATCCTTCCGGAGAAATCCTTCACCATCGAGATGCCCCCCTATATGCAGGACCTCTCCGATGCGGGGAAAGAGGCGAGCTATGGCTGGGGCTTCACCAACAGCTTCAACTCCGAGATGTACACCGGAGGAATCGAGAAGGGTCTGCCCCCCATGGAGGCGGGGATGAGCCGGAACGACACCGACTTCCTCCATGTCTACAACTGGAAAAAGCTGGCGGAACTGGCCAAGGATGACAAGAACGTCAAGATCATCAACGGCCATCGGGTCGTTCCCATCGATGTGGCGGTCAAGAACGACGCGCTCTTCCTGATTCCCGAGCCCAAGTCACCCCACGGTGTCGATGTTTCTCCCGACGGGAAATATATCGTCGTCTGTGGAAAGCTCGATACCCACGCGACGGTCTACAGCTGGGAAAAGATCAAGAAGGCGATCGACAACAAGGAGTATGCCGGCAAGGATCCCTATGGTATTCCCATCCTCGACATGAAAAAGACCGCCCACTGTCAGGCAGAGCTGGGCCTCGGGCCCCTGCACAACCAGTTCGGCAAGAACTGGAAGAACGGGGAAATCTACACTTCGCTCTACGTCGACAGCCAGGTGGTCCGCTGGGATTATCTGAAGTGTAAAGTCGTCGACCGCCAGAACGTCAACTACAACATCGGTCACCTCTGCGGTATGGAGGGCAAGACCGAGGATCCCCAGGGTGACTACATCATCGCTCTGAACAAGCTGGCCATCGACCGCTTCAACGAGATCGGGCCCCTGCATCCCCAGAACCACCAGCTGATCGACATCCGTGGCAAGAAGATGCAGCTGCTCTACGATATGCCCGTACCTCTGGGAGAACCCCACCAGGCTGTGGCGATCCGGGCCAGCAAACTCAAGCCCGAAGTTCGCTACAAAATGGGTACCAGCGCCTTCACCGGCAAGACCCATATCGGGAAGACCCTGGCCGGTCAGGAGAAGATCGTCCGCAAAGGCAACCATGTTTACGTCTACGGAACGATGGTACGCTCGCACATCAATCCCGAGCACGTCACCGTCAACCTGGGCGATACCGTCACCTTCTACCTGACCAACCTGGAGCGGGCCGAAGACGAAACCCACGGTTTTACCGTGGACCTCTACAATGTTCACACCTCGCTGGAGCCTGGAAAAACCGTTGCCGTGACCTTCAAAGCGGACAAAGAGGGTGTCTTCCCCTACTACTGTACGGAGTTCTGTTCGGCACTGCACCTGGAGATGATGGGTTACCTGCTGGTCAAGGATCCCAACAAGAAGTATGTCTCCGCCCACAAGCTCAAAATGGCCAAGATGTCCAAAGAGGAGCTTGAGAAGGAGTACAAGAAGATCGTTGCCACCAATGCGGCGACCGACAAAGTCATCCAGAGTGTCGTGAAGTTCCTCAAAGAGAACCATTACGAGAAGTATCCCGTCGTGGCCAACCTGGTCAAAGACGCCCTGGATCAGTACAGCAAGATTCCCGAGCAGAAGAAGAAAGCCGACGAAGCCTACAAGAAGGGCGACCTCGAAAAAGCGATCCTCTTCGAGAACATGATCTGGCAGTATATGGTCAAGACCGCCGACGTCGGTATCCGGGCCCGCGACCTCCTGGTCAAGAAGCTCGCCACTCCCATGAGCCCCGCCGCCAAGCGCGGATACGAGGCTTACCTGGAGGGTGGATGTAACGGATGCCACGTCATCGGAAAAGTCTCCTCCGGTCCCGACCTGGTCGGTGTACTGCAGCGGCACGAAAACGGTGAGAAGTGGGTCAAGGAGTGGATTCTGCATCCCGAGAAGATGTACGACAACCCCTACATCAAGTCCATGACCAACTACTTCAACCTCCGCATGCCCAACCAGGGGATGACCGAGCAGCAGGTCAACGACATTATCGAATACCTCAAGTGGATCGATAAGAACGCCAACCTGTTCTAAGAGAACGCCGGGCTCTCCGGCATTCTCATTATCCATTCCAATTCCAATTTCAACCCAATCGAAGGCTATATTCCCCAAGGGATTTCTGACGAACAAATAAAGCTGGTAGATTTTATTGACGTCAGTCAATCCTTTTGGGAACGATTGGAGTATAATCAATCGATATTCTGCAAAGGGAGTGCAATGAAAAGTTCGATGATGAAGGCGCGGATCTTTACCCTGATCGCCCTGGGGATCCTCCTCTATTGGTTCGTGATCCCCGCGGTCTTCACCCACGATGTGGTGGAGCTGGCCCGGGAGGGCAAGGCCAAGGAGATCCCCCCGATCTCCTACAAGGTCTGGAACTATTACCAGAAGGGGCAGTACGTCAGTCCCAATACCCCCAAAGACGCGATCGGGGATCTGAAGAAGATGATCGAAGAGGACGCGGAGCTCTCGGTCGTCAGCGCTCCCATCTGGTATGTGGCTCTGGAGGCGCCCAACTATCCCAAAGAGGCCTTCCCCAACGGTATCCCAGTCTACTACCACTTCGACGGTTTCAGTGGGGACGTGCACGAGATGAACACCATCAACCACTTCATCGGGATGGATCCCATGGAGCGGGGAGCTCCCTATCTTCGGGCGATCGCTCCCTACGCCCTGGTCGGCCTGGCGGTGCTGATGGTGCTCTACATCCTTTACGACGCAAAGATCCTGGATTATCTGATGTGGATCCCGGTCTTTTTGCCGCTAATCTTCATCGGCTTCTACTCCTACTGGCTCTACTGGTTCGGCCACCATATGCACGACTGGGGGGCCTTCAAGATCAAACCCTTCACCCCGACGGTCTTCGGGGACGGAAAGGTGGCCCAGTTCACCACCCACTCCTATCCCACGACCGGGTTCTGGCTTCTGCTGGCCATCAGCCTCTTCAGCCTCCTGGCGATCATCTCCAAACGCAAGGCCCGGAAGCTGTCGGCGCAGGAATCCCAGCACTGAGTGGCGGAGAGCGGGAATGGTGAAGAGGGGTCTGCTGATGCTCTGGAGTGTGAGCGCTCTGTTGTCGGGAAACGTGCTGCAGGATGCGATCGACAGGGCCGAGCCCGGTTCGCTCCTGGAGCTTCCGGCGGGAGACTACCACGGCAACATCGTCATCGACAAGCCCCTGATTATCGACGGGAAGGACCAAAAGGCACGGATCATCGGAGATGGCAACGGCACGGTCATCAAGATCCGCAGCGATTACGTGACCTTGCGAAATCTCACGATTCTCCACAGCGGGGCCGAGCACGAGCGGGTTGACGCCGGGGTTTCCATCAAGAAAGCCCGGCATGTCACGGTGGATCATTGCCGGATCGACGATTGCCTCTTCGGCGTGGATATGGAGCAGGTCAGCCGCTCGCAGGTTACCCGCAACTGGATCCGCTCCAAACCTTTCAGCCTGGGGATGCGGGGCGACGCGGTCCGCCTCTGGTACAGCAACGACAACAATGTCAGCGCCAACCACATCACCCACTCCCGGGATATGGTGATCTGGTACAGCCACGGCAATACCATCGCCAAGAATTTCGGAGAATACAGCCGCTACTCCCTGCACTTCATGTACGCCGGAAGGAACGAGGTGAAGGAGAATACCTACGAGCATAACTCCGTGGGGATCTTCTTCATGTATTCCCGGGATTCGGTGGCGACGGGCAATGTGATCAAGAGCTCCATCGGGACCACGGGCCTTGGGATCGGTCTCAAAGACTGCAGCAATTTCACCCTGCGGAACAATACGATGATCTACTGCGCCCGGGGGCTCTACATCGACCGCAGCCCCTTCCAGCCCGATCAGCGCAACCGGATCGAAGGGAACCGGATCCTCTACAACTCCGTGGGGGTCTATTTCCACTCCCTGAGCATCGCCAACGACATCGTGAGCAACATCTTCAAAGGGAACATCGATGATGTCTACGACGACGATCAGGTACACATCCACTCGGTGCAGAACCGGTGGGAGGGGAACTACTGGGACAGCTACGAAGGGTTCGACCGCGATGGCGACGGTATCGGCGACACCCCCTATCGGCTCTACTACTACGCCGACCGGATGTGGATGTTCAACCCCAACGTCAAATTCTTCTACGCCTCCCCGGTGATCTCGATTATGAATTTCCTGGCCAAGCTGGCACCATTGTCGCAGCCTCTGGAACTTTTGAAGGATCCCAAACCCATCATGTACGAAACGCAACTCGAAAAAGGAGAGGTCTGATGTCCATCGATCCCAAAAAAAGACGCGAGTTCATCCAGCAGATGACGGGGCTCGGAGTCCTGGGACTCGTCACGGCGGGAGGAATCTTCGGTGCTCCCTATCTCGAAGCCGAAGGGCCGCGCCTTCGACCACCCGGCGCCGTGCCGGAAGAGGAGTTCCTTGGGCTTTGCATCAAATGTGGCCAGTGCCTCCAGGTCTGCCCCTACGATTCGATCCTCCTGGAGGATATCGACGGACGGGCCAGTGTGGGGATGGCCTACATCGAGCCCCGGGAGCGGGGATGCTATCTCTGCGAAGCCTTCCCCTGCATCCTGGCCTGTCCCAGCGGGGCGCTGGATCACGAACACGACAGTATCGAATATGTCCATATGGGGATCGCTGTGGTCCACAATCCCCAGGGCTGCCTGGCCAAGACCGGCACTCCGGTCCCCGACGAAGCGATCGACCGGATCTACGAGCATACGAAGGTCCTCAAGGACGAGGAGCGTCGCAGCCACAAGGTGACGATCCACGACGACGATCCGGAGAAGGTGGTGCTGCAAAAGCAGCTCCTGCAGAAACTGAAGAAGCACCGGGGCGAAGAGCCCTGCACCATCTGTGCCGACATGTGCCCCTTCCATCCCGATCCGACCAAAGCGATTGGAATGGTGGACGCCAAAGGAGGCGGTTTGCTGCCCGAGATCCGGGAAGCCTGCAACGGATGCGGAGCCTGTGTGGAACTCTGCCCCACCGACGTCATCAAAGTGATCCCCCGAAAAACCTACGCCGATGTTTACGGCAAAGAAAAGGAAACGAATCATGCGTAACGAAGCCTGGAGAGTGATGGCGGCCGGAGCCCTGCTTCTAGCACTGGCCGGATGCGGATCGGACGAAAAGAAGACCGAAACGGCGGAGGCGGCCGCTCCCGCGATCAAGATCACCCAGGGGGTGGTCAAAAAGGTCAAAGAGAAAACGGCTTCGGAAGAGAACAGCGGACAGTTCTACTACTCCTACAACAAGGAGAAGAACGCTACTGAAGAGGAGCCCAAAACCCGGACCACGCTGGATGCCTATCTCAACATCCGCTCCCCCTACGAGCGGGTGCAGATCACGCTGATGATCAAGCGGTTGAGCCGGGATTTCATCGTTCGCTGCTCCCCCTGTCACGACGATTACGCCAATGGAGTCATCGGCCCGTCACTGCTGGGAAAAAGCGGTGATTACATCTATCAGCACCTGCTCGACTTCAAAACGGGCAAGAAGAAGAACGTCCTGATGAAGGAGCTCGTCAGCCAGATCGACGATACCAAGCTCAAAAGCATCGCCGATGAGATCGCGGCGTTCAACGAACAAGTACAGCAACTGAGAAAGGGGAGACAATGATTCGACACATCATCGCGGCAATTGCCATCGTATTGGCCGCCTGGGCCTTCTGGTTCATGGCGCAGCAGGACCAAAAGGCAGAGCGCTTCCAACGCATCCAGGAGATCATCCAGAAGACCCGGATGGAGAAGGTGAAAGTGGTCAATACGGTTCAGCCGGTGGCCCAGCCCGAGCAAAGTGCACAAAAGGAAGAGAAGAAAGAGGAGGACGAGGCGGCCAAGAAACTCAAGGCGTTGCAGGACCGCGCCGGCAACGTCATGGCCTTCAAGGTCAGCCCCCTCTACAAGCAGAAGTGCTCCTCCTGCCACGGGGTCAACGGCGAAGGGATCATCGGGCCCAAACTGATCGGCATGAGCCAAGAGAAAATTTACCAGGCCCTGACCGATTTCAAATCGGGCAAGCGAAAGAATTACGTCATGTACGGCCTGCTCTCCAAGATGGACGATCAGCAGCTCAGGGACCTGAGCAAAGAGATTTCCACCTTCGCCGAGAAACTCAAAGCCGCCGGGAACTGACGGCAGCCACAGTCGAAAGGAACCTCGATGGATCGATACAACGGCAGCGTCCGCGACATTCTGCGGGCCTCCTTTTTCTCCACCTTCTACTATAAGACCCGGGAGGGGAAGATCCGCCCCACCTGGCGATTGTGGCGCTGGCTGAGTGTCATCGTCATCAACATCGCTTTCTTCCTCTCCTACCACATCGATATCCAGCTCCTGGAGGGGACGATGAACGGCTCCCGGCTCCTGGGCTTTCACCTGATCGATCTCTTTACGGCCCTGGAGACCTGGGCGGCCACCCACGTGATCCATACCAATATGATCATCGGGTCCGTCACGATCCTGGTCTTCTACCTTCTGGTGGGGGGCAAAACCTTCTGCGCCTGGGCCTGCCCCTATGGAGTGCTCAGTGAACTCGGCGAATATTGGCATCAACAGCTGGTCCGTAAAAAGATCATCAAGGAGCGCAAATGGGATCCACGGATCCGCTTCGCCTTCTGGGCGGTCTTCCTTGTCGTTACCTTCATCGATGGGATCCTGGTCTTCGAAATCATCAACCCCATCGGGATCCTCAGCCGCTTCATCGTCTACGGCTGGAGTCTGGCGATTGTCTGGGTGGCGTTGATCCTGGCTTTCGAAGTCTTCTACTCCCGCCGGGCCTGGTGCAAATACATCTGTCCCGTGGGGACCACCTACAATCTGGTGGGTTGGGTCAGCGCTACCCGGGTGCAATGGGATATGGACAAGTGCGATCACTGCGGCGCCTGCCTCGATGCCTGCTTCGAGGAGCATGTTCTGGAGTTCATCAAGCCCAGGCACGACAAAGAGCGTGCGAAGAAAGGAATTACCAAGCAGTTGGTGGTCAACGGCGATTGCACCCTCTGCGCCCGCTGCTTCGATGTCTGCCATACCGACGCCTACAATTACACCTTCCGCCTGAAGGATCTGGTCTGATGGATCGAAACCGAATCGTCGTCGAAGCGGAAGGGGTCCGCAAGCGTTTCATGGGGGCGACGGTACTGGACGACGTGAACCTGCGGATCTCCCTGGGGGACCGGGTGGCGATGATGGGCCCCAACGGAGCGGGCAAGACCACCCTGGTGCGTTGCATGCTGGGTTTCTACCACATCGACGGTGGCAGCATCCGGGTCGCTGGGCACGATCCCGTTACCGAGCGGGTGGAGGTGCTGCGTCATGTGGGCTTCATTCCCCAGCTGCCTCCTCCGGTCAAACTAACGCTGGGAGAGTTGCTCAATTTCGTCGAACGCAGCAGTGGAACCCCGGCGGAGGCCATCGCCCAAAAAGCCAGGGAGATGGAGCTGGATATCATCAAACATCGTCAGAAGCCCTTTTTCAAACTCTCCGGAGGGATGAAGCAGAAGCTCCTCATCGCTATCGCCCTGGCACGCAAGAGCCGGTTGCTGGTCTTCGACGAGCCGACGGCGAGTCTGGACCCCCGGGCGAGGGAGCACTTCTATGAACTGCTCCAGGGGATCGACTACGAGCATGCGGCGATCTACATCACCCACCGGGCCGAGGAGTTGGCGGGTCTGGTCAACCGGGAGATTACGATGGATCTGGGAAAGGTGGTCCTCGATGAACGGGTATAAAGCACTTCTCTGCACCCTCTTCGCCGTGACCCTGTTCTTTTCAGGATGCGGCGAATCACGGCCCAAAGGGGGTGTGGAAGCGATCCACTGGGATCGGGATATGTGCGAACGGTGCAAAATGGTAGTGAGCGAGCGGAAATACGCCGCAGAGATCGTCGATCCCAAAACGGATAGAGTCTACAAATTCGACGACCTGGGCTGCGCGGTGCTCTGGCTGGAGGAGGAGAAGAGCCCCTGGGCCAAGGAAGCGAAGATCTGGGTGATCGACGCCAAGACCGGGAAATGGCTCGATGCCCGCAAAGCACTCTACACCGACGACTCCATCACCCCCATGGCCTACGGGATCGCCGCTTTCAGTGAAGTGACCTTCCCCAAAGGGCACAGAGTGCTCCACTTCGAGCAGGTGGTGAAAGCCATCAAAAAGATCGAAGCCAAAAACAACGAACGAAGGGGGATCGCACCCCAATGAAAAATCTGCTTCTCATCAGTTATCTGGATATTCGCGAATCGCTGCGTTCCAAATGGTTCTACGTCTACGCCTTCGTCTTCGGTGGCCTGATGGGGCTCTTTTTCATCAGCGGAATCACCGACTCGGTGGTCATGGGCTTTACCGGGCTCAGCCGCCTGCTGCTGGTCTTCATGCAGGTGACCATCATCATTCTTCCGATCTTCATTCTCGTCACCACGGTCAAATCGATATCCGGGGACCGGGAGAGCAATATTCTGGAGTATATGCTCTCCTTTCCCATCTCTCTCAAGGAGTACTACTGGGGGAAATTCACCGGTCGCTTCGTGACGGTCTTTTTCCCCGTCTTCGTGGCGTTGCTGATAGGAGTGATCTGGGGGCTCTTCAAGGGAGGGGGGTCGATCCCCTGGGGGATGGTGATCCTCTATTCGCTGCTGATCCTATCTCTTTGTCTCTCCTTCCTCGGGATCGCCTTTTTCATCTCGACCCTGGTCAAATCTCACGACGTGGGGTTGGGGCTCTCCTTCGCCGTCTGGATCCTGTTGCTGGCCTTCATCGACGTGGCTCTCATCGGCCTGATGATGCAGAACCGGGTCTCTGATGGGGCGATCATCGCCATCGCCATGCTCAACCCCCTCGAAGCGTTTCGGATCGGAGCCATCGCCCTCTTCGATCCCGAGTTGACGGTGATCGGCCCGGTGGCCTACTATCTCCTCGATACCCTGGGGCATGGTTTTCTGATGCTCTACGCCGTGCTCTATCCGATTTTGATTGGAGGCCTGTTTGCTTTTTTCGGCTATGCTCTCTTTCGAAAGAAAGACCTTTTGTAAGGAGTGTGGATGATGAAATCTCGGGAATCTTTTTTCCGGTTGGGAAGTTTTGGGCGATCCTTTATGGTCGTTCTCTTTCTCCTTCTATTAAGCGGATGGCTCTTCTCGGCGGAGAGCAACGTCAGCGACGTCGGTGCCTCCATCCATGAACCCCGGGCGATCAAACCGCTGCAGGCCAAACTCGATCCGGTCTATATGGTCGATGTGACGAAACACCCCAGGTTCGAGGCGGAGATGACTCTGAACAATGGTAAAACCCTCCGTTTTGCCAGCGTCAAATCGATGATGAACTTTTTCTATCATCCCGAGAAATATCCCGGATACGGCGTCGGTCCCCAGGGGAAAGAGATCGATAAACTCTATGTCCGGGACTATCTCGATGGGCAAAAAGTACCGGCTGAGAAGGCCTGGTACGTCTTCGGCTCCCGGCTCGTCGGGCCTCACGGAGACGACCTGATCCCATTGAGCTCCAAGACCCGCGCGGAGCTCTTCGTCCAACGCTACGGCGGAACCCGGATCATGAGTTACGGGGAGATGCGAAAGAAGGGCTTCGGTCTGATAAAATATCTCGATATGTAATTGAAGTGAGTAGTTAAGAGTGAGGAGTGAGGAGTTTTTGGGCGTTGCAAAGCAACGCGTTCTAGAAGGAGGCGGGACTTCAGTCCCGCCATATAGTTATTTCTCGTAACACGCGCTAAAGGAGAGAAGATGAAACGGCCCGAACCTCGCGACGAAGAGATCGAACTCAAAAACAACGTCTACATCGAGAGCGATACCGATACCAAGGGGATCATCACCTACGCCAACGACTATTTCGCCGAAATCTCCGGCTATACCCCCGAGGAGCTGGTGGGGCAACCCCACAATATCGTTCGGCATCCCGATATGCCCAGAATCCTTTTCAAGCTCCTCTGGGACCGGCTCAAGTCGGACCGAAACTTCATCGCCGCGATCAAGAATCTGGCCAAGGATGGACGCTACTACTGGGTTTTCACCGATTTCGAACCGATCCATGACGAGAAGGGGGAGTTGACGGGCTACAAAGCAGTGCGCAAGAAGATCTCCAAGCACGTCACCGATGTGCTGGATCCCATTTACAAAAAGCTCACCGAGATCGAGAAGGAGGGGGGAATGGAAGCCTCCGAAAAGTATCTCAACGAATTTCTGGCCGAACACGGCGACGACATCACCGTTGACAATCTCCTGGAGAACATCCACCGCCTCTACTGAGATCAACGGCAGAAGCCCCGCCTCTCTTCCGCGGGCTAATTCAATTAACACTTTTCTAACACTTCTTCCATACAATGGGAACAACAGGTAGCCCGGGGGAGACGGGTCTGCCGTTCATTGGGAGAGGGAGAGCCGGGTGGCTGTGACGATACTGGTACTGGAAGACGACAGGCTGTTCAACGAGACTCTCTGTGAATTTCTGGAAGAGGAGGGGTATGAAGTGGTTGAGGCCTACGACGCACGAACGGCATTGGACCGCTGTTATCACCACCGTTTCGACCTCTATCTGCTGGATATCAATCTGCCGATGGAGAACGGCTTGAACTTTCTCCGTTCCCTCCGTGAAAGCGGCGACGAAACCCCCGCGATCTTTCTGACATCTCGTGACGACCGGGCCTCGTTGATCGAGGGCCTCAAGATCGGGGCCGACGACTATCTGAAAAAGCCGGTGGATCTGGAGGAGCTGGCGTTGAGGATCCGGGCCAATCTGCGTCGATATCAGGGGCCGGGACGATACGAGATCGACGATTATCTGGTGGACGCGGCCCGTTATCGCATCTTTCGTGGAGAGGAGGAGGTCGAACTGGGAAGAAAACCCTTCGAACTGTTGCTTCTCTTTCTCAAAAGCGGAGGAGAGACCGTCACGACGGAGCGGATCGCTTCGTCGCTCTGGTCCACGGCCCAGGAAGCGAGTTTCGGTGCGATCCGCGTCTATGTGACGCAGCTGAAAAAACTCTTTGGAGACCGGATCGAGAACATTCGTGGAGTGGGATACCGATTTCGTCTGGAAGAGGAAGAGCGGAAGGAGAGGGGATGAACATTCAATGGGTGAAGGAGATCGTCGACTGGGGAGTTCTAGGGGTTCTGGGATTGATGGGTTTCGTCGCGCTTTGGGCCTACTTCGAACGGTTACTCTTCTATCGGAAGATCGATTTGGAGCGATTTCACCACCGGGAGGAGTTGGAAATCGAATTGACCAACAACATCAATCTGATCTCCTCCGTCGGGTCCAGTGCCCCCTATGTGGGACTGCTAGGGACGGTGCTCGGGATCATCATCACCTTCTATCTCCTGGGCCAGACCCGGCAGATGGATGCGGGATCGATCATGAGCTCCCTCTCCCTGGCGCTCAAAGCGACGGCTCTGGGCCTGGTGGTGGCGATCCCGGCGATGCTCTTCTACAACCATGTCACACGGAAGATCGAAGTGCTGATCAACCGCTGGGAGATCCTCCAAAAAGATGCAGATTAAAAAGTTCGACTCCATCAATGTGGTACCGATGATCGACATCATGCTGGTGCTGCTCGTCATCGTCCTGACTACGGCGACCTTCATCGCCAAGGGGGTGATCCCCCTGGAACTTCCCTCGGGCAAAAGTTCCCAGAACTTCCCTCGGGAGGAGGCGATCCGCATTTCGATCACCGCGGAGGGAGGGATCTATATCGACGGAAAAGCGACGGACGCGGAGGGTATCGCGATCATACTCCAGGGAAAAAACCCCAAAAGCCGTGTCTTCCTCTCCGGGGACAAGCAGGCGAGGTATGAACGATTTGTCGAGGTGCTGGACCGACTCAAAGGTCTGGGGTTCGAAACGATCAATATCGTCACACTACGATGAATCTCCGTGTCCATGCGCTTCTTTATGCCCTGAGCGTTTATCTGCTGCTGGGGGGGTCCGCCTGGATCTTGTTACACCACTGGAGTCAGATATCGGAAGAGGCCCATTGCACGACCGTGACCCTTGTCCGCGACAGTGAAACCTGGGAGAATACGAAACAGACGGTCAACTCTGAAGCGTCCAAAGCCGCGGAGGCGGAAGAAGAGACCCCGAAAGAGATCACTCCTCCGGAGCAGGAGGAGCCGACCCCCGAAGAGAGACCCGAGGATACGACACCCCCCGAAGAGCCCGTAGAGATCGAGTCCAAGCCGCCGGAGGAGCCTCCGCCTCCGCCCAAAGAGGTTCAGGAGCAGCCCGCACCGGCTCAGAA
>JALWPZ010000229.1 GCA_026994745.1 Campylobacteraceae bacterium | reverse complement strand
TTTCAGTATGTTCGCCGTCACGGTCCTGACCCTGATCTACACCCGCCATCAGATGCCGGCGATCCCCTACTACCTGCTGGGAGCCTTCGCCTTCGCCTTCTTCGCCGAAGTGGCTCTGCGGGCCCTCTCCGGCCGCTCCATCGAGAAACAGTTCGTCGCCGGAGAGTCCCAGCTGCTCCAGAAACTCGAAAAGATCGGGGAAGTTCTTCGGAAAAAACGATAAGTGTTGAAGTGGCCTTCCACCCAGCGGCGGAAGGGAAACGGCACAATCCTGCTATCGCTCCTATGAGACTCCCAGGTGCTGGGCGTCGTGGAGTATATCAGTTCAAAGAACAGATCTCCCGGAGCCTGTCTCTCAGCTCTTCGACGCTTTTGATCGCATCGTCGTGATCGCTGAAACCCCACTCCACCATCAAAAAGTCGATCCCCGCAGCCTGAGCGGCCATCCGGTCACGCTCCCCATCCCCGACGAAGATCGCCTCTTCGGGCCGGACTCCCAGCTCCTCCAGGATCAGATGGAGCATATCGGGTGCCGGTTTTCCCCGGCCCACGTCATCATAACTGGCGATGGCATCGAAGTAGTGGTGGATTTCAAGATGCTCCAGGGATTCGATGGTCGAACGGCGATAGGCGTTGGTGGCCACGGCAAGCAGACAGCCGGCGGACTTCAACTCCTCCAGCAACGGCACGATCCCGTCGTAGAGGCGGATCTGCTCCGTATGATGCCGGCTGAAGTAATCGGCGAACCACTCTTCATGGACCGGTTCGAAACGCTCGTTTTCGTAAAAGTATTCGGCGGCGTTGAGATGGGGATCGTTGACCTTGGCGATGATCTCACCCATAGGTAGAGGTGTGAGCCCCAGGCGTCCCCGAACGAAATTGATCGCGTTGGCGATGGCTGGGGAGCTGTCCTGCAGGGTCCCGTCCATATCGAAGATCACCAGACGCTTCTTCACTTCATCCATCTTCATCATTCCCGAATTTTGAAATACGAAATCTATTTCCGTCTCGTCCGATCGATCGCCCGCAGATAGACCGAGAGCCCAAGCATCAGGGCCGTGATCCCCAGCAGGAGCCCCACGGCATAGAGGAGTTTGTTGGGGTCGGTGATGGCGAATTTGAAGACCAGCATCAGGGCCTCGATGGCCAGGGCAATGATGATGGAGCCCAGGAAGCGGACCATGGTCTTGTGGATGTCGTCCTCGGCATGTTTCTTATGGGCTCCCAGGACCTCCTCCTCGAAGATCGCCTTGACCAGATCGAAGATCGCCAGAGAGAGGGTCAACAGGATCGTCGATTCGAACATATCCTTGACGCTGATCTGCTCGAACTGCAATCCGTAGGTGATGAAACTGTCGATCCCCTTGACGAACAGCAGCAGCGCCACGGCGAAGAGTGCGACGCTGAAGGATCCGTAGACCCAGCGGTTGAAGGTACCGATGTAGGAGTCGATGGAGGTGGGGTGGACGAAATTGAGAATGTTCTCCAGCGTAATGTCCACGCAGACGATGTAGATCAGCTCTCCCTTGTCGTCGAAGACCGGATAGGCGGCGGTCACCACCAGTTTGTTTCCGCCCAGGGAGGGATAGGGGTCGGTGAGCACGCAGCGCTTCTCCCGGATCACACGATAGTAGTAGGCCCGGTTGTTCCGGTTCTCCCCGGCCCCTTTGCGGGCGTATTTCGGATCGATGCTGACCGTGTTGGTCACCTGCCGTCCCAGCGGGTCGAGGATGTAGATGCTGTCGACCCGCCCGATCTCGTTGCTGATCTTCTTCATCCCGGTGACCAGATCGTCCAGGGTGATCCCCGGCAGGCGGTTGGGCAGGTTCCGTTCCATGATGTAACAGAGGTACGCCCTTGCTTTGGTGCGTATGTCCGCGAATTCCTGAATCTCTTTGATCTTCATGATTCTGCCTCCTCCAATCGTCCGATACTCTGGGCGAAGCGAACCTTCTGCCCGATCTGCAGATCCCACGTTAGGCTTCGGGGTTCACTGAGGATCACGATGGTCGATCCCATCTCGAACCAGCCGAACAGCTCGCCTTTTTGCAAGCTCTTGGCCTCCTCGTAACGATAGGTCACCGGCTCCCGCGCTGTGGAATTGGTATGGATCCGCTCTTCGAAACTCACCACCATCTTTCCCACGTTGAGGGCACCCACCAGGACCAGAAAGTGTCGCCGTCCGGATCGGTCCCTCGCCGCCAGGACCACCCGCTCGTTCTCGATGAAGAGATTGAGCTTGTTCCTCAGCAGCGGCATATTGACCGGATAGAGTTTGCCCGGAATATGGCTCACCCCTTCGATCCTCAGATCGAAAGGGGCGTGGTAGCGGTGGTAATCCCGGGGAGAGAGGTAGAAGTTGGCATAGGCTCCCCCCTCCAAGCCCGAAGCCTCCGAAGCCCAGGCTTTCCCCAGCAACGCGGCCGTATCGTAGGGCATCCCCTTGATCTGGTAGGCCTGCCCCTTTTCGATGGTCCCGAAGTCGCTGATCTTTGCGTCACAGGGAGAGACCACCACCGACGGGTCGGGATCCATCCGCCGCTTCGCCTCCAGAGCCCGGGTAAAGAGTGCGTTGAGGCTCGGATAACTCCGGGCTTCCCGGAACTCCCCCATCTCCAGCCCCATCGCTTTGACATAGGCGCCGTTGATCACACGCTGGACGGGACGGGGAAAGGAGTGGCCGGCGAAGCGTCCGAAGAGGGAAGAGAGCGCCGAGGTGAAGGCCCGCCTAGCCATCGCTTCTCTTCGCCCGGTAGTGACTTACCGCTTCCCGCATCAATTCGATGTGGTAATTCTCCTGATAATTGATGAAATCGAAGAATCTGGCCAATTCGTCGCTTTTGGAGGCTACGGCGTCGGAAAGCTCCTTGCACTGCTCCTTGGCCGCGATCTCCTCTTCGATCCCATCGAGAAGGAATTTCTCGATGTCGCTGACCTTGTAGAGGCTTTCGTGGATCACCCGAGGGACCCCCAGGATCCCCATCTCCACCATCATCTCCCCGAAGCTCCGCAAATGGAAGAAACTCTCGTCGATCAGGATCTGGAAAATCCGGTTGAGGAAGGCGTCGTCGCTGTGGGCCTGGAGATAGTTGTAGATCATGATCAGTTCGTACTCTTTGTAACTCTCCTCGAAGAGAAAGAGGGTCAACGCCCCCGTCGCCTCCTCGTCCAGTTCGATATCCCGGTATCGGCGGTTCATGTCGAAGGCGTGGATCTCCTCGTCCTCCAGCTTCCCGATCGCGTACTTCATGTATGCCAGATCGGTGGAGATCCGCTGCTTGAGCGCCTCATCCTCGCAACGCACCAGCAAGAGCTCCAGTTCGTTCATCCGCCGAAGGATATCGGCCAGCAGGACGCTCAGGCGCTCCACCTTGACCGGGATGTTCTCCCGGTCGTAGTCGTACTCGATCCCCTGGACGATCAGATCGTGTTCGATCCAGGTGAAATGGCGCCAGAGGATTCCGGAGAATTCCGTCAATACGCGTTTGTTCTCGGTCGTTTGGCTCATGAAGGATGCCATCAGAGTGGCCAACCACGCTTCGTGGGTCTTGATCAATAGGGTTTTCATTTCATCGCTCCTTGGGATGTTCGAGGGGATTGGGAACCGGCTCGGGGGTGCAACTCTGTTCGATCTTGTAGACGATGGCGGGAATGGAGGGGTCTTCCGCCTTGGCCCGATAGGTATCCATCGCCGCTTTGAGGGCTACGGCGACCATTTCGGAACAGGCCGCCTCCTCCGGAGGATAGTTCTCCAACATCCCCAGGGTCACGGCGATCAGCTCTTCCGCCGTATCGAAATCCACGTTCTCCGCCTCATGGGTGATGATCGAACCCGCCACCACCGTCGTCATGCATGCGATGGCCTGGAATCGGATCGTCTCGATGCGGGGGCTTCCCTCTTTCTCCTCCACCTTCAGGTAGATGATCACCTTCTCCCCGTTCTGGGGATTCTCACCGATCCCGATCGCGTCGGCATCTTCCAGACTTCCATAATTGTACGGGTCGGCCATATGCCGCACCAACTCCTCGTCTACCACCATCCTCGCTCCTTGGACCCTGCCGAAAGCCGGCATTGGAATCAGGAATTATACACTACTCGGAAGGTCCCGGTGGAAAATCTCTGGGAGCTTTTTTGCCGGAAAAGGAGTTTTCAAGTTTCGATTAAGCTATCCCATGTATAATTCTGCCCATCAAAGCTCAAACGCGTTGATTCTTCGATGCGGACGTGGCGGAATTGGTAGACGCGCTAGATTCAGGTTCTAGTGGGAGCAATCCCGTGGAGGTTCAAGTCCTCTCGTCCGCACCATCCAAACAACAACCTCCCTATCTATTCAGTTCATTCCTATGACACATCTAGGCAACAAGTGCAATTCCTATCACCGATCATGCCGAAACCACCCTCAGAAATTCACGAACGACCCTACCTGTTCCAAATTTGGTTTCATGGAGCCTTTCCAAGCCAGGAACGGATCCATTCGGCATCAAAGCCTCTCTACGTTGCCGACAACCCTTCCCACTACATTCACGCTATCCGGAGAAAGGATCTCCGGGGTATAGAGCGGATTGTCGGAGATCAGCTCCACCATCCCGTCGGCCCTTCGCCGGATCCGCTTGATGAAGAGGCCGTTGGGGGTGGAAGCGACGAAGATCCCATCCTTGGAGGGGTCGGTCTGGCGACGATCGACGAAGACGATGGACCCATCCTGCAGGGTCGGCTCCATCGACTCTCCCTCCACATGGATCGCTTCGATCTCCCCGGAAGGGATGTGGCCCAGAATGTTCTCCATCAGGGTCCGGTCCACATCGATGTACTCGTAATTCTCGTCGAAGACCTCCGCCCCTCCTCCGGCGCTCGCCCGTAGATCGGCGAAATAGCGGACCCGGAAGAACTTGTTGGTCTCTTCGATGAGCATCTCCGCGGGCTGATCGAAGAAGAGCCAATTGATGCTGATCTTCTTCCGGGCGCAAAACTCCATGATCTCCCGGTAAGGGATCGAACCCCGCTTCTTCATCGTGGCGAAGGTCGCCTGTCCGATCCCCAACTCCGCCGCCACATCCTTGTCGTAGACCTTCCCTCCGATCTTCTTGGTGGAGAGAATATCCTTCAAACGCTCGATCACTTCATGAAACTCGACCATTCTTCATCCTTTGCTGGTTTGTATCCGACAATATAACATACCTTTGCTTATATATATTTCATTTTGACATTTTTATAGTGAGGCTGGAATATCTTATGAAATAATCCAAAGTATCAATGAAGTGGAAGGAGCAACGATGGATATCAGGAACGATCGAAGCGTTTTGGAAGAGGCGATCCGCCGGGGGATCCATACAGCGGCCGAGCTGGCCGCCTATATGAGGGATCTGCGGATCCATTCCGAAAGCTTTCTGGACCCGCAGATGCGTCGGCACTCCTATCTGCGCTGAGAGACGATGGAGCGGAAATCCACTCCTCTGTTTTCTCTAGGCGTAGAGTGACTCTTTCTTGAACTTTTTGACCAACAACGCATAGAAAAGGGCGCGATATTTCCTGCGATTGGAACTTCCCATCGTTTCGCAGACCTCTTTGATGGCGGAATCCAGAGTCGCGTCGTCATCCGTCAGGCCCAGCTTCTTTTTCAGGAAGCTTTCCCGAACACGCTCCAGCTCCGATGCGTCCGAGCAGGAGACCGTTTCCGAATCCTGATTGTAGATCGAGGGCCCCAGTCCGTTGGTCACCTTTTCGATCAACTCCGCATCCAGTCCCAGCCCCAGGTTTTCGGCCTCTTTCTGGTAGAGCGCGATTTTCTCCTCTTTTTTGTTCATGACATTCTCCTTTCTCGCTCGATGGAACCATTATGCCAGAAATTTCAAAAGGAAAAAATCAGAAACCGCTAGATCCTGTCGCTGTCGATGGTAATGACGGTGTGGACATTCCCCCGGGGGTTGAAGTCGGCCACCAGTTTCATCCAGCGGGGCTCCAGTTTCCGATAGAGGGTATCGAAGATTTCGTTGGCCGCGTTCTCGTGGGAGATGTATCGGTCCATAAAGCTGTTGATGTACAACTTCAGGGCCTTGAGTTCGATGACCTTGTTTTCCGGGATGTAACTCAGGTGCAGTTTGGCGAAATCGGGATATCCCGAACGGGGGCACTTGCACATGAACTCCGGCAGCTCGATCTCGATGGTATAACTCTTCTCATGTTCGTTGGGCCAGAAGTTCTCTTCGGCCTCGATATCGAAATCATGGATCTCTTTCTCTCCGTATCGCATCACTCTCCTTTGCGCAATGGGTTTTGTTCGTTCAGAAGCTCCGACTCGTTCAACACCCTTCCGGCGGCGTAGCCCTGGATATAGTCGACTCCGATGGATCGAAGAGTATCGATCTTCTGTCGGTCGTCGACCCATTTGGCCACTGTCTCCATCCCCATCTCCCGGGCCATGACGACGAAGGACTTCAGGACCGAAAGGTTCTTCTCGTCCGCCAACTCCTTGGTATATTCACGATCGAACTGGATCATGTCGAAGGGGAAATGGCGCAGATACTCCATCGAAGCGTTGCTGGAGCCGAAATTGTCCAGGCAGAGGCGAAGCCCCTCCCGCTTGATCCGCTTCAGATCCTCCAGGTACTCCTCCAGACGATGGTGTCGCCTGCGTTCATAGAGCTCCACGATAAAGCGGCGGCTGGGAACCCCCGAAGCCTTCAGCGCTTCGAGAAACTCCTGCAGGAACCGTTCGTTCCTCAGAGAGTACGGGGAGAGGTTGAAGCTGAAGGCCAGGGAGTCGTCGGTCAGAGACGCCAGCTCCAGCAGGCGCCGAAAGATCAACAGGTCGTAATATTGCCCCAGGTTGTGCCGATTGATGATGGGGAGAAAATCCCGGGGGGGAATGCTTCGACCCTGGGAATCCTTCATCCGGACCCCTACCTCGTAGAGCTCGCTTCTGCCCGTATGAAGATCGAGCAGAGGCCGAAAGCTGAGGATCACGGCCCCCCGCTTCAAAGCGTCGACCACTTCGTTCTCTTCCCGAGAGAGCTCCTTGGCATCGGGGATCGTCTTTTGCTCTCGCACCGGCAGGCACTCCTGGCGTACCAGGAGATCCCGAAGCTGCTCCAATGCCTTGGAGGGTTCCTCGATATTGTTACGGATCACCGCGAAAGCCAGCTCCGTCTCCACCTCGTCGATGGTCCGGTGCTCCTGGGCGAAGCGGGAGAGCTCCTCTTCGACCTCTTCCGGGTCACAATCCACGGCCAGCAAAAGCTCCGCGCCGGTTTTCCGCCCGATGTATCCGTGGGCATCGAGCCGGGGAAAGAGTTCCTCGCTGAGAAGATCCACCAAACGCTTCAGAACCTGATCGGCCTTCCCTACCCCGAAGGTTTCGTTGATCGCCGAGAGGTTGCCGATCTGAACCGCCGCCAGAGTCCGGGGGCGCGTCGTCTGGATCCGTTGCAAAAAGGAGTCGTAGTGATATCCCTCCGTGATCCGGTCCAGCAGCGTCTCCTTGCGGCTGAGTTCCAAAGCGAAGAATATGAAATAGACGATGACAAAAAGCATCCCGACGAAGATGACCACATTCTCGACGGTAATGCGAATCGTCTCTTCGTGGAAGAAGACGGCATAAGCCAGAAGGAAGATAAAAAAGATCAGCGGCAGACCGATCCGCAGCGCCATGCGGAAATGTCGGGAGCGCTCCTCTTTGACCGATTCGAGCATCAGACGTCCAGGTGCTTGACGTCTTTGGCGTGGGTTTCGATGTAGTTCCGGCGGGGCTCGACCTCATCCCCCATGAAGAGGGTGAAGGTTTCGCTGGCTCGATCGAAATCGTCGATGGCGATACGCAGCAGCCTCCGATTCTCGGGATCCATGGTGGTCTCCCAGAGCTGTTCCGGGTTCATCTCTCCCAATCCCTTGTAGCGCTGGATGTAGGCTCCCTTGCGTGCGCTGGCCAGGATTGCGTCCAGCAGCTCCAGCAGATCCCGATCCTTGAACTCGTCCGTGACCCGCTCCTTGATCTTGTCGGCGATATAGAGCGCTTCGTTGTAGTGGGGGTTGGTAAAGAGGTTGTCGTCGACGATCAACTCCTCCAACCCTTCGTTGGTCTGGACATAATAATGCAGACGATCCTCGGAGATGGAGCGGTTGAGGATGTTGTAGCCCAGACCTTCGATATAGGTCTCCAGGGCCTTGGCCAGTTCCTCGTTATTCTGCCCCACGATGTCAGGGTTTTCGATCATGTAGCGCAGGACTTCCGCCAGAGCGAAACGCTTGTCCAGCTCCTTGAGGGTCATCTGGTAATAGGCCACCAGCTTGAAGAGCTCCACCAGGTCCTGCTTGCCCATGGTCTGGGACTCCACCACGTCGATCCCATTCTCGATCAGGAAATCGTTGAGGGCCTTGTCGTCCTTCAGATAGGTTTCGTTCTTCCCCTTCTTGTAGCGATAGAGAGGAGGCTGGGCCAGATAGAGGTACCCGTTCTCGATGACGGGCCGCAGGAAGCGGAAGAAGAAGGTCATCAGCAGGGTCTGGATGTGGCTGCCGTCCACATCGGCATCGGTCATGATGATGATCTTGTGATAGCGCAGCTTGCTCTCGTCGAACTCGTCTCCGATCCCGCAGCCCAGCGCCGTGATCATATTCTTGATCTCGTCGGACTTGAGGATCTTCTCCAGTCGGGCCTTCTCGACGTTGAGGATCTTTCCCTTGAGGGGAAGGATCGCCTGGAAGACCCGGTCCCGGCCCTGCTTGGCCGACCCGCCGGCGGAGTCACCCTCGACGAGGTAGAGTTCGCTGATGGCGGGGTCTTTGCTCTGGCAATCGGCCAGTTTCCCCGGGAGGGTCCCCACGCTCATGGAATCCTTGCGCTTGACCAGGTCCTTGGCCCGTTTGGCCGCCTCCCGACCCTTGGCCGCCAGGAGGACGTGGTTCATGATCGCCCTTGCCTCGATGGGGTTCTCCTCCAGGTATTTGCTCACTCGCTCGTAGGTGAACTTCTGCACCAGAGGCCGGACATAGCTGCTCCCAAGTTTTCCCTTGGTCTGCCCCTCGAACTGGGGCTCGGGAACCCGGACCGAAACGACGCCCAGCAACCCCTCCTTGGTGTCGTCCCCGCTGATCTTGGTGTTGCGCTCCTTCGCGTTGGCGTTCTTGGAGATGTAGTTAGAGATCGCCCGGGTCAATCCCGCCCGGAATCCCGCCTCGTGGGTCCCCCCGTCGGCGGTCTTGATGTTGTTGACGAAGCTGATCACCTTGTCGCTGTCGGCGTTCTGGTACATGAAGGCCAGGTCCATCTCGATATCGTCGGCCTTTCCTTCGAAGAGCTGGGGAGAGCTCAGAGGCTCCTTGCTCTGCATATCCTCGACGAATTGACGGATCCCCCCTTCGAAGTGGTAGGACTCCTTCAGGCCGTTTCGCTCATCCTTGAATTCGATGGTGATCCGGGGATTGAGATAGGCCAGTTCCTTGAAGCGCTTGGTGAGGATCTCGTCCTTGAACTCCACCGTTTCGGTGAAGATCGTATGATCGGGCCAGAATTCGATCTTGGTCCCGGTCTTGCGGGTCGTGCCGGTCACCTCCAGGGGAGTGACGGGGATCCCCTTCTCGAACCACTGCTCGTGCACTTTCCCATCCCGGTAGATCGTCATATGGAGTTTTTCGGAGAGAGCGTTGACGACCGAGACCCCGACTCCGTGCAGCCCACCCGAAACCTTGTAGGTATCCTTGTCGAATTTCCCTCCGGCATGCAGGACCGTCAGGACTACCGTCGCGGCGGGGATCTTCTCCGTGGGATGCTCGGCCACGGGGATTCCCCGGCCGTTGTCCTCGATGATCGCGGATCCATCCCCGGTCAGGGATACTTTGATCTTGTCACAGTATCCTGCCATCGCTTCGTCGATGGAGTTGTCCACGACTTCGTAGATCAGGTGATGCAATCCCTTGATCGAGGTATCCCCGATGTACATTCCGGGGCGCTTGCGCACCGCTTCGAGCCCTTTGAGAACTTTGATGTTACCGGCACCGTAATCCGCCATTTTTCGCTCCGTTTCACTTCGTTGAAATTCTATAGATTATATCGAAAAGAGGGTTTGAGTTGGATGAATGCTTGCAAAGCGAAAGCGAAGGAAAGCCGCCGGATCGACGGTATGGAAAGAGAGGCTCGATTCACTAGAGGATCCGAAGGATCTCCACCTCCTCACCTGGGTCTTTGCTCCCCTCCTCTTCGGAAGTGTAAAGCAATCCCACAGGCCCCAACATATTGGTCAGAATCGCGCTGGTTCCCACCTTTTTCCCCTGAAAATCCACCCGATAGAGGCCATCGACCAGTCGGAGGTTGCAGGCGGTGAACTCCGCTTTCTTCGCCCGCTTGATGAAGGGCTCGTCCAGGACCGCCCGAACGGTCTCGATGGGATTCGTCCGATTCTGCAGTTTTGCGATCAGCGGGACCACGTAGAGCAGTGTCGTCACCGTGGAGGAGTAGGCGAAGCCCGGCAGGGCGACGATGAACTGATCTCCCCGTCGGGCCACCATGATGTGCTGCCCCGGTTTGATCCGCACTCCCTTGAAGAGCAGCTCGGCCCCCTCCAAGGCCCCCACCACATCCTTGACGAAGTCGAAATCACCGACACTCACCCCACCGGTGCTCACGACGATATCGGCCTGCCCTAAAGCGTTGTCCACCGCTTCTGCGATATTCTCCGGATCGTCCCCGACGCACCCCATTTGGATCGCCTCGGCCCCGTAACGCTCCACAATGGCCTGGATGGTGTAATTGTTGGAGCTTCGGATCTGCCCCTCGTGGGTCTGGGGCTCTCCCAGCTCCAACAACTCCGAACCCGTCGCAAGGATCGCCACCCTGGGCTTGGAGTAGACCGTCACATGGGAACGGTTCAAGCCCGCCAGGACCCCAATCTGGGGATATTCCAAAGGTGTTCCGGCCGGAATCAACAACTCCCCTTGGGCGTAATTCTCCCCCACGGGACGAACCGAAAATCCTTTGGGCACAGGCTCCTCGATGAGGATCTCCTCCCCCTCGACCCGCACGTTTTCGATGGGGATCAAGGTATCGCTTCCCGGAGGCATCAGCGAGCCGGTAAAGGTCTTGATCGCCTCCCCGGCACGCAACTCCTCCAACTGGGCATTGCCCGCCGGATTGATCCCGGAAATCCGCAATCGCCCCGACTCCTGATCTTTGAAGCGAATGGCGTATCCATCCATTCCGGAAGTGGGAGCTTCCGGCGAGTTCCGGTCCGCCACGATCTCTTCGGCCAGAACATATCCCCGAGCCTCCATCAAAGGCAACCTTTGGGTTTTGTAATGTTCAATCTTCTGATCTTGCAAAATCTTCATCGATTCATTGAAATGCATAAAAGCCATACTGATCTTTCCTTTTAAGCGTTACCGATGTAACGCATTCCAAAGTCTCTCATTTCTATCTTCTCACTTCTCATCTCTCGCACTGGCGAGAAGCCCCGCTCCCTCCATGGGCGTGCTGCGATCCTCGGCGTAGATCCGTTTGCCGTCGATCACATCGTACTTCCAAATGGGAGCGTTGGCTTTGAAATCCTCCACAAACTCCTCGATGAGCTCCAGCGCCACCCGACGGCGGGGAGAAAAGACCGCCGCAATATAGGAAGAGGTGTGGACCGGAACATCCCCGATGGAGTGCGCCATCTTCACCCTGGCGCCTCTCTCGGCCGCCCTGGCCTGCCAGGCATCGAACCAGTTTCTCAATACCGGCTCGTAAATATCGAAGCTCAGGGCTTCGATCCCATCCTCGGCCCGAATCGTCCCCACGAAAGGAATATAGGCACCATAGTTGGACTTTGCTTCTTCATCCAACCATCGGCCAAAGATCTCTTTCACATCCAAAGGACCGTTATAAAGTTCCAAAATATTCACCTCGATAGAAAAAGCTATTCGAGGAAAAGCCTACCGCCGTTCCTCACTCCTCACTCACGCGAAGCGCTATCCTCCGCATACCGGCGGCAGAATGCTCACCCGATCCCCATCTTTCAACGCATGGTTGGGATCCTTGACCATCACATCGTTGACCGCCACGGCGCACTTCTCCAGCCAGGGCCGGATCGACTCCTCTTCAAAGAGCCGTTTGGAAAGCTCCGCCAGGGACTTTACGTCGACTTCCATCGCTTCTCTGGCGATCGGTCCCAGAAATTCCACTTTGACCATCGTAATCCTTCGATCTGAAATCGGAGCGATTATACCAAATGAACTGCTACTCCCTTGGCTATAATACGACATTTTCAAATGAGGAGCGAGGAGTGAGGAGTGAGGAACCAAGGGCACCTTCGACGCCGTTAGTGGTGAGTTCCTATAGCGCAGTCGCAAGTCGCAAGTCGGAAGTCGGAAGTTTTGTCGCTTTCGGCGACGGCATTGGGTATTGGGCATTGGGCATTGTGTGCGGCTTCGGCGCTTTTATTCGTCATTTTAAACAAAGCGTTGCACAGCAACGCATACCAAAATTTCTCATTTCTCATTTCTCATTTCTCATTAAAAATCGGTTCCTCACTCCTCACTCCTCACTCTTCACTCACACAGTTCTCCCAAGGAGAACAGTGTGATTTTCGGTTCCATCTCCTACCTCAACCTCCTGCCCTTTCAAGTCTATATGAAACGGCGTAGCCCCTCCACTCAGTTCGCCCAGATGCTTCGTTGGCGCCGGGGCGTACCCAGTGTCATCAACCGCCGATTCCGGCAGGGCAAAGTCCATGCGGCATTCATCTCCAGCATCGAGAGTCGAAACTGCCGATGCACCGGCCTGGGGATATTGGCCGACGGAGCCGTACAGAGCGTGTTGCTCCTTCCCGGAGAAGCTCGGAACGATCCCGCTTCCGCCAGCTCCAACACCCTGACGAAAGTTCTGAATCTTCAAGGACGGGTCCTCATCGGGGATGCCGCTTTGAAATATCGCTTGCAGGGTGGAGAGGGAATCGACCTGGCACAGACATGGAAGGAACGTACTCGTTTGCCTTTCGTCTTCGCTCGGCTCTGCTACAACCGGAAAGGAAAGCGTATCCGAAGGTTGGCAAAAGATTTTGGATCGAAAGAGTGGAAAATCCCCCAGTATATCTTGGAAAGAGAGGCCTATAAACGGCGGATCTCCCCAGCACAGCTACGCTGGTATCTCGACCATATCGACTACCGCATCGGATGGAGGGAGAAAAAAGGTCTGCAACTTTTTCTCAAAAAGGCGAGAAAAAATATCTAACTCTCGGTACTGAGCACTTCGATCGCCCGATCGATCCGGGCGACCGTCTCCTCTACCCCCAGGATCGCCATCACCTCGTCCATTCCCGGACCGGTCATTTTCCCCAGCAGCGCCACTCTGAGGGGTTGGCCAATCTTTCCGAAACCGATCTCTTTTTCGGCGACGAACTCCTCCATCGCCCGGTGATAATCGCTGGGGAGATGCAATCCCTCCTGACTTTTGAGCTTCTCTGCGAAGTCCTGGAGGATTTGAAACGCCTCTCCCTTGAATGCCTTTTTGGCGGCCTTGGGGTCATACTCTTTCGGTCTCTCCAAAATCAGGCGGATATTCTCGGCCAATTCCAGCAGGGTTTTGGAACGGACCTTCGTCGCATCCAGAAGGATCTCCCGCCGATCGTGATCCGCCACCGTCACCCCGAACTCCTTCAGAAGTTTCGCCAGTCGCTCGTTGGTGGTATTGTTGATATAGTGACCGTTGAGCCAGAGCAGTTTGTCCAGATTGTAACTGGATGCCGATTTGTTGATCTCGTGGGGATCGAACCACTCCAGCATCTCTTCCCGACTGAAGATCTCCTGATCCCCATGGCTCCATCCCAGACGCACCAGGAAGTTGAGCAACGCTTCGGGGAGGAAGCCCTGGCGCTTGTACTCCATCACATCCATCGCCCCGTCCCTCTTGGAGAGCTTGCGCCCCTGTTCGTTATGGATCATCGGAACATGGTAGAAACGTGGCGGGGTGAATCCCAAGGCCTCATAGACCACCAGTTGTTTGGGAGTATTGTAGAGGTGATCGTCCCCCCGAATCACATCGGTCAAGCCCATCAGTGCATCGTCGACGGCGACGACGAAGTTGTAGGTAGGAGTCCCGTCGCTGCGGGCGATGATGAAGTCGTCCACTTCACTGGCGGCGATGCGGATTTCCCCCTTCACCCCATCCGTGAAGACAATCTCTCCTTCCCGGGGTGCCTTGATCCGGATCACAGGCTGAACCCCTTCCGGAGGGGTCCCGGTGAAATCCCGGTACCGCCCGTCGTAACGGGGCCGCTCCCCCCGGGCCATCTGCTCGGCCCGAAGAGCGTCCAGCTCTTCCTTGCTCATGTAGCACCTGTAGGCCTTGCCCTCTTCCAGAAGACGATCGATGTATTTTTTGTAAAGATCGAAGCGCTGGGATTGATAGACCACATCGCCATCGTAATCCAACCCCACCCAGTCGAAGGCTTCCAGAATCGCCGCCAGAGCTTCGTCACTGTTACGGCTCAGATCCGTATCTTCGATCCGCAGCAGGAATTTTCCACCGTTACGCCGGGCCCAGAGCCAGCTGAAAAGGGCGGTACGCAACCCGCCAATATGCAGATATCCCGTCGGTGACGGAGCGAAACGTGTAACAATCATAGTCATTGGCCTTGATGAAAATTTCCGAATTATACCCTAGGTAACACAACGCTTTGGGCTTCCGTATCGAGCAGTCGCTATAATTCAGGACCATCGGTAAAATCAGTTCAAAGGGAATTTCGTGTTTCATCTCCGGCAAGAGAATCGAAAAATACTTCTCTACATGCTTTTGGCTTTCCTGTTTTCCGTAGCCCTGCGCTTCATCTGGGTCTATCAGTTCCACGGTTACGCCCCCTTCTACCACAACGGTCAATTCATGATCAATACCAACGACGGTTACTATTGGGCCGAAGGGGCTCGGGATCTATTACGTGGAGAAAACCTCAACCCGCAGGCCGAAAACTTCTGGGATCGGTTTCATCAGGCGAACGACCTCTCTCCTACAGGCACCGCTCCAGCGCAGTTGACGGCGCTACTGGCGAAAGTCCTGCCCTTCTCCTTCGAGACGATCATCTTTTACATGCCGGCCTTCCTCGGTTCCCTGATCGTGATCCCCATCCTCCTCATCGGCAAGGAGCTCAAAAACCTGGAACTGGGCTTCATCGCGGCTCTCATCGCTTCCGTCACCTGGAGCTACTACAACCGCACCATGGCGGGATACTACGATACCGATATGCTCAACATCGTCCTGCCACTCTTTCTGCTTTGGTCGATCATGGGAGCGGTCCGGAGTAACCGTTCGATCTACCTCTTCCTTGTGGCCATCGATATCCTGATCTATCGCTGGTGGTATCCCCAGAGTTATTCACTGGAGTTCGCCTTCTTCGGCATGATCCTCCTCTACGCGCTGCTCTTCGACCGGAAGAACCCCTACAATTACCGACTCCTCACCATCATGCTCCTGGCGATGATGAACGGCCCCGGAGTCGTCCGTCTGGCCTTGGTCCTCCTTCTCCTCTTTCTCTATACCAAACCCCGCTTCGATCGCTATCTGTTCCACTTCCTGGCTGCGGCCCTCCTCGCTTTTTTGGCTACCGGCGGCCTGAGCCCGATCTGGTACCAGCTGGAAAATTATGTATTTCGGGATCGACTCAAAGCGGAAGAGGAGGGCCTGGGCCTCCACTTCTTTACCGTCATGCAGACCATCCGGGAAGCGGGCCATATCCCCTTCGAAACCTTCGCCAACCGGATCAGCGGCCATACAGTCACCTTCGTACTCTCCCTGTTCGGATATCTCTACCTCCTCTACCGTCATCGCCTGATGCTTTTCTCTCTTCCAATGCTGGGACTCGGGTTTCTCGCCTATTCCGGTGGATTGCGCTTCACCATCTACGCCGTACCGATCCTCGCTTTCGGGATCGCCTACTTGATCGTCGAACTCTCCCGTCTCCTCCCCACCCGGCGACTGCGACTCCTCAGTCTCCTGGCTCTCACCCTTCTGGTCCTCTTCCCCAACTATCGGCACATCGAGCGTTACAAGGTCCCAACGGTCTTCAATGCCGACGAAGTGGCCGTACTGGAAAAACTTGGGAAGATCGCCAAGCCTCAGGATTATGTGGTCGCCTGGTGGGACTACGGCTATCCCATCCGATACTACGCCGATGTCAAAACCCTTGTCGACGGGGGAAAACACAGCGGTGCCGTCAACTTTTCCGTCAGCTATATCCTTACCCATCCCCAGGATGAAGCGGCACGCCTGGCGCGCCTCGAGGTGGAACAGACCGAAAAGACCTTCGACTTCATCCAAAAGCACAAAGAGGAGATCGAGGACAAGAACCTGACGGTATTCTCCACCATCGAACAGATGACTACCGAACACGGTTTCCGAAATACCAACGACTTCCTGGATGCTCTGAAAAGCGGAGCGATCCAACTCCCGAAAAAAAACAGGGACATCTACCTCTATCTTCCCTATCGAATGCTCAACATCTATCCCACCGTCGCTCTTTTCTCCAATCTGGATCTGATGACCGGACGGCAAGGAAAGGAGCCGGTATTTTTCACCAGCAGAAACTTCCGGAAAGTTGGAGAGCAAGTCCTGCTCTCCAACAATCTGGTCTTTGACCTGAAAAACCTGACGCTGCAAATCGGAAAGAAAACGGTACCGGTGCGCCGTTTTGTCATTACCGAATACAATAAAGAGGGCAAACTGCACACAAAAGTGATCCCGGGAAAATCCGAAGCCAACTTTACGATTCTCTATCTCGCCAGTCATCAAACCTTTTTGCTGGTGGATGAACGGACCTTCCAATCCACCTATATCCAATTGGGACTTTTGGAGAAGTACGACCCGAAACTTTTCAAACCGGTCATCCTGACACCCAATGCGAAGGTTTACCAGTTGAGGATCTGATGAGAAATTAGCGGGGAAGGTTCCGCTTCACCCCAAGTTTTTCTGTTGAATTTGCGACAGATGATCCGATGATCGGCGCAAATGATGTGAAGTCCAATGCAAATTTTTGGTTGATACGATCCGGAACAGAAAAAGTAACAAAACGAGCTAATGAAAAATGGAAAAGAGGAAAGGGATGTGGGGAAAAGAGAGCAAAGCCCCAAGCGGGAGCTTTCCTGGTCTACTTAGTGACCGCAGCCGCAGCTTCCGTCGGCGCAGTGGGCGCCGCCCACCTGGCCGGTGGCTGCCTCGTCCTCGGTAGCGGGACGGGCTTCGGTGACGGTGACGTCAAAGACCAGGTCTTTACCGGCCAAAGGATGGTTGAAGTCGATGGTGACGCCGTTCTCATCGAAATCGACGACGGTGACCTGAACGGTCTCACCGTTCTCCCCCTGACCATAAAGGGCCATTCCCTTCTGCAGGTCGATCCCCTCGAACTGCTCTTTGGGAAGGGTCTGGCGCGCTTCGGGATTGACTTCGCCGTAAGCGTCCGCCGCCTTGACGGTGATGGTTTTGCTCTCGCCCTTCTCCATCCCGACCAGCTCTTTCTCGAGTCCGGGAATGATCTGACCTTTTCCGGTGATGAACTCCAGAGGACTGGAACCCTTGTTGCTATCGATGACGGTGTCCTGACCGGCCTCTTTTACTTCGTATTCGATGCCGACGACACTGTTTTCGTTTTCAATTGCCATATTGGATGTTTCCTTTACATGTTTGTTTGGTGGGGCATTGTAGCCAAGCTTCGTTAACCGATGCTATCAAATCGGACTATTTCAGGTGTTTTTTCGCTTCCCGGGCACTGCCGGTGCCGGGGTACCCATCGACGATCGCCTGGAAGAAGTTCCTGGCTTGTTCCTTGTCCCCGCTCTTTTCCAGGGAGATGGCCGTATGCAGGAGCAAACGATCCATGTAGGCGGCATTTTCGTTGAGCTCCGCGCTCTTTTGATAATACTTGATCGCATCGTCGTACCGTCCGGTCCGGTAAGCGATCTCCCCCTGGTAAAAGTTGGTGGATGCGGGTTTGTAGTTTCGTTTCAACAGGATATCGAAGCGTTGCTTCGCATCCGAATAGCGGCGCTGTTTGACCAGACGGACCCCACGGCTGAAGAGTTTGTCCGAAGGGGCCTTTTCCAATCCGGAAGACGCGGTGGACTTGGCTTTGGCACTCTCTTTTGCGCTCGTGCTCTTTTGGGAACTTGCACGGACCGGGACCCTTCTCGTGGCGGGAGCTTTCGTCACACGGGTTCCTTTCTCCAGCTTTTCGATCCGGGCTTCCAGTTCCCGGATCTTTTTCCCGGAGGCTTCGGGGCTGTCCTGGGTGCTCTTTCGACCCGAGAGTTGATTGAGGCGCTGGGAAAGGCTCTCCAGTAGACTTTTGAGCCCTTCGATCTCCTCCTGTTGCCGCGCCACCTTCTGCTGCAGAGAATAGATCATATTTTTGTTCTTGGCCACTTGCGCACTTCCACTGCTGTAGCTGCGCCCATAGACCGAAGGTTCCGCCATCACCGCTAGGCTCGAAAGGAGCAGGATCCCCACTCCTCTGTATCCGATCGTTCTCATCCGTCGCTTTCCTTTTTTCATTCTCTTGAGTTCATCATGTCTGCGCTCTTACCAATCGATGGATTGCAAACGTTGAATCCCGAAAGGAAAGAGCATGCTCATGTTGGTATTCAGCCCGATATAGCCGATGGAGTTTCCCTCCGGGCCCCGTTTGATGTAGAGCACGGTATTTCCGTCGGGAGAGAAGCGGGGGAACTGATTGATCCCTCCGCTGGTCAATGGCCGCACGTAGGCCCCGTCGGTGGTGGTCAGATAGAGGTTGAAGGCTTTGCCGCCGAAGCTGTTGTCGCTCTCCCGGCTGGAGTAGACCACTTTCTCTTTGTAGGCATCGCAGGAGTTGTTGTTCTTCCCATGATAGACCAACTGGACGATGGGACCACCGGAGAGAGGTTTTTTGAAGATATTGGGATACCCCAGACGATTGGAGATGAAAATCACACTGCGCTCCTCGTCGGCGTACTTCCCTCCTACGTCGATCCCGCTGAAGTCGGTCAAACGGCGGCTCTCTCCCGTGGCGACGCTGTACTCGTAGATATCCGGCTGTCCCTGCGGCGCCATGGTAAGCAGCAGCCGTTGCCCGTCGCTGCTGACGTCGGAGCAGACCAGCATCCCCTGGGAACTCATCAATCGCTTCACCCTCCCACTGCGGAGGTCCAGATGGTTGAGAGTGGGGAGTTTACCACTGTAGCTGGTGTAGTAGATACTTTTCTGATTCGGGTCTCCCCAGACCGGGAAGAGGTTGAGCCCCCCCTTGATGATCGTCTTGACATAATGAAAGGTGTAGTCCGCCACTCCGATCTCGCTCTCCTTTTTCCCGGTGTAGCGGGCGAATAGCACGTACCGGTTGAGCCACTCCACGGACGGGAAGCCGAGCCTGGCGTTGATGTCGGTGACCGCTTTGTGGATCAAAAAGGGATATCGTGCCCGAGAGGAGATGCGGTAACTCTTTTCCAGAACCGTTTCGGAGTTGGCGCCTTTGAGGAACTTGATCTTGAGTGCGACCCCCTGTCCCTCTTCGACCAGGCGGTATTTGAGCACATACTCCATCGCCCGCAAGGCGGGATCGAAGGCGCCACCTGTGAAATCCCCCTGACGATGGAAATCCTCGGGACGGAAGTGTCCCGTGATCTTCAGATCATCCCGAAAGATCCTGAATCCCTTGTTTCCCAGCTCAGTGCCGAATTCGGATCCGTCCACCACGGCGATTCTGGCCCGCTGGTCCACATCTTTCTCGATCTTCATCGTGGCATCCAGCTCGGCGAAGAGAAAGGAATAAATGGTCAAAAAAAGAAAAAACACCCGCATCGGCTACCCTTCTCGCTAAAGTTTCCCGAAATCAAAGCAGATCGATTGTATCCAATCACCGCTTAGATATTAAATAGTATAAAAATGAAGAGATTGTGAAAAGATGGAGTCGGAAGAATCAACGCCGGATCTGCCACCGGAAAAAGCGGAAAAGTCAGTGCCGATGTCCACTCCCGCCGTGTCGGGCGAACTGCTCGACATTTTCCAGAGTGATCCGCTCCATCGTTTCATCTGGATTCCGAAGCATTTGGATCGCCTCGGACAGGGTGATTCGTCCCTCCCCGGGATACCAGGCTTTCACCCCCTGCTCCAGCAGATAGACGAAGGGGCGGGCCCCGATGTGCGGGGTGACGATTCGCTTCACCCCTTGGGCCAGCAGCCAGTCGATCACCGGCATCCCTCCGTCATAGGGATTGGCCTCGATCCTCACTTGCCCGTCGTCCGTGACGAAAGCAAACCATTTGGCATGGCCGAAGAGAGGGCTGACCGCACTGTCGGGTTTGTTCATTTTCAAGGGAATGGCTGTCAACATATCCGATCCTTTCAGTCGCGAGTCATTGGTTGTTTGTCATTGGAGGCGGGGTTTCAGCCCTGCATTGTGCGCGACTGAAGTCGCGCCCCCATTGAAAGCGCTGCAACGCAACGCACCATAATTTCTCATTTCTATTTTCTATCTTCTCATTCTCTTGTGACGGAACGTCACAAGAGACCCAGTTGCAGCTTCGCCTCGTCACTCATCTTGGATTGGTCCCAGGGAGGATCGAAGACCAGCTCCACATCTACCTCTTCGATGGAGTGGTCCTCCACCCGTGAGGGGATCGATTTGACCAGGTCCACGATGATCTCCGACATGGAACAGGTAGCCGAAGTGAGGGTCATCACCACTTTGCAGCGGTTGAGCTTGGTCTCGGGGTCCTTTTCGCAGTGAACGTCGTAGATCAGGCCCAGGTTGTAAATATCTACGGGGATCTCGGGGTCGTAGATCTTCTGCAGCTCCTCGATCATCCGGATCTCGGAGGCCTCGGGCGGCATCTCTCTGGGGTCTTTGCTCATGCGTTGCTCTCCTTGCATCGTCGGGCGTAGTCGTAGACCTTTTTCAAAAAGGCTTCCAGGCTCTGCTGGCGAACCGGGGAGAGATGCTCGACGATCCCCAGTTGGCCCAGCTCGTTAGGGTCGAAGTTCAGGATCTCGTCGGGGTCTTTGTCGCTGAAGATATCCAGCAGCAGGGTCAACATTCCCTTGGCCATCTCGCTGCTCCCCTCGCCGCGCAGGATCAGTTTGCCGTCGCGGCACTCCCCCGCCAACCAGGCGGGCGAAGCGCACCCCTCGATGAAGGTTTCGTCGTTCTTTTGCTCTTCGGGCAGGGTCGTATGTTTCTTCCCCAGGTCGAAGATATATTCGAACTTTTCGTCGGGTGTTTCGAAAAGATCGAAATCCTCTTTGTAACGTTGTAAAACTTCTTTGATGGTCGACACGGCTGTTCCTTTTAAAAAAGAAACTAGTAACTAGCAACTAGTAACTAGAAATTCCTGAATGATGGCATTGCGAAGCAACGCTCACCAAAACTCTTCACTCCTCGTTCAACACTCCTCACTATTTGGCTGCGGTTTCCGCAGCCAAATCCTCGCATCCATGGCAGGTTTCCATGCAGGTGACGTTGGTCGTTCCCCAGTACGCCTCTTCGAAGCTGCGGTGGAGGTCTTCCCGGAGCGCATCGTCCTCTAGGGCGTCGATGAGTTCGTTGGCGAAGGCCAGGATCAGCATCTTGCGTGCCTCGTCCTTGGCGATGCCCCGGCTGCGCAGGTAAAAAAGCTGCGCTTCATCCAACTGCCCCGTGGTGGAACCGTGGCTCGCCTCCAGGTCGTCGATGTAGATCTCCAGCTGCGGTTTGCTGGCCATATAGGCGCCGTCGTTGAGGAGGATCGCCTTGGAGTTCTGGTGGGCTTTGGTCTCTTTGCCGCTGTGCTCCACTTTGATGAGGGCGTCGAAGATCCCCCGGGCCTTCTCCACCAGAATGTTCTTGGCCCGCTGATTGCTGACGGAGCTCTGGCCGATGTGGACGATCTGGCTGACGGTCCCGCGCCGTGCATGGTCCTTGGCGTAGAGCAGATGGTCCGCATCGATGCGAGCATGCTCGTGGAGTTCCGCCTTGATCAACTGCAAGCCGCTGCCGGCTCCGAAGTCGAAGCTGTGCAGGCGGCAGGAGGCCTGGGAGTCGACCTTGATCCGATGGGAAAAGATCGGCGTATAATCCCCGATCCGCAGGGTCTGGTCCTTGACCAGGGTCAGCGTGGCGTCCCGGGAGACGAAGGCGTCGTGGCCGCTCAGGATCAGAGCTCCGCAGGCGTTCTCCCCCTCATAGCGCTCGGAGATCTGAACGTGCACGTTGGCATCGACGTAGATCGCCGTCCGATAAGCCAGCAGCTTGGCCGGCTGGGTGCAGCGGTGGACAATGGTCACCCTGGCGTCTTTGCGGAAACGCAGGGAGATCACTTCGCGGCTCATCAGATGCCCCAGGTAGTAGAGAGGATCGAAATGGGCGCCGTCGAGGTCGATGGCGTCGCTGCATCCCACCTGCACCTCCACGTCCGCCGGAAGGGCCGTCACCACGCCGTCGGTGATGACGATGCGCCGCTGGGTCTCCTCGATCTCGCTGGTGGCTGAAATCTCCACCCTTTCCCAATCGTGATCCATCAGGGGATCAATCTCGAAGTAGCGGTAGGCTTCGCTCTTACGTGTCGGCATCCCCAGTTCGCTCAGGCGGCGGGCCGCCAGGGCTCGGCTGGGAGCCGCCTGCAGCTCCTCCATCAGGCTCTCGGGGCTCATGGACCCCAGCAGTACGGGTCTCATCACGCCTCCTCGATGGCGCCGTAACCCTTCTCCTCGAGCTCGGCGACCAGCTCGGGGCCGGCGGTTTTGATGATCTTGCCGTCCTTGAGGACGTGGATGTAGTCGGGCTCGATGTAGTCGAGGATCCGGCTGTAGTGGGTGATGACCAGGAAGCTGCGCTTGCCGTCTTTCATCTTGTTGATCCCCTCGCTGACGGCCCGCAGGGCGTCGATGTCGAGGCCGGAATCGATCTCGTCTAGGATGATGACGTCGGGCTGGAGCATCATCATCTGCAGGATCTCGTTACGCTTCTTCTCTCCGCCGGAGAAGCCTTCGTTGAGAGAGCGGCTGATCATTTCGGGCTTCATCCCCAGCTCCTGGACCAGCTTTTTCATCTCCCGCAGGAACTCCGCGGCATTGAGCTCGGGCAGCCCCTGATGCTTACGCTTGGCGTTGACCGCGGTACGGAGGAAATAGGCGTTGTTGACCCCGGGGACCTCCACCGGGTTCTGGAAACTGAGAAAGATCCCCTCCAGCGCCCGGTCCTCGGGCTCCCAGTCGACGATGTTCTGCCCTTTGTAACGGATCTCGCCATCCAGGACCTCGATGTCGTAATGGCCGGTGATCGCCTTGGAGAGGGTCGATTTGCCCGCCCCGTTGGGGCCCATGATGGCGTGGACCTTCCCCTCTTCCAGTTGAAGGTTCAATCCCTTCAGGATCTCCTTTCCGCCGATGCGGGCGTGGAGATTGTCGATATCCATAACTACTCTACTCATCCTACACTTCCTTCCAATGTCAGATTCAATAACGCTTTCGCTTCCACCGCGTACTCCATGGGCAGCTGGCTGAAGACCTCTTTGCAGAAACCGTGGACGATCATGCTCACCGCATCCTCTTCGGTGATCCCCCGCTGGCGGAGGTAGAAGAGCTGCTCGTCGCTGATCTTGGTGGTGGTCGCTTCGTGCTCCACCTGTCCATGGGCATCCTTGCTCTCCAGGTAGGGGAAGGTGTGGGCCCCGCACTGGTCGCCGATGAGGAGGCTGTCGCACTCGCTGTAGTTGCGGGCCCCTTCGGCGTTGGCGCCGATCTTCACCAGGCCCCGGTAGGTGTTCTGCCCCTTCATGGCGCTGATCCCCTTGGAGATGATCGTGGAGCTGGTGTTTTTGCCCAGATGGATCATCTTGGTCCCGGTATCGGCCTGCTGGGCCAGGGTGGTGACGGCGACGGAGTAGAATTCCCCAACGCTGTTGTCCCCCTTGAGGACGCAGCTGGGGTACTTCCAGGTGATCGCCGATCCGGTCTCCACCTGGGTCCAGGAGATCTTGGAGTTCTCCCCCTCGCAGAGGCCCCGCTTGGTGACGAAGTTGTAGATACCGCCCTTGCCCTCCTCGTCCCCGGGGTACCAGTTCTGGATCGTCGAGTATTTGATCTCGGCATCCTTCATGGCGATCAGCTCCACGACGGCGGCGTGAAGCTGATTTTCGTCCCGCATGGGAGCGGAGCATCCCTCGTTGTAACTGACATAACTTCCCTCGTCGGCGACGATGAGGGTCCGCTCGAACTGCCCGGTGTTGAGAGCGTTGATCCGGAAATAGGTGCTCAGCTCCATCGGGCAGCGCACCCCCTTGGGGATGTAGACGAAGGTCCCGTCGGTGAAGACCGCCGAGTTGAGGGCGGCGAAGTAGTTGTCGTTCATGGGAACCACACTGAACATATACTTCTTCACCAATTCGGGGTAATCCCGGATCGCTTCGGAGATGGAGCAGAAGATGATGCCGTGCTGCTTCAGCTCCTCCTGATAGGTGGTCTTGACCGAAACGGAGTCGACAACGGCATCGACGGCCACTTTGACCCCGGCGAGCTGCTTCTGCTCCTCCAGGGGGATTCCCAGTTTGTTGTAGGCTTCCAGGATCTTGGGGTCCACCTCATCCAGGCTCTCGGGCCCCTTCTTGGGTGCCGCGTAGTAACTGATGGACTGGTAGTCGATGGGTTCGTACTCCAGATGCCCCCAGTGGGGCTCCTCCATCTCCAGCCACTTGTGGTAGGCCTTGAGGCGCAGCTCGGTCATCCACTCGGGCTCCTCCTTCTTCTTGGAGATGAAACGGATCACCTCCTCGTTGAGGCCGGGCGGGACCTTGTCCTCTTCGATATCGATTTCGAATCCCAGGGCGTACTCCCCTGAGACCGCTTTGTCCAGCTCTTCTTGTGCCATGACTATCCTTTGTCTTGGAAGCTTGGGCGTGGTTATAACCAAAGCTCCCGCTTGTGTCAAGGTAGTGTAGCAGAAAAAAGTTTAATTCGGAGATATTTTGTCTTAATTGATCTTGTTTTTGAGGAACTCCTTCCATTTTTTGGGAGAAGCGAGAGGGTATTAAAAGTTCTTCGCGTTCTGAAATTCTGCCACTTCGCTGTCCACCATGGCATCGATCATCCGCAGATAGAGATCATTGATGAGGTTGGGCGAAAGGTCCAATTCGATCGCCTTGGCCCGGGCCCGGTTGATCACGTCGCTGATCCGGTCCTCGGCCTTGATCTCATCGATGGAGTTCTTGAAATGGGCCAGTTGACGGACATAGGCGTTGCGCGCCGCGATCAGTTCCACGATTTGTTCGTCGAGCTTATCGATCTCCTTGCGGGCCTCCTCCAGGGACTGGCACTGCTTGATCTCCATGGGCACTCCTTCGTTTCGATTGGATGAATTATATCAGAAGAACGACCGGGGACTCAGGGAATCTCCGGCGCTTCGATCCGCTCCCCCAAGCGGGCGTAGTTGGGCCCCACCCGGGCGATCAGGTCGCATTCCAGATAGAGCTTCCCGGGGTCGACGATACACTCCTCGGCCAGATACTGCTTCTCGATCCGCAGGATGAGGGGGCGGGTTTGGCTGCCGGGCAGGTCCACCTCCTGCATCAGAGTGCAGGCGAAGGCCGTCGGTGCCCCTTCGACCATAGGGGGAAACCCCACGAAGATCCTACGCAACGGGATCTCGAAACGATCTGCCTCGCTCTCTCCGGGAGAGAGGGCCTTGGAGCTGTAATGCATCGGCTCGAGAAGGTCGGAAGAGACCAGGCAGACGGTACAGAGACCATTGTTCCGGAGATTGGCCAGGGTATCCTTGGGTGTCCCGTCGGGACGGTGCCCCACCGAGACGATCAAAGCCGGCGGCTCGGAGGAGAGAGGGGTGAAGTAACTGAAGGGGGCCAGATTGACCACACCGCCCTCCTCCGTAGCGATCCAGGCGATGGGCCTCGGCACGACGCTTTGGGCCATCAGTTTGTATCGATCCGATGCCGGGATCTCCCGATAATCGATCTGCATTGCTTCCTCCTGCGTTTTCGAAATGGTATCATGAACGAAAGGAGATGCCGAAGATGGAAACGATCCGAGAGATTCTGGAAATGGACTTCACCGACCCCTACAATCTGATTCCCCTGCTGCTGGTGGCAACGATCCTGATCTATCTCATCGCCATCTTTCTGGACCAGCCGCCTCAGTGACTCCTCCCCTATCGCATACTACTTCTCCCGGACATACATGATCGAATTGTTGTTCCCGAACTTGCTCTCCAGGAACGGGATATTCCGTAAGAGCGCTCCAAGCTTTTCGTATCCGTAGTTGACCGGGCTGAAGGCCGAATTGTTGCTCAGGTACTGCCCCAGATCCGAGACGTTGACCCAGCCATCCTCCCCGGCGGTCTTGCGCAGGCCCGTCAGCAGCAGGTCGATGAACTCCTCGTCCTCCAGGACCGTATCGATCTTGCTCTCGGCTTCGCTGGGGGTATGCCGCTTTGCGCTCTTCTTCTTCACCACCGCTTCCGTACGGGACTTGGACTTCTTCTCCTCTTTCTCCAGGTTCTCCGTATAGATGAACTGGCTGCAGGAGTTGATGAAGGCCTTGGGGGTCTTCTTCTCCCCGAAACCGTAGACGGTCAATCCGTTGGACATGAGCCGTTGGGCCAACGGGGTAAAGTCACTGTCCGAGGTCACCAGGGCGAAGCCGTCCAGATCCCGGGTGTACATCAGGTCCATGGCGTCGATCACCATGGCGATGTCGGTGGCGTTCTTGCCCCGGGTGTAGTCGAACTGCTGGATCGGTTTGATGGAGTGTTCCAGGAGCCGGTCCATCCAGGGTGCCAACTGCTGATTGTTCCAGTTGCCGTAGGCCTGCCGCACGATCACCTCCCCATATTTGGAGAGCTCTTTGAGGATCCCTTTGATGGCGTAGGGCGACGCGTTGTCGCAGTCGATCAGCATCGCGATGTGTCTTTTCTTTTCGTTCATGTTTTCAATACCTTCAAATTTATATCAATCGTGTTTGGGTTCCGACCTGACAGTTCATCGAATCAATCGACACAACCCCTCCTGTATCGTCGCCAATTCTTCTTCTGCCAATACTGCCAGATACTTTTTGACCCGTTTTTTGGAGAGAGAGCGGATCTCATTGATACAAGCATCACTCTCCTTTTCGAGACTCTCCCGTTTCGTCACGGTCCATCGGAAGGGGAATGTCCCGGGTTCTATAACCGTAGAAAGAGGGATCACAATAACCGTATCCAAAATCTCGTTGCTCTGCTCATCACTGAGGATGATCGCAGGCCGAAGTTTGCCCATCTCTCCCCCTTTGGCCGGGTTGAAGTCCACCAACCATATCTCCCCCCTACGACAGACCCTCATCCAGGCCTCCCTCGGGAATCACATCTTTTCTCTGAGCACCGGCCACCCGCCGGAGCTTCTCTGCCCGTTGTTTTTGTTCAACCTCTTTCAAAAACTTCCGAAACTCCTTCTCGAGGGATATGGGAATGAAATATCCCACCTCCTTCTTGCGCCGCCGATCTTCCACGGCAATGACCTCTTCCGCCTCGCTCAGCTCCAGAGAACGCCGTAGATCTGCCAATGTCACACGAATCATTCCAACACCTTCCTCTACATAATATCGATTAAATTATTATATCATAACAGTTTGACAATATATTATGTCAAAATAGTAAGGAAGATTTCTCGAATATCAACATTGGAACCCCACCTCTATCAAACACCTTGCGATACGTCGCCCCATAATTCCTCGCTCCTCACTCTTAACTCCTCACTCAAAAAACGTCATTCGATATAATCCCCTCACTACTCTCCCATAGGAAATGCGAATGCAGATGCAGATCTTCGACAGCGTCAAGAAGGTGAAAGTCCCCTTCGAACCCATCCATTCTGGAAAGGCCACCATCTACGTCTGCGGCCCCACGGTCTACGACGACGCCCACCTGGGCCACGCCCGCAGCGCGCTCAGCTTCGACCTGCTCAGCCGGACGCTGCGGGCCCTGGGCTACGAAGTGACCCTGGCCAAGAACTTCACCGACATCGACGACAAGATCATCAAAAAGATCCACGAAACGGGCAAGAGCCTCCGGGAGATCACCGACTACTACATCGCCCGTTATCTCGAAGAGATGGGTGCCCTGGGAGTGCGCCGCGCCGACATCGAACCCAAGGCCACTGAGTCTCTGGACGCCATCCAGGCGATGGTGGAGCGGCTGCTGGAGAGCGGCTGTGCCTACCGCACCGAGAGCGGCGACGTCTACTTCGACACCTGCAAGGACGAGCACTACGGCGAGATCTCGCATATGCTCGGCGACGAGGAGGAAGCCCGCAGCCGACTCTGCGAACTCAAGGCCGGGGAGAAAAAGCACCCCCGGGACTTCGCCCTCTGGAAAGCCTGCGCCGGAGACGGGGACGTCTGCTTCGACACCGGGCTCGGCAGCGGCCGCCCCGGCTGGCACATCGAGTGTTCCGCGATGATCGAAAAGCACTTCCACGGCAACGGCGAGTACACCATCGACATCCACGGCGGCGGGGCCGACCTGCTCTTCCCCCACCACGAGAACGAAGCGGCCCAGACCCGCTGCGCCACCGGCCACGAGATCGCCAAATACTGGATGCACAACGGCTTCGTCCAGATCGATGGGGAGAAGATGTCCAAGAGCCTAGGAAACAGCTTCTTCCTTAAAGACGCCTTGGCGATCTACCCGGGCGAACTGCTGCGATTCTACCTCATCGGGGTGCATTACCGCAACGATTTCAACTTCAACGAAGTGGACCTCCGTACGGCGAAAAAACGCCTGGACAAACTCTACCGCCTCAAGAAACGCCTCACCCCCGGAAAAACCGGCGAAGCGGAGGAGGGCTTCGTCCTGGCTCTCAAGGAGGCGATGTCCGACGACCTCAACACCTCCCGAGCCCTGGCCATCGTCGATGAAATGGTCGCCGCCGTCAACGAAGCGTTGGATGCCAACCCGAAAGACAAAAACCTCAAACGAAGCGCTCTGGGGAATATCGCTTTCATCGACGAGCTCCTGGGATTCGGCGGCACCGATCCATATGAATGGTTCCAGTACGGTGTCGGGGAAGAGGAGCGTAGAAAGATCGAAGCGTTGATCGAAGAGAGGAACGTGGCTAAAAGAGCCAAAGATTTCGCCCGGGCCGACGCCATCCGCGACGAGCTCTCCGCCATGGGAATCGCCCTGATGGACACCCCCGAAGGGACCAAATGGGAGAAGCTCTGATCGTCGCCCCTGTCAGAATTTGCTCCAGTGAGGATTAAGCCTTTTGAAAAACGGTTCTAGCCGATACCGTCATGCTGAACTTGATTCAGCATCCACGTTTCCATGAGTATCTGGCCCTGGATTCCGGATCGAGTCCGGAATGACGAAGCGCGTTCAGACCCCTCTATTTCACAAAAGCCAAAGGCCCTTTCGGATCGATCAGATCCCTGATAGCCTCATAAGGAAGAAAGAAACTCGTCCGTCCCGCCGCATAGGGCTTGATCTCGTATTGGTTATAGAGAAAATAAAGCCCTCTGGGAGTAATGGCGAAATTCTCCGCCAGAACGAAGCGGTTCTCGAACCAGTCGTCGTCGGTCACCGGTTGGGAAGGCTTGAGATTGTGCTGCATCCTGTAGAACTTGAGCGCTACCGCTTTGAGTTTCTCTTCTGTACCTGGAAGGAAAAGCTCCTGCAGGCTCAGCTTTTTCTGTGTCGCGATGACGACGTTGGTGTAACCCACCGTGTCGTAGCCGTGGGCCCCGCCGGTGTAGCCGTTTGATTCGATGGCGAGGGTGTAGGTGGCAGGGGTTTTGGCGAAGAGATCGATCCGGGTTTCACTATACCACTCCCCTCTGACGTCTCCGCCCAGCTCTTTGATCGTGTCGAAAACCTCTTTTTTGAGGTTATTCTTTCGGTAGGAACCGAGGATCGGATCGATGAAGGCATGAGCACCTTTCAGAAACGCGGGCAGATCGCTGACGTCGGTGTCGAGATAGCTGATCTTCTTCCCTTCGCAAAAGGAGTGATCTTTGTCGATTCGGGTGCAGTACTTCTCCGAGAGAGTGCGAGTCGAGAGGGGATACTCTCCGGGATCGATGAAACGCTGCTGCGCCTTTACTCCGCTATAGAGTACCAAGAGGGTCAGAAATATTTTGGGCAAACGAAGCATGGTCTCTCCAACTGGTAATGTAAACATAGTATATAGCATCCGCTTTTTCCAATACTCTCTTCAAAACAAACTCGTAGATTTTATTGAGATGGCGGATCAGACGAATGCCTATCGGTCCGACCATCTTTGGGAGCCGTTTTTATTGATACTTAAGCATCTTGTTTTTATCCTGAAATTACCAAAAGAAAGGAGGAGAAGATGATACGTACTTTCCGGAAAATCGCGATCATGATCGCTTTGACCGCGCTCAATGCGGGCACAATCCACATCGACCAGACCTGTCCTCCCCAGAAGATCCACATCCTTATCAGAAGCGATACCGGCAAGACCCTCATCGACCACACCCTGACCGATCCGAAGGACAAGACACCGATCCGGATCATGCTCGATCCTTCCGCTCCTCACTACTTCACGATCGATACCTTTCCCCCGGGGGTCCTCTGCACCTTCAAAGGGGCCCAAGGTAACCGCCTTCCCTCCAATCCCGATCTCGTCTGCTCCTGCCTCCTGAGCGGTTCTTCCGAACAAAACGGCACGATCAACATCCGCCCCGGCAAATGGCTCCTTCAAACCGTTCGCTGGGAGTACCCACCCAATCCCATGTTCACTCCACCCTACCCGTCGGAGACTTTGTGTGTCAAGGACCCTGCCAAAGACCTGGGGATCGAAGTTCTGGGCGATATCCTCGCCACCGATTGCCCCTACACCATGAAAGCTCAGCACTACGATCGTGGGGAGTGGAGACGTCAGGGGGCTGACTGCAATATCCATGGAATCGTCAAATATATGGGAGATCGTCTCAAGGAAAGAATTGAATATCTCGGTAGCGGTATCGTTATTCACATCGAAGGGAAAAGGATTGGAGACTGTCCATAGGATCTTCTCCAGTCCCGTCGAGGCGATCGAGTTCCGGATGGAGCAGGAGGGATTGAAGCAGAAAGATCTTGTGGAGATCCTCGGCGGGAGCAAATCACGGGTCTCCGAACTGCTCAACCGTAAGCGGAGACTGACGCTTGAGATGATCCGTAAGCTGCATGATCGGTTGAAGATTCCTTTTGAGAATCTTATTGGGGAAAATACTACTATTATCACCTGACCCTCTATTTCAGATCGGAGAAGAGGTGATCCGGGGGAGCACTATTCGCTTTTTGCCCCATTTTATGGCTGGAAAGATTCCCGGGTTATAATGATGAAAATTTTTTCCATCCACCTTTTTTCTGTTGATTCCGCTGATGGTCTATGGATTTCTCCTTATCGGTTTCAGCTACCTGCTCTGTGCGATTGCCAAAAGATCGGGGTGAAAATCGGGGCTGCGCTCCGGGATACACACACCCTCCACACAATCTATGCTATAACTTCTCAAATAAAAAATTTTCTCCCAAAGGATCCATATGAAACTCCTCGCCCTCCTCTTCGCCCTCACACTGGGCCTTATGGCCAAGCCCCAGACCATCGTCTTCGCCGCCGGGTGCTTCTGGGGGGTGGAGAAACATTTCGAGAAGCTCCCGGGCGTGATCGACGCCCAATCCGGCTACGCCGGGGGGAACTATCCCGATCCCACCTACCACAAGGTCCTTTCCTATCGCTACGATACCCCCAAAGGGGTCGTCAACTACACCGAATCGGTCAAAGTAACCTACGACGACGCCAGGATCTCCACCGAGGATCTCATCAAATCCTTCTGGGAGCTTCACGACCCCACCCAGAAGAACCGCCAGGGCAACGACCGGGGCAATAACTACCGCAGTGCCATCTTCTACACCACCCCCGAACAGAAGGCGATCGCCCTGCGGACCAAAGCTGAATACCAGAAGCTCCTGAGCAAGGCAGGCTACGGAAAAATCGTCACCGAGATCCGACCGCTGAAACATTTCTACCCTGCCGAAGCCTTCCATCAGGACTATCTCAAGAAGAACCCCAACGGCTACTGCCCCAACCACTCCACGGGAGTCAAATTTCCAAAGCGATCGGCCATGAACCGTCATTCCGGACTCGATCCGGAATCCAGGGCATCGAAAACCCGAAACACTCCCTTGCAGCACAGCCAGAACACCAAAGCCATCACTCCCCTTGGGGGCAAGGAGATCCTGGTCATCGACGCCGAGAACTGCCCCTATTGCGAAGCCTTCAAAAAGAATGTTGCATCGGATTACCATGGGACGATCCCTATGCGCTTCGCCCACGAGGATCGGATCAAAGGTTTCCAACTCACAACCGCCGTCATCGGCACCCCCACCATCTATTTTATTCAGGATGGCAAAGAGGTGGCGGCCCACACCGGCTATCTGAACCCCAAAGAGTTCTACAAGGCCCTAGGGACCTTCAAACTGGGGAAAAGCAGCGAAGCCTACGACATCGCCTTCAACAAAGGGACCGAGCCGAGGTTCTGCAAAAAGTACGAGATCTTCAAGAACGCCGGCGACGGGGTCTTCGTTGACAAGCTTTCCGGAGACATCCTCTTCGACAGCAAAGACCGCTTCAACTCCCACTCCGGGTGGTTGAGTTTCTACCGGGCACAGCCGAGCGCTGTCATCGAACGGCCCGACAACAGTTACGGCATGCATCGTACGGAGATCCTCGCCAAAAAAAGTGGTGCCCATCTGGGGCATGTCTTCGACGATGCCCCCGGAGGAAAGCGACGCTTCTGCATTAACGCGACGGTGCTTGAATTCATTCCCAGGGACAAGATCGATGCCTGGAAAAAGGGGGAGTACAAGCCGGAAGAGAGAGTGGCCGAACAATGATTTTATGTTATGATTATCATAAATGTTTTAAATGATAAAGGACTCCTATGAAGGCCTTTCTTATTGCAACAATGATCTTTTTGAGTTTCGCCTGGGCCACCGATACCAACGCCAGCGCCAAAAGTTTGACAACAAAGGTCGACCTGACCCAGAAGCATCTCAAGGAGCAGATGGAGCGGGAGAAACGCTACGCCAAAGAGCAGAAGTTCTACGAGGGTAAAGAGTACAACCTCAGCGAGCATCAGGTCGACCCCAAACTGGTCGAAAAGGTCCCCGTCATCGAACCCGACTACGACTTCGATATCACCGACGTCTATCGGGACGACGAAGAGAATGTCACTTATTAGTCGTTTGTCGTTAGAACGGGGCTTTGCCCCTCTTTTTCGTTTGAGTTCAGTCGGCAGTAAAAGAAATCATTGATCATTGGGCGTTGTGGAGCGGGGATAAACCCCTGCATGCGGGACTTCAGTCCCAGCTCCATAAAGTCGCGTTGCGAAGCGACGCAAACCGAAATTTCTCATTTCTAATTTCTAATTTCACATTAAAAAAACACGGTTCCTCATTCGAAGAAGCCTGGAAGAGGCTTCTTCGCTATAATCTCTCCAAAAAAATGAAGGCTATCGATGTCCTTTTTCAGTTACGACACCCTGAAATCCATGATGTTCCGTCTGGATCCGGAGACCGCCCACACTCTGGCCGGTTTCGGCCTGCGAACCCTCCCCAATTGTCCTCCGGCCTGGGAAGCCATGATCGACCGCTATTTCGTGGACGATCCCCGGCTCCATCAGACCCTTTTCGGACGATTGTTCCGGAATCCGCTAGGGTTGGCCGCCGGATTCGACAAGAACGGCGACTATGTCCGCGGCACCCCCGCTCTGGGCTTCGGCTTCACCGAGATCGGCACCGTCACACCCCGCCCTCAGCCCGGCAACCCCAAACCCCGGCTCTTCCGCCTGGTGGAGGACCGCTCCATCCAGAACGCCATGGGCTTCAACAACAAGGGGGCCTGGCATATGGCCAAGCGTCTGAAAAAACTACGCTTCTTCGACTACCCCATCGGCGTCAACATCGGAAAGAACAAGACCACGCCCGAGAACGAGGCTTTGCACGACTACGAAACCCTCTTCAAAACGTTTCGCGATTACGGCACCTACATCGTCATCAACATCTCCTCTCCCAACACACCGGGCCTGCGGGACCTACAGAACGAATCCTTCATCCGGGAAGTCTTTCGCATCGGGCGATCCGTCACCGACAAGCCGATCTTCCTGAAGATCGCCCCCGATATGAGCGCCGAACAGGCCCTGGAACTCTGCCACGTCGCCGTGGAAGCCGGAGCGGCGGGGATCATCGCCACCAACACCACCGTCGACTACTCCCTCACCCCCCACGCTCGAAACTTCGGCGGCATCAGCGGAGCCCTGCTGACGGAGAAATCGAGAGAACTCTTCTCCGCCATCGGCAGGGAGTTCCACGACAAAACCCTGCTCATCTCCGTAGGCGGCATCGATGGCCCCGAAGAGGCCTACCGCCGCATCCGTATGGGCGCCAGCCTGGTACAGGTCTACAGCCTGCTGATCTACGAAGGGCCCGCCCTCATCGAGCGCATCAACCTCGGACTGATCCGCTTGCTCAAGGCCGACGGCTTCGAGAACATCTCCGAAGCGGTGGGAGCGGATTGGAAAAAGAGTGAGGAGTTAGGAGTTAGGAGTTAGGAATTTTGGTATGCTTCGCTGCGCGAAGCTTTTATCAGTTATTACAAAAAGAAGAAGTCTGGAAATGTGTATGAAATTAAAGAAATTTCGTAGAAATTTCATCCAAAAACTACTCACTACTCACTACTCACTACTCACTGCAGCAGCGCTTACGCTGCTGTTCCCAGGAGCACTTATGGCAAACTCACTACCCAAATATTTCCACAAGACCCTGGCCAACGGGCTGGAGGTCTACGCGATCCCGCTGGAGAACGGCACGGGGGTCATCACCACCGACATCTTCTACAAGGTCGGCAGCCGGGACGAGATCCTGGGCAAGACCGGGATCGCCCATATGCTGGAGCATATGAACTTCAAATCCACCAAACACCTCGAAGAGGGGGAGTTCGACAAGATCGTCAAATCCCACGGCGGGGTCAACAACGCCTCCACCGGCTTTGATTACACCCACTACTTCATCAAATCCTCCACCCCCAACATGGAGATGGCGATGGAACTCTACGCGGAATTGATGAGCAACCTCAACCTGACCGATGAAGAGTTCCAGAAGGAGCGCAATGTCGTCGCCGAGGAGCGGCGCTGGCGCACCGACAACAACCCCATCGGCTATCTCTACTTCCGTCTCTTCAACACCCACTACGTGGAGCACAGTTACCACTGGACCCCCATCGGCTTCATGCACGACATCCAGAATTGGAAGATCGAGGATATCCGGGAGTTCCACCGCCGTTTCTACCGCCCCGACAACGCCATCCTCATCGTCGCCGGCGATGTCGACCCCGACGAGGTGTTCAGAACCGCCGAAGAGACCTTCGGGAAGGTACGGCCCCCCAAAGAGGAGTGCAACTGTTCACTCATCACCACCAATACCCCCTACGAGCCCCCCTCCGACGGGACCAAGCGGGTGGTTCTGCACAAAGAGAACAATACCGCCGAGACCGTGGCTATCGCCTACTCCATCCCCGATTTTCGCCACAGGGACCAGGTGGTCCTCTCCATGATCGCCGAGATCCTCAGCAGCGGAAAGAGCGGTCGCCTCTACAGCGAACTGGTCCAGAAACGCCAGCTCGCCACCCAGGTCTACGGCTACAATATGGAGCTGAAGGATCCGGGGGTCTTCCTCTTCCTCGCCATGGCCAACCCCGGCGTCAAGGCCGAAGAGCTGGAAAAGGCGATCCTCCAAGAGATCGAGCGGATCAAGACCGAGGGGGTCAGCGAAGAGGAACTGAGAAAGATCCGACTCAACACCAAGGTCGATTTCATCCACGAACTGGAGAGCTCCTCCTCCACCGCCACCCTCTTTGGCTCCTATCTGGCCCGGGGCGACCTAAAGCCTCTGCTGGAGTATGAGGAAGATTTGGATAAAATTACCCCCGAAATGGTCAAAGAGGTCGCCCGAAAATACTTCGACAACACTCGATCGACCACCATCATCCTCAGGAGCAACGAGCAATGAGCCAAAATCCCTGCGGGGCGATGACCGCCCTGGTCACCCCATTCAAGAACAACAGCCTCGACGAGGCCACCTACGCGGAGTTGATCCGCCGACAGATCCGACACGGCATGGACGGGGTCGTCCCCGTGGGCACCACCGGCGAAAGCGCCACCCTCAGCCACGACGAGCACAAACGCTGCATCGAGATCGCCGTGGAGGTCTGCAAGGGTACCGGTGTCAAAGTGGTCGCCGGTGCCGGCTCCAACGCCACCCATGAAGCCATCGATATCGCCCGCCATGCCGAGGCCTGCGGTGCCGACGCCCTGCTCTCCGTCGCCCCCTACTACAACAAACCCTCCCAGGAGGGGCTCTATCAGCACTACAAAGCTCTGGCCGAAGCGGTGAAGATCCCCGTGATGCTCTACAACGTGCCGGGACGGACCTCCGTGGATATCCAGCCCGCCACGGTCTTCCGCCTCTTCGACGAAGTTCCTAACATCTACGCCATCAAAGAGGCCACCGGTTCCATGGAGCGGGCCGTGGATCTTCTGGCCGCCCGCCCGGAGCTCTGCCTGGTCAGCGGCGACGACGCCATCGACTACCCCCTACTGGCCAACGGCGCCCAGGGAATCATTTCGGTCACGGCGAACCTGCTGCCCGATCTCAAATCGAAGCTGGTCCATACGGCGCTGGAGGGAGACCTGGCCGCATCCAAGGCGATCAACGACTCCCTCTACCCCATCAACAAGGCGATGTTCGTGGAGTCCAACCCCATCCCCGTCAAAGCCGCCATGTACATCGCGGGCCTCATTCCCACTCTGGAATACCGTCTCCCCCTGGTGGCCCCCAGCAGTGAAAATATGAAAAAGATCGAAGAGGCTCTGAAAAATTACACCATTCCGGGAGTGAACTAATATGTACGAAAGCATGAAGGGCAAGACCCTGGTCATCACCGGTGCCACCAAAGGGATCGGCAAGGCTACCGCCGAAAAGTTCGCCCAGAATGGCGTCAATGTCGCCTTCACCTACAACTCCAACAAAGAGGCCGCCGAGAACTTCGCCAAAGAGTTGGAGAGCGACTACGGCGTCAAAGCCCGCTGCTACCCCCTGGATATTCTGGATACCGATCAGTTCAAGCCTCTTTTCGAGGCGATCGACGAGGATTTCGACCGGGTCGATTACTTCGTCTCCAACGCCATGATCTACGGCCGGCCCGTCGTGGGGGGTTACGGGAAGTTCATGAAGCTCCGTCCCAAGAAAGGATTGGCCAATATCTATATGGCCACCGTGGGAGCCTTCGTCGCCGGCAGCCAGGAGGCGGCCAAACGGATGCAGAAGGTCGGCGGTGGTGCCATCGTGACCCTCAGCTCCACCGGCAACCGGATCTACATCGAGAACTACGCCGGCCATGGTACCAATAAAGCTGCCGTAGAAGCGATGGCCCGCTACGCCGCTGTGGAGCTGGGCGAATGGAACATCCGCGTCAACGCCGTCAGCGGCGGGCCCATCGAGACCGACGCCCTGCGTGCCTTTACCAACTATGAAGAGGTCAAGGCCGAGACCATCAAACGCTCCGCTCTGAACCGAATGGGGACTCCCGAGGATCTGGCCGGTGCCGTTCTTTTCCTCTGCAGTGACGACGCCAGCTGGATCACGGGACATACTCTGGTGGTCGACGGAGGAACGACGTTCCGCTGATGAAATCAGCGAAACGATGGAAGAACGAAGAGATGCTGATCAAGAAGACGTGGTACCCACAACAGTCGTTTCTCACTCCTCACTCCACACTCCTCGCTCATGATCCCTCCTACAGGAGGGATCATGTATAACGTCCCCAACCTCCTCGCCTTCATCCGCCTCTTGATGGCGCCCCTGATGTTCATGCTCCTGGTAGACCGGGACTGGAGCATCTTCCAGGGGATCCACTACAGTTGGCTCGACTACGCGGCCGCCTTTCTCTTCGTCCTGGCCAGCGCCACCGACTTCTTCGACGGGTACATCGCCCGGACCTTCAACCAGGTAACAACCCTGGGAGCCATCCTGGACCCCCTGGCCGACAAGATGCTGACCCTCGCCGGATTCCTGGGACTGATGATGCTCGATCGGGCCTCCCCCTGGGCCATCTACCTCATCCTCACCCGGGAACTCTTCATCACGGGATTGCGCGTCTCCGCCATGAGCCAGGGATTCGACGTATCCGCCAGCTGGATGGGCAAGGTCAAGACCGTCGCACAGATGATCGCCATTGGTTTTCTCCTCATGGAGTGGCCGGGTGGGATCCTCCTCCTCTGGATCGCCGTTGCCCTTACTCTCTACAGTGGCTACGAATACGTCCGGGACTTCTTCCGAAAAACCTCCACGGATTGATCACCGCTAGGAAGCCAGGAACTCCTTCCAACCTTCCAAATCCAGCAACAAGTTTTCACCACCCTACAAGATCCCTTATCCCAACGTTTTTTCATTCATCGTGTCTCCACACAAACTGATTTATTTAACAAATAATTAAGTTTAAAAGTAGTAATCTAGTTTCAGAGATTATTAATTTAATCTTGGTCCCAGCAAAGGAGGACGCCATGAGAGTTTCGAAATACAGAACAATCGGGTGGAGCCTCTTTGTCGCATTCATGCTAACTGCAACTGGATGTGGACCAAAGAGTGCATTGAAGTTCGGCAACGTTCCCGATTGTGTGGAGGGAGATCATCGGGGTATCTGCTACGAGGGGAGTGATGGAAATGGTCCGGGAGATCTGGGGAATGACAGCTCTGCTGACGACAGTACCGGCTCAGCGAACACGGGATCTTCCTCCAGTGACGGAGGCCAGACATCCTCCAATGATTCGGGTTCCTCTTCCTCCACAGGAGGCAACTCGGATGATCAAAGCGACGAGCAGGGAGACGAGGGAGATGGGGGCGGATACAATACCTCCATCGATGGTCCGGAGTGATGAGACGGGGGGATCTATAGACGTTGCAGTTTCTTGAGAGCGATCTTCACCAACGTCGCCGTATCCCCACTCTCTCCGGCCAGGGCTTTTCGAATGGCTTCTTTCTTGAAGCCGAGGCTCTCCAGCGCCAGCATCGCTTCGTTGTGATCGGCGAGGGCCGGGCTCTCCTCCCCGTCGACGATGAAGTCGGCCAATTCCACGAGGATCCGGCTCGCGGCTTTGGGGCCGATGCCAGGAACCCGTTTGAGCAAGCCCACATCCTTGGAAGCCACGATCCGTGCGAAGGTCTCCGGAGTGAAGGTGGAACAGACCGCCTGAGCCACTTTGGGTCCGACCCCATTGATCTTCAGGAGGGTATCGAACATCTTCTTTTCGCTTTTGTTCGCGAATCCGTAGAGCAGATTGGCATCCTCCCGTAGGATCTGGGTCACCAGGAGTTTCACCTCTTTCTCCTGAACCGCATTGGAGGTATTGATGGAGACATTCACCTCGTAGATCAGACCGTTTACATTGATATGCAGGTAGGTGGGCTCCTTGACCTCCACCCTACCTTCGATTCCGACGATCATCGCACCCCTTTTTAGATGCCATTATAGCCCAAGGAAGCCCATACTGCTCGGAGAATTTCAAATTGAGACTCGCGATATAATCATGTCATGGAAATCAAATCGGAATATGGAATCGTCATTACCACAAGCGCGGAGAAGGAAGAGGCTCGACGGATCGCCCAGGCTCTGCTGAACGCCCGGCTGGCCGCCTGTATACAGATCGTACCCATCGAAAGCCACTATCGCTGGGAGGAAAAGCTGGAAGAGAGTACGGAATACCGTTTGGAGATCAAGACCCGGAGCAGCCACTTCGGTGCCATCGAGGCGCTCATCAACGACCTGCACAGTTATGAAGTCCCCGAGATCCTTTTGATGCCCATCGTGGATGGAACGGATTCCTACCTTCGTTGGGTCGATCAGGAGTTGCAGGAGCTTCGGTGACGAAGATGCGTGTCAGGGCATGCCGATCGTCTCACAGGCTTTTTTGTCGATATCGAAGCGAAAAAGCTCCTTCTTCGTATTGGCGTTGAGATAACGATAAGCGATGGTGATCCCCGCATCCAGGAAGCGCTTGGAGCTTCGACAGATACCGGCGGTTACGTTGCGGCGCATGCGATCCTCTCCCTCTTTTCGGATCTGCTCGTCGCTTTTGAGTCCCACATCGAGCAAAAAGGTATAAAGCAGCGTCGTGTCCCTGGCTTCGATGCTTTGGAGAGTCGTGAATTTGTCCACCTGCTTCGGCAGTCCTTCCGAGAGAGACAGGGCAGCCTGCCGCACCACTTCCCGGTTCTGCTCCCGCATCTTGTTTGGCATCATATCCCCCAGCATCACCTGGGGCTTGAAGGGCTTCTCGGAAGCCGCATTCAGAGTACTGCAAAGCGCCACTCCGAGCAATACGATTCCGGCGAATCTTCTTACGCTCTGGAGATCACTCATCAAAGATCCTGCTCGATCACTTTTTTGAAGTTCCCGAAGTAGATCTCCTGCAGGAGGTCCATAGGCATAGCGACTTCGTTGACCTGCAGCGACTCTCCTCCGACCGTGCCGATGGACTGGACCTTCAGCCCCAGGTCCATCGCTTTGCGGGCCAGCTCCTGCAGATTCTCCGGCTTGACCTCCAGGATCGCCCGACTCTGACTCTCGTCGAAGATCCATCGGGGATCGTCGTAGTCGACTTTGACCTCGGCCCCTTTACCGCTGCGTGCCGCCATCTTGGCCAGGGCGATGGCGAGGCCGCCCACGTTGACATCCTTGGCCGCTTCCAGGAGCCCTTCGGCGTTGGCTTCGATCACCAGTTGCCAGAGGCGGGCTTCCGCGGCATAGTCGACGTCGGCCAGGGTCCCGGCGATGGTTCCGCAGGCCTCCTTCATATAGAGGGAGCCGCCGAACTCCCCCTTGGTCTCGCCTACCAGGACCAGGGTATCGCCCTCTTCCTGGAATTCACTCTTGAGCACCTTGTATTCGCTCTCGTTGACCCCGACCATGGCGATGGCGGGGGTCGGGAATACGCTGACTCCATTGGTTTCGTTGTAGAGGGAGACGTTGCCGCTGACGACGGGGGTCTCCATCTCGGCGCAGGCCTGCTTGATCCCTTCACAGGCCTGGGCGAACTGCCACATCACCTCGGGATTCTCCGGGTTGCCGAAGTTGAGGCAGTCGGTGATCGCCAGGGGCTTGGCGCCGCTCATGGCCACGTTGCGACCGCTCTCCAGCACCGCCAGGGCCGCCCCTTTGAAGGGGTCGATGTAGCAGTAGCGGGGGTTGCAGTCACTGCTCATGGCCAGGGCCACCCCGGTCTCTTTGACCCGGATCACACTGGCGTCCAGGCTGCCGGGATGCTTCTCGGTATTGGTCTGGACCATGGAGTCGTACTGCTCGTAGACCCATGCCTTGTCCACCACCTCGTCGCAGGCGACGAGCTTCTCGAAGGCGCTCTGGTTGTCGACCCGCTCGAAGTCGTCGACGCTCACCCCGGCGATCTCGTCCAGGTAGGCGGGGCGTTTGGTGGGGCGATCCAGCACCGGCGCCTCTTCGCTGACGGGATCGACGGGGACGTCGGCCACCTTCTCCCCATGCCAATAGAGCTCCATCCGTCCCGTATCGGTCACTTCGCCGATCACCGCGAAATCCAGGTCCCACTTTTCGAAGATCTCCATGATCTTCTCTTCGGTCCCTTTCTTGGCACAGATCAGCATCCGCTCCTGGGATTCGCTGAGCATGAACTCGTAGGGGGTCATCCCCTCTTCCCGGGCGGGGACCTTGTCCAGATGCATGATCATTCCGCTGCCGCTGCGTCCCGCCATCTCGAAGGAGCTGGAGGTGAGCCCCGCCGCCCCCATGTCCTGGATCCCGACGACGTAGTCGGTCCTGAAAAGCTCCAAACAGGCCTCCAGTAAGAGCTTCTCGGTGAAGGGGTCGCCCACCTGGACCGTGGGGCGGAGCTTCTTGGACTCCTCGGTGAAGCTATCACTGCTCATCACCGCGCCGCCCAGACCGTCCCGACCGGTCTTGGAGCCGACGTAGATGACCGGGTTGCCGATCCCCTCGGCCTTGCCGTAGAAGATCTCGTCGGCCTTGGCCAGCCCCAGGCTGAAGGCGTTGACCAGGATGTTGCCGTTGTAGCAGCTCTCGAAGCTCATCTCTCCGCCGATGGTGGGGACTCCCATACAGTTGCCGTAGCTGCCGATCCCTTCCACGACACCTCGGACCAGATGGCGCTGGTAGCGCTGGGTCTCCCCGTCGCCATCGATGTCCCCGAAGCGCAGGGCGTTGAGGTTGGCCACGGGACGGGCCCCCATGGTGAAGATGTCCCGCAGGATCCCTCCGACCCCCGTGGCGGCCCCCTGGAAGGGTTCGATGTAGCTGGGGTGGTTGTGGCTCTCCATCTTGAAGACCGCGGCCATTCCTCCGCCAATGTCGATGACCCCGGCGTTCTCTCCCGGTCCTTGGATCACCCAGGGGGCTTCGGTGGGGAAGCCGTTGAGGTATTTCTTGGAGGATTTGTAGGAGCAGTGCTCCGACCACATGGCGCTGAAGATCCCCAACTCCACCAGATTGGGCTCCCGGCCCAGGATCTGTTTGATGTGTTCGTAATCTTCGTGACTCAGCTTGTGGGCGGCGAGAAGTTCGTCGATGTTCTCCAGGGCTTCGGTAGTGGACATTGCCTTCCTTTTGCAGGGTTGAAATGGAGGATATTTTACTCAAAAGGGGCTAAAGAGGAGGTTGGCCAGAGCCAATGGGATCAGCTGCACGGATTTTGATATCATTGGGACGGAAAATAGATTGAAAATTGGACAGCCAATGAGTGAATATATACCCAGCGAGAATCCGACGGTCCGACAGATCGAAGAGAGTCTGAAACTGAGCCGGAACCTCTTCGTCTCCTGCCTTCTGATGGGGGAGCCCTGCAGTGGGAAACGGACCCTGATCCGACGGATCTTTCCTCAGCTCCCCCGGGTCGACGCACGGGATCTTCGGGAATTGACCCAGCTGCTGGAGCGGGAACAGGAGTTGATCATCGAACATTTCGAAGCGCTGGAGGAGCCCGAGGCCCTGCCCCTGGAAGGGAAGCGGATCATCGCCGTCGCCGATACCGACGGACCCAACGACCGGTACGACCAGCTCTTCGCTTTCCTCTATCACATGCCCACCCTTCGGGAACGACCCGAGGATCTACCCGACCTCATCCGATTCTATCTCGATCTTGCCAAACGGGACC
>JALWPZ010000228.1 GCA_026994745.1 Campylobacteraceae bacterium | reverse complement strand
GGTTCTGCACCCATTCGAAATAACTCACCGTCACCCCGCCGGCATTGGCGAGAACATCGGGGATCACCGTAATCCCTTGTGCCTCGAGCAGTGCGTCACCTTCCGAATCCACCGGCCCGTTGGCGATCTCCAGAATCGTCCCGGCTCGGACCGATTCCGCATTGGCGGCGGTGATCTGGTTCTCCATGGCGGCCAGCACCAGAATATCCACCTCCAACTCCAGCAGCTCTTCATTGCTGATGACCATATGCTCCGCTTCCTCACAGATGGAAATGTCATCGTAGAGCATCTCCCGCAATTCCTTGTATTGGAAGCGCCGTGCCTTGATCTTCTCGGGATCGAGCCCCTCGGTGGAATAGAGGCCCCCTTTGGAATCGGAGAGCGCTACGATCCGGAAGCCCTCCTCCCGGGCCAGCCGGGCGAAGTGGTAGCCCGCATTGCCGAAGCCCTGCACCGCTACCGTTAGTTCGGCAGGGTGGAGACCCTTGCGGACGAGGTAGCGTCTCAAGACATCCCGCGCTCCCCGTCCCGTCGCGGCGGTACGGCCTTTGGATCCTCCCAGATAAACCGGTTTCCCGGTGATGACCCCGGGGAGCTGTTCTCTGCGGATCTCATAGTACTCGTTGGCCATCCATCCCATGATCGTCTCGTTGGTGTACATGTCGGGCGCTGGGATGTCCCGTTTGGGGCCGATAATGTCGGCGATGGCGCGGATGTAGCCCCGGCTCAGACGCTCCAGCTCCAGACGGGAGAGGGCCTTGGGATCCACCTCCACCCCTCCTTTGGCGCCGCCGAAAGGGAGATTGACCACGGCACATTTGACGGTCATCCAGAAAGCCAGGGAGGTCACCTCGTCGACACAGACTTCGGGGTGAAAACGGACACCCCCCTTGGTGGGCCCCCGGATATCGTTGTACTGGACCCGGTAGCCGGTAAAGACCTTCAGGCTCCCGTCATCCATCCGTACGGGAATGTTGACGGTGAGCAGAAGCTTGGGGTGGTCGAGATAGGTCAGCGCATCGTCCGGGAGTTTGGCATACTCCATCACGTTTCGGAGCCTCGAACGGGCATCCTCGAAGAGTCTCTTTTTCATGGTTTTCCTTTTTTCGACAGCCTGTTGGGTGCGGAAACCGATCGGCCATCGTTGCCGTCATCCTGAACTTGATTCAGGATCCACGGACTGATAGGCATTCCGGGCTCTGGATTCCGGATCGGGTCCGGACTGGGGAATTTTTCCGAGGGTTCTATCGGCATCTGCAGAATTTCTGTTTACGTTGCACAACAACTCAAGGTCTCCACATCCCGGTCGAACGTGACCGCCGCCAGCTTGATCCCCTCACCAAGTGTCAGGTAGGGGGATGGAGCATCTCCCGAAGATCGCCCACTTTGACCCTGTAGCGGATCGCCAGCGCCGCCTCCATCAGCAGCTCCGCCCCCTCCGAGGCGACGATCCGAGCACCGATGAGGGTATCGTCCGCCCGGTTGCGGATGAGTTTGATGAACCCCCGGGTCTCCCGGGCGGCGATGGCCCGCGGGACTTGGCGCATGGGCAGGACCGCAGCTTCGGCATCGATCCCCCGCTGCCTCGCTTCGATCTCGTCCAGCCCCACTCCCGCCACCTGGGGATCGGTGAAGATCACCCAGGGCAGAGGCGTCTCTTCCCGTTTGCGGATCTCGGGGCCGAAGACGTTGTCGGCGGCCAGGCTCCCCTCATAGGCGGCCGTATAGACGAACATTCGTTCCCCCAGCACATCGCCGGCGGCGTAGACGGTGGGCGCTTTCGTCTGTAGAGCGTCGTTCACCGCAATCCCTCCCTTTTCGTTGGTTTCGATTCCCAGGACTTCCAGATTCAGCCCGTCCGTGTTGGGGCGGCGGCCGGTCGCCACCAGGAGTCTGTCCCCCCGGAAGCTCCTGAGCTCCCCCTCCACGAGAGATCGAACCAGAATCCGGCCCTTCTCCTCGGAAACACTCTGGATCCTATTGCCCGTGACAATCTTCATCCCCTCTTCAGCCAGATAGCCTACCAGCACATTCCCGATCTCCGGCGGATAGGCACTGAGAATCCGCTCCGATCGCTGCAGCAGCGTTACTCGGCTCCCCAACCGGGTATAGAGCTGGGCGATCTCCAGGGCGATGTAACTCCCTCCGATCACCAGCAGCGACTCCGGCTGCTCCTCGAGTTCGAAGACCTCTTTGCTGGTGAGATAGCCGACCTTCGAAAGCCCGGCGAAGGGAGGGACAGAGGGGCGGGCCCCGGTGGCGATCAGCACATGGCTTCCCGTCACGAGACGCTCTCCCACCCGGACGGAGACCCCGCTTTCGAGCCGTCCCCGCCCTTGGATCAGCTCCACCCCCTCCATCCCTTTGAGGATATCGAGATATTTCTCCTGCCGCAGCTGATCCACCAATGCGTCCTTCTGCCCGATCAGCCCGGCGAAACTTTTCAGTTCTCCAGTGGTTTCAATTCCGTCAAAAGGGTTGTGACGGGCACGGTAGAGCGTCTCCGCCGCCCGTATCAGGGTCTTGGAGGGGACACAGCCCACGTTGACACAGGTCCCCCCGATGGGGAGGCCGTCGTTGATCATCGTCACACGGGCTCCATACTCCCGGGCCCGGATCGCCGCCGCGAAGGCCGCCGATCCGCCACCCAGAACGATCAGATGTCCGGCTTCGCCGCCGCGGTGAATCTCAAACCTTTTCATGTCACACTCCTTTCAAGGATCTTTCCTCTTGTGGAAAGCTCACTACAGTGTAATGCAGGCTGTGTGTACCAAATGTGCAGTACCGTTGAAGATCCGGATTCATATTCTCTTAAAACTTCTTACGTTACAGTTGCTGGGAACGCCGGAGTTTTGTTGCCGTATTCTGATAAAGGCCCGATAGAATGACGATCACACCATCCAAAGGATTTCACAATGAACAAGAGATTGTGTCTTGGCCTGACTCTGCTGACCTTCGCCGCCACTTCCACATTGATGGCGGGAGGAACCTTGCGCATCATCACCTGGAAAGGCTACGCTCCCGCCGAGCTGGTCAAAAAGTTCGAAGAGGAGACCGGTACCAAGGTGAAACTCACCTACTCCAACAACGAAGAGATGATCGCCAAGCTACGGGCCACCCGTGGAGGAGGTTTCGATCTGGCCCAGCCCAGCCAGGATCGGATCGCCGGAGTCCAGGCCAAATTCCATATCTATAAACCCATCGATTACAGCAAGATCAAGACTGGACAGATCGTCCCTTCCATGCTCGACGCGGTGAAAAAGAACACCAAAGTCGGTGACGCCTCCTACGCCGTGCCCTTTTGCTACGGAACCTCCGGGCTGATCGTGAACAAAAAAGCGGCCCCCGACGCCAAGGATTACAGCGCCTTGTGGGATCCGAAATACAAAGGGCGGATCAGCTACCGGCTCAAGCGGCCCACCCTGATCGCCACCGCCTTCGCCATGGGATACGACCCCTTCACCGCCTATCACGATAAAGCCAAGTACAAAGAGATTATGATGGCGGTGGAGAAGAAGCTCATCGAAGCCAAACCTCTGGTCAAAAACTATTGGGCCAACGGCGATCAGCTCCTGGGAATGATGCGTAGCGGAGAAGTCACCGTCGCTATGGGATGGGACAACGGAGGGTGGAAACTCCATGACGAAAACCCGGACATCGATTTCGTCGCTCCCAAATCCGGTGCGCTGGGCTGGATCGACACCTTCGCCATTCCCGCCAGGAGCAAGAACGTGGAAGCCGCCTACCAGTGGATCAACTTCATGCTCCGGCCGGAAAACGCCGCCTATTTCACCAACAAAGAGAAATACGGCACCGCTTCGGCGAAGGCATCCGAATACCTGAAACCCGAGATTCGGGCCAACTTCGAACGCTCCTTCACCAAAGCCGATATCGACAACATCAAGTGGTATCCCCCGGTCCCCGCCGGGATCGAGGAGATCGAAGGAAGAGTCCTCGATCACATTCGTGCGGCCCGCTGAGACAGCGGTTCGATCACCCCATCCGAAAGGCCGCCTGTGAGTCCGATTTTGGAAGTCAGAGACCTCAAAAAGGTCTTCAAGAACTTCACGGCAGTGGACCGACTGAGCTTCACGGTGGAGGAGGGAGACTTTTTTTCCATTCTCGGCCCGTCGGGCTGCGGAAAGACCACCATGTTGCGAATGATCGCGGGATTCCTGGAGCCTACGGAAGGGGAGATCTACATTCGTGGCAAGAAGATGGCTGGAATCCCGCCCAACCGGCGTCCGGTCAATATGGTCTTTCAGAACCTCGCCCTCTTCCCCATGATGAACGTGGAGCACAATGTCGCCTTCGGCCTGGAACAGCGGGGTGTCCCCAGGAGCGAGATCAAAAAACGGGTCGACGATATGCTGGAGCGGGTGGGACTGGCCGGATACAACGCCAAAAAGGTCACCCAGCTCTCGGGAGGTCAGCGGCAACGGGTCGCCATCGCCCGTTCCCTGGTTCTGGAGCCGTCAATCCTGCTCCTGGATGAACCCCTGGGAGCCTTGGATCGTAAGCTGCGTGAACACATGAAGATTGAGCTCAAACTGCTCCAAAAAGAGATCGGAACCACCTTCATCTACATCACCCATGACCAGTCCGAAGCCTTGGTGATGAGCAACAAGGTCGCCGTGATGAACCATGGGGATTTCGAACAGATCGATACCCCGCAGAACCTCTACAAAAACCCCCGAACCGCCTTCGTGGCCGGCTTCGTCGGTGAAACCAACCGTTTCGAACTGGCCCAAAGTGGCCATGGGACTCTCCGGACCCGTTCGGGGTGGAAACTGGCGAAGGAGGATGCGCAGGAGGGAATGCATTGGCTCTTTATACGCCCCGAATCGGTGATCCTCCTCCCCGATCCCCGTATGGAGAATCTCAATCGTTTTCACGTCACGATCAAGACCATCCTCTTCGACGGAGCCAATACCAAGATCTCCGGGATCATCGAAGGTAGCGGGGACGAGATCCTGATCCATCTGCCCCAGAACGCCAAGTTCGCGGAGATCCGGGAAGGCGATCGGGTGGAGGCGGCCGTCCATCCCCGAGACCTGCGCTGCTACCCCAAGGAGGGGTCATGAGCTCCCGCCACTTCCGACTCGGTTTCATCATCTTTCTGACTCCGGTACTGCTTTGGTTGCTCACCCTTATCGTCATTCCCCACATCGATCTGCTCATCGCATCCTTCCAGGCGGAGAACGATCAGGGGAAGCTGGTCTTCTCCCAGGAGAACTACCGGAACTTCTTCACCGACAGCGTCTACTGGTACACCTTCGTCCGCACCGCCTTCTACTCGATCCTGGTCACGGTGATCACCTTCCTGCTCACCTTTCCCCTGGCTTTTTACATCACAAAAATCGCCAGCAAACGTCTCGGCGGCTTCCTCTCCATGCTCCTCTTGCTGCCCTTTTGGGTCGGGGAGCTGGTCAGCATCTACGGCTGGATGATCCTGCTCAGAGAAAGCGGCGTGATCAATTACATCCTCCTGGGCGTCGGACTGCTCCACAAGCCGGTCCCCCTGCTCTACAACGACTTCAGCATGGTTCTGGGGCTGGTCTATATGTCGATGCTTTTCATGGTGGTTCCGTTGATCTCGGCCCTGGAGAGCCTCGACGATTCACTCATCGAAGCCGCCAGCGACCTGGGAGCCTCCAAATTCACCATCTTCACCCGAATCGTCATCCCCTACGCCGCTCCCGGGATCACCTCCGGGGCCATCGTGGTCTTCATGCTGGTACTGGGTGACTACCTCTCCCCCAACCTCCTGGGAGGCAAGAACTCTCTCTGGTTCACGGAGCAGATCTACAACGAGTTCATCGCCAGCTTCAACTGGAACCAGGGCGCTGCCTTCGGCTTCCTGCTCCTACTTCTCTCCTCGGCCATCGTCTGGCTGGGGCTACGGATGAGCCGTCAACGACTCGACAAGGCGGTGGGCGCATGATCCGATCCATGCCTCGAAGTCTCGGATATCGTATCGGCTACGCGATCTTCGTGATCCTCTTCTACCTCTTCCTCTTCGCCCCGCTGATCGTCATCTCCGTTCTGGCCTTCAACGACTCCCAGTTCGTCTCCCTGCCCTGGAACGGTTTCACCCTGGACTGGTTCTTCGCCGACGGACCGGACCGCGTCGGGCTTTTCCATGATCCGGAGCTCCTGCATAGCCTCTGGATCTCTGTCGAGACCGGCCTGATCGTAGCCGCCCTCTCCCTCGTCGTGGGAACGATGGGGGCGTTCCTTTTCGTCCAGGAGCGCTTCTGCTGCAAGGAGCCCCTCTACTTCCTGGCCATCGCCCCGCTGGTTATCCCTGGGGTGATCCTGGGGATCTCCATCCTATTGACGGCCACGTTGGTGGGAGATTGGATCGAAAAGACCACCGGCATCGACCTGGAGTTCCTGCGTCCCAGCTTCTGGCTGGTGATTCTGGGGCAGTTCTCCTTCATCGCCACCTTCGTGCTATTGGTGGTGATCTCCCGTCTCAAGAAATTCGATCATACCCTGGAGGAGGCGGCGATGGACCTGGGAGCCAATCGCTGGACCGTGATCCGCCGGATCACCATCCCCTTTCTGATGCCCGCTCTCGTCGGTTCCTTCGTCGTGGCGTTTCTCATGAGCTTCGGCAACTTCAACACCACCCTCTTCCTGGTCGGATCGGATGCAACGTTGCCTATCGAGCTCTATACCCAGATCCGTGACGGCTCCACCCCCGTGCTCAACGCCGTCAGCTTCCTCCTGATCGTCTTCACCTCCGGGATGGCTCTGCTCTATCTTCTTTTGAGCAAAAAAGAGTAGATCGTGGGCTTCTACGACGGTTTCGAAAAGGAGCGTCTCCTGGCGGCACATCGGGGGTGGCGTCAGGTCCGGCCGGAGAATACGATGAGCGCCTTCGAAGCGGCGGTGGGACACTTCGATCTCGTCGAGCTGGATATCCAGTTGAGCACTGACGGGGTCTGGGTGGTCTGTCACGACGAAACCCTGGAGCGCACCACGGATGTGGAGAGACGGTTCCCCGGCCCCCTGCGCCCAAGGCGGGTCATGGATCACTCCTACGACGAACTGCGCCGGCTGGATGCGGGGGGTTGGTTTCTGGAACGGGACCCCTTCGGTGCACTGGAATCGGGGGCGGTCCAGCGGCGGGAGATCCAGGGGATCCTGCCGCAACGGATCCCTACATTGCAGGATGTGCTGCACTTCGCACTGCGAACTAAGATGGCTCTCAATATCGAGATCAAGGATATGCCGACCCGACCGGGAGAAGAGGTCGTCAAGCGTTTTTTAGATATCTTTGAAAAAAACGAGCGGGGTCAAAGGGTCCTCGTCTCCTCCTTCAACCATCGGTATCTTGACGGCCTTCGTCGCAACCGTCCCGATCTCCCCCTGGCCGCACTTGTCGAAGAGGTCCATCCACTGAATTTGGAACAGTATCTACAAAGATTGGGGGTGGAAGCCTACCATGTCGACCAAGCCCTGGCGGCGTCGACTCCCGTCGAAACCCTTGCCGGCCTGGGGATCCGTTGCGCAGCCTACACCGTGAACGATCCGGCGGAACAGCGTACACTCTATCGACAGGGCTTTCGGGCGATCTTTTCCGATGTCCCTATACTCTGAGCGAGAAAGAGCCAAAATGATCTATGGTGCCCATCAAAAATTCTACGATCGGATCCGGGAATATCTACCCGAACGTTCCCTTTTCACCGACCCTCTTCGAACCCTCACCTACGGGACCGACGCTTCCTTCTATCGAATGGTCCCGCGGATCGTCGTGCGGGTGGAGAACGGGGAGCAAGTACGCCATGTGATCCGGGAGGCTTCCCGGCTGAACCTGCCCTTGACCTTCCGGGCGGCGGGGACCTCCCTCTCCGGCCAAGCGATCAGCGATTCGATCCTGGTACTCAGCTCCCGGGACTGGAACGAGATAGAAATCGAAGATGAGGGAAAGGCGGTGCGGCTCTCCCCCTCCGTCATCGGGGCGCAAGCCAATGGGGCCTTGCTTCCTTTCGGTCGGAAGATCGGACCGGATCCGGCCAGTATCTCCGCCGCCATGATCGGAGGGATCGCCGCCAACAACGCCAGCGGGATGTGCTGCGGTGTCGCCGACAATTCCTACCAGACCCTGCTCTCCATGAAGGTGATCCTGGCCGACGGAAGCCGCCTGGACAGCGGGGACGAGAAGAGCCGGGAGCGATTTCGCAGGGAAAATTCTGATATGCTCCGGCGGATCGGGGAGTTGGCGAAGCGGGTCCGCAACGACGAGAAGCTCCGAAGGAAGATCCAACGCAAGTTCAAGATCAAAAATACCTGCGGCTACTCCCTCAACGCCCTGGTGGACTTCGAGGACCCCATCGAAATCCTGACCCATCTGATGATCGGCAGCGAGGGGACCCTGGGATTCATCGAGGAGATCCGATACCGTACCGTCCCCGAATACGCCCACAAAGCCAGCGCCCTGATGATCTTTCCCGGCATCCGGGAAGCCTGCGACGCCGTCCGTACCCTGAAAACGCGATGTTCGGAAACGGTGGATGCCGCAGAGCTGATGGACCGGGCAGCGTTGCGCAGTGTCGAAGAGCAGGAGGGAATGCCCCCGTTTCTTTCGGATCTACCCGGTGAATCTGCGGCTTTATTGGTTGAGACCCGTGCTCCCGACCCCGATACCTTGCAGAGGAACGTCGAAGGAATCTTGAGCGAACTGGAAGCTCACCCTGGACTGCTCCCGCACCGATTCACCGACGACGCGGAAGAGTACGGACGGTACTGGAAGATCCGCAAGGGACTCTTTCCGGCGGTGGGGGCGGTTCGACAGGCGGGAACGACCGTTATCATTGAGGACGTGGCCTACCCCATCGATTCTCTGGCCGATGCGACCCTGGAGTTGCAGCGACTCTTCGCCAAATACGGGTACGATGAAGCGATCATCTTCGGCCACGCCCTGGAGGGGAACCTTCATTTCGTCTTTACCCAGAGTTTCGACGAACCCGCTGAAATCCATCGTTACGAAGCTTTCATGGAGGAGATCGTCGATCAGGTGGCTCAACGATACAGAGGAAGCCTCAAAGCCGAGCACGGCACGGGCAGGAATATGGCCCCCTTCGTGGAGAGGGAGTGGGGAGAGGATGCCTACCGTCTGATGTGGGAGATCAAGGAGATCTTCGACCCCCGGGGTCTTCTCAACCCCGGTGTCGTTCTGAACCGGGATCCCAGAGCCCACCTGAAACACTTCAAAGCCATGCCCCCGGCGGACCCCCTCGTCGATCGCTGCACCGAGTGCGGCTTCTGCGAACCCACCTGCCCCTCCAACGCCCTGACCCTCACCCCCCGGCAGCGGATCGTCGCCTATCGGGCCCTGTCGGACCTTCGCGCCCAAGGCGCCGAAGAAGAGTACCGGGAGCTGGCGGATCTCTATCGATACGACGGTGAGGAGACCTGCGCCACCTGCCAACTCTGCTCCACCACCTGCCCCATCGGAATCGACACCGGGGCCCTGACCAAGAAACTGCGTGCCGAGGGCCACGGCTCCTTCTCCCGGAAGGTCGCCTGGCAGGTCGCCGAGCACTACTCCGGAGTTCTGCAGGCCGCCCGTCTCGGCTTACGAGCCGCCAAGGCCCTGGGCGAAATCGCCCCCGAAGGCTCCCTGGAAACAATGAGCCGAGGGGCGGAAGCACTCCTGAACACCCGGCTGCCCAAATGGATGGAAAGCCTCCCGGGCGGCATCTCTTTCCATCCACGGACACACCTATACGGAGCAAAGGAAAAGGTGGTCTACTTCAGCTCCTGCATCAACCGCAGCATGGGAAACCCGAAAGAGGAGGAGGGAGAGGCGCCACTCTATCAGGTCTTCATCGAGCTGTTGGAGCGGGCGGGATTCCAAGTGATCCTTCCCGAATCCATCGACGGGCTCTGCTGCGGGATGCCCTTCTCCTCCAAGGGATACGCCGAACAGGGGCGCGCCCTCTCCGACCGTCTCGAAGAGGCGCTGCGTATCGCCAGTGGTAATGGGCGCCACCCCATCGTCTGCGACATGTCCCCCTGCTCCAAAACCATGAGCCAGAATTTCGGGGGTCGACTGAAAGTCTACGACAGTGTGGAGTTCGCCGACCGCTTCCTCCTGGACCGCCTCGAGATCACCCCGGTGGAGGAGCCGGTCATACTCCACAGCACCTGCAGCACCCGGGTCAGCGGCCTGGCCGAAGCCTTGGAGCGGGTCGCGCGGGCCTGCAGCACCCGGGTGATCGTTCCCGAAAACGTGGGATGCTGCGGTTTCGCCGGGGACCGGGGCTTCACCCACCCCGAACTCAACCGCTCCGCCCTGCGCCACCTCCCCTCTCAGATCCCCGAAGGGACCCGGCTCGCCTTCTCCAGCAGCAAAACCTGCGAAATCGGCCTCACCGAGCAGAGTGGGCTGGCCTACCGCTCCATTCTCTATCTTCTGGAGCGATGCAGCCGAAAGGAGGAGACTCGTTGATCTGCCGATAAACCATCATCGACAGAGAGATTGGAAAGAGCCTGTTTACCAAGAGGAATCATAAGAAGATATAATAAGTGAACTTTCCAAAAAGGCTACCTTTGAAAAAAACCATCCTCGCAAGCTCGCTACTTCTTTTGACGACGCTGCTTTCGGCAAAGAACGATACAGCGATTCCCGAAAAAATCAAGACCCCCGATACGGTCCAAACACGTATCGGAACCCTGAAATTCTACGACGGCATGCCCCTCGAGGCGACCCGGGAAAGAGTCTTCGACAATCTCGACTTTATGCGCGGTGTGGAGACCTTTCTGAACTTCATCCCCGCCGCTTCCATCGAGGCGATGCGCCTTGGCCTCAAAGAGATAGGCGTGGATGACTACAACAAGGTGGTCGTATTTGACGACCTTATGGACTCCAACCCGCTCTTTCTGACGGGCAATACCGACACGGTGTACGCCTCTGCGGTTCTTGATCTGCAAAAAGACGGGCCGACCGTCATCGAAGTGCCGCCCAATGCGGGGCCGGGTACGCTTAACGACGCTTTCTTCCGGTTTGTCATCGATATGGGTGCACCGGGTCCCGACCATAAAAAAGGGGGCAGCTATCTGATCTTGCCGCCGGATTACGAGGGGGAGCTCAAACCGACACAAAACGGTATGAAGATCACGATGGAGAAAGACACCCGTGTGACGGTGGACATCGGCGGCAAACCGACGAAGGTGTGGATCGCCCAATCGCGCTCCTATACCAACTGGCTCATTCTGCGCGGATTCCTGGTAGACGGAAAACCTGACGCGGCATCGAAAATGTGGCGTACGGGGCTGAAGATCTATCCGCTCAAAGATGCGAAACACCCCAAGAAGATGCACTATATCAACGCTTCAAAGAAGTTCTTCAACACGGTGCACGCCAACAATATCGAATTTTACGAAGAGTTACACAACGTTCTGCAAAAAGAACCGATCTCCTTTATCGACCCGGAGCTTCGCGGGCTTGCAGCGGCGATAGGCATTGCCAAGGACAAGCCGTTCGCTCCGGATGCGCGTATGAAGAAGATCTTGACCGAAGCGGTAGCGGTGGGGAATGCGACCGCGCGTTCCATTTCGCTTAGACCAAGAGACCCCAACGCCTACCTCTACAAGGGCAAGCAGTGGTACACCGGTTTCGTGGGCAAGGACCACAAGTGGCTCGACACCCACGGAAAGAACGGCCGCAACCTCGATGCGCGTATCCTCTTCTTCTACTCTGCGACGGTCAACACGCCGGCAATGGCGCTGGAGATCCCCGGAGTGGGCTCCAACTACGCCTTTGCTACGACGGACAAGAACGGCAAGATCCTCTACGGGGAGAAGAACTACAAGATCACCATTCCCGCCAACGTACCGGCAAAAGACTTCTGGTCGATGGTCGTTTACGATCCTCAGACACGCTCGGAACTGCGTACCTCACAGCCGTACCCAAGCAAGAACAACAAACGCGACAAGCTGATCTACAACGAAGACGGCTCGGTCACGCTCTACTACGGCCCCAAAGCGCCCAAAGGCAAAGAGGCCAACTGGACACAGACGGTGCCGGGCAAGGCGTGGTTCGTGCTCTTCAGACTCTACGGTCCGCTGAAACCCTGGTTTGACAAAACCTGGCAGCTGAACGACTTCGAAGAGATATGAGAATGCGACGCCTGAAAATCGGGATCATCGCGACCACCGTGCTGCTGAGCGGCATCTCTTTGTATGCCAAAGGTGATGCCTCCGTTTACAGCAGCATCTCTTCGGGCATTCCGGAAGTACGACCCGGTATTCTCCAGGGATACCTCCCTCAGACGGAAATCCCCGATTCCCTCAAGCTGGTACGAAAAGCTCCCGAACCCGGAAGTGCAGCACAAAAGTACGACGATACCATCAGCGAAAACTATCTACGCCTTCAGGGAACGGTCCGGTGGAAGCTGGCGAAACGGGATGCGGACCTCTCGTTCCCCAACGCGGCAAAAACCTTCTCCTGCACCCTGGGGATCCCGATCAGCAGGGAGAAGACCCCACATCTCTATCTGCTTCTGCAGCGGACACTGGCCGACGCAGGCCTTTCGACCTATGCCGCCAAAAACCACTACCGGCGCCTGCGCCCGTTTCTGCTCAACAAAAAGCCGGTCTGTACCCCCGAAGACGAGAAAGCGCTTCGAACGGATGGCTCCTACCCCTCCGGTCATACCGCCATCGGCTGGACCTGGGCGCTGATCCTGGCGGAAATCGCACCGGAACACGCCGACAGGATCCTCGCCCGGGGGAGGGCCTATGGCGAAAGTCGGATCGTCTGCAACGTACATTGGTACTCCGATGTGCAGGAGGGACGGTTCATGGGGGCAGCCGCTGTCGCCAAACTCCACACGAACCCGCAGTTCATGGCGGACCTCGCCACGGCGAAGAAAGAGGTGGAAGCGCTTCGGGCCAAAGGGACCAAACCCAACGGGGACTGTAGATTCGAAAGCGAGGCACTCTCCATTACCGGACGATGAGCGCGATCGTCGACCGGAATAGGAGTTCTCAATGTTTACCGAAAAATACGGATCGGACGTTGATCTGATTTCTCAGAGTCTGCGCCGGAGATTCTCCGAAGAGCTTTTTGTATTCTGAAGCGAAGTGCCCCAGATGGAAAAATGCGTACTTGAGTGCGATATCGGAAACTTTTACTACCCGTGGATCGGCGACCTTGAGTTCGTCACGGATCGCGTGGAGTCTCTGGATCTGCAGATACCGTTTCGGGGTCATTCCCAGCTCTCTTTTGAAAGTGTACTCCAGGGTGCGCTGACTGACCCCTAGAAGTCGGGCCGTATCGCTCAACTTGAGATGATCGTCCAGATGCCGTTCGAGCAGCTTTCTGCCCTCTTTGAGGATCCGGTTTTCACTTCGAAACTTCTGTCCCTCGATCACGAGAAAGGAAAAGAGCCCTTCCATGATCGCCCCCTCAATCGCTGCATACTCCTGGG
>JALWPZ010000227.1 GCA_026994745.1 Campylobacteraceae bacterium | reverse complement strand
GGCGCTGGAGAAGTTCCTGGATTCCGGCCCGGTGGTGCTCTCCACCATCGACTGGAAGTCCACGAAGTACGCCGGCCGGATCAACGGTGATCTGACGGTAAACGGTGTATCCGCCAGTCAGTGGATGCTCCAGCACGGGTACGCCGTCCCGTATCACGGCGGGCATCGCGGCAGGCTTTGGAACTGTAAATGATATGGGGACTGTTACTCCGTTTTGCCCCGTGGGTCGCTCGGTTAAGGCTGCCGCTCTTGGCCGTTGGGCTGGTGTCTGCGCTCGGTGCCGCCTATGCCGCTGGCTGGCATCGCGCCTCAATCTCGGCCCGTGCGCACGAGGCGGCGGTGCTGCAGGCGAAACTGGCGGAAGCGCAAGCATCCTACGATCAGGGGATGCGAGTCATCTCCCGGTGGTACCAGGAGCAGCTCCGCATCCAGAAGGGGCGGGTGAAAATCCGGGAGGTGGTGCGTGAGGTTCCTGCGCCAAACGCTGATTGTCGTCTGCCTCCTGTCGTTGACCGGATGCTTGAGGCCCATCGTCAAGGACTCTTCGGAGTGCAGTCCTCCGCCACCGGATCTGCTGAAGCTCCCACCGGTGCCGCCCCCGGTGCACAGCTATCCCGACGCCAGCTCGTCAGGGCATACGGGGATCTACTCGGCCACTACGCCGAGTGCCGGAGCCAGATCGAGGGGTTGAGGAGTTATTACGGTGTGGGGCGTATGGGCAGTAAGTGAGGTACCTGACGATTCGAGCGATGCCGTGACGACTGTGCACGTTGCACCTCTATTTGGCACAGAACATGAGCTGACGGAGTTTTGCTGGTGCCAGCCGGACATTGAGGAAGATGGTCTCGTAGTGCACCACGAGGATAACTGATGGCAAAGCTGACGATCACGAGATTTGGAAGTCTGGCTCCAAGGGTGTCTCCGCGAGAGCTGCCCGCGGGCGCTGCGACGACGGCCATCAATGCGGATGTCAAGTCTAAGGATTTGCGACCCATAAAGCCTGTGCAGCCTGTTATCGCGGTTTCCGGAGGTGTCCCGGTATCGGCGTACAGGGCGGAGTGGAATGGGTCGGAGAAATGGAGGACCTGGACGAAAGATGTCGATGTCGTCCGCGCTCCTTTGTCGGTGGAAACTGAGGCCAGGTTTTACTGGTCCGGAGACGGAGAACCTCGCTACGCGACGTTTACTGAATTTGGGGCGACAGAGTATCGTCTCGGGCTTCCATACTTGACGGCGAATATTGCGGGACCGAATGTCGCTGTTACAGGTGGTACCGGTCCAACGGAGACTCGGTCCTATCTCTATACGTTTATAACAGAACTTGGAGAAGAGTCCGCTCCGTGTCGACCAAGCGATCCGGTCACAGGAAATTTTGATGGTACCTGGGCGATTTCGAGTATATCCCCTGCCCCTGTAAATTCCGGATCTATTGCGTCTGCTAGTTATGATGCTGTATCTGGAACTACATCCGTTACGACGCTGGATGCTCACTGGTTATCTGTCGGGGATGAAGTTGTCCTTAACGGCTCAACTGTATCTGTTACGTCATCTACTTACCCTGCTACGTTTGTTGTACAGGGGGACTACTCTACTGCCACAACTTGGTCTCGTGCGGTCCCGTGGAGGCTGACAAATCTTAAACTGCGTATTTATCGCACGATCGGGACTTCTGCCGATTGGCAGCTCGTCGACGAAATTGCCCCTGCGACTTCGTACAACGATACGAAATCCACCGCCAGTCAGATCATGGGGGATTCCTTGGTATCCAATGATTACGAACCTCCGCCTGCCCAGATCAGGGGGTTTGGGATCCTGCCCAATGGTGTGCTGTTTGGATTCTACGGGACGACTGTATATCTCTCGGATCCTTATCAGCCGCACGCATTCCCGTTGAATAACCAGTACAGCGTGGACTTCCCGATTGTCGGACTGGCGTCATTCGGCAATTCTATCTGCATTGCGACTGAGGGCAACACCTACGTCCTGGACGGCGCGTCTCCGTCATCGGCTACACTTCGCAAAGTCGGCACAGTGTGGCCTTGTAAGTCCAAGCGTAGTGTTATTGGGTTGAGTACCGGGGCTGTCTATGCTTCCGATGTCGGGATGATTTATGTCTCTGACGCGGATTCGGTTGTGTGGACCAAAGATTACTATACCGAGTTCGAATGGGCAGACCTGGTCCCGACAACCATGATTTCTGCGATCTCCAAGAACCAGCTTTTCATCCAATACACGACTTCATCCAAGACCGGGATCCTGGTATTTGATTTTGTCGAACGTACTTTGATGGAGCTGGATTTCTCGGCTTTCGGGTTGTTAGGCACGCTTCAATTCATTCATCACGACTTGCGCAATGGGGAACTGTACTTGATAACAGATGTTGCGGCGCATCAATACGACGCTTCTGTTGGGGCAGCGGTATCGTATGAGTGGATTTCCAGCGAGATGGAGTCGCCAAAGGCAGTGACGATGTCCGCGATGCGATGTGCATTCGACAGTACATTATCGGAAGCTGATATAGCCGCAATCAACGCACAGAATGCTGCGATCCAGGCGTCCAACTCTTCTCTCTTGACCAATTATGATGGCCATGGAGGATTCTCCGGGTTCGCTTTTGGATCAGAGATGTTCTCCGGGAGTAACTTCCAGCCGCTTATCTCGACTACGGATAGTTTGACAGTCGAGCTCATGGCCGACGGCAGGACGAAGGCGTCGGTTTCTCTGTCTCTGGGGGACACGGACGAGATCCTGCGCATCCCGACAGGGTACCGGGGGCGGATATGGAAGGTCCGCATTGTCGGTACGATGCGGGTGAAATCTATCGAGTTTGCATCCAACCCCTTGGAGATAGCCAATGGCTAAGCGAGCGATCCCGGCAGTTCCTGCGGATGGGAGTCCGTCGCGCCGGAATTTTGACGCATCTGTCAAGGAGACGCTGGAGTTGCTGACCGGCGTGAGAGGTACTAGAATCAATACATTAGGAGAGTCGGCGTCTTTGTCAGACGTGATCTCCAAGATCAACGAGATCATCAGGGTCATGCAATGAGGGCATTCCTGTACGACGTATTACAGCGCAACGAGGGTCAGGTACTCACTCGGGAGCTGATCATCGGCATCGCCGCTACGATGCCGGAGTCGGCTCAGTCCCAGGCGATTCCTGTAGATCTTATCCCGTCAGAGACGTTCGAGTTGAATGGGGAAGAGTTTACGATTGGCGCTGCTTATTATGGCGCAGTTCTGGACGGGCTTAAAGAACTTCATCGGCTTCATTGGGAAGAGACAGAGCGCCATCGTCATGCGCTGGGATTCAATATGGATTATGAATCCTATTTGCGGCTAGAGCATCTCGGCCAACTCATCGTATTTTGTGTGTGGGATTCGAATGGGGGACTTATCGGACATTGCACGATGAAGGTGTTTAAGTCAATGCACTCTCAGGTATTGTCCGCCGAGGAGGATTCCTTATTTTTAATGAAAGAATATCGAGGAAATGGCCTTGCTCGGAGA
>JALWPZ010000226.1 GCA_026994745.1 Campylobacteraceae bacterium | reverse complement strand
AAACTGGAGTTGGTGGAGGGGCGCAAGTTCAACGATCCCAGGGTACAGGAGCTCAAACGGCGCTACCTTCACAGCTGGGAGATGAACTGGGTCGGCTTCAACTGGGGGCGTGATTTCATCCTCTCACCCAAACCGGAGCAGTATCCCATCAATATGCTGGGGTATCCCTACGCGGAGATCGAGGATGAACCCCTGGATTACTATATCCCCAGCACCTTCGCCTACAGGATCACCAGCCAGGAGATCCCGCCCAAGGGGTCGGAGGGGCGATGAAACTGGATCTGCGGGACCTGGATTGCCCCATCCCCGTCCTTCGGACCAAGGAAGCCTTGGAGGAGATGGAGGAGGGGATCCTCGACGTGGAGCTCAACTCCTACTCCTCCATCGAGAACGTCAAGCGCTTCGTCGCCAGCCAGGGGCTCTTTTTCGAGGAAAAAAAGCTGGCGAAAGGGCATGTGGTCCTGAGCATCGTCAAGGGGTACGAATGCGAATTGCCCTCTGACGATCCCGTTGAGCACGAAGGTTCACATGATCGAGAAGGGGGCGAACCCGGATCGGTGGATGAGGCGCTGCGTGCCGCCCAGATCGCCCAGGCCGATCGGGAACGGAGGGAAGCCCGAACCTTCTACTCCCTCTTGCTGGGTGGATTGGTTTCGGCGATCCTGGCGAGTACCTGCTGTCTGGGGCCACTGCTCTTTCTCCTCTTCGGGGTCAGTGTCGGAAGCCTGGGGTTTCTGCAGGCTTTCGCCCCCTATCATTCCTGGTTCAGCGGAATCGCCCTGCTTCTGATCGCCTATCTCTGGTTCGACTGGTGGAGAAGTCGCAGAAAGCGGGTGGCCTGTGCGACGAGCCTCTGTCGTCACTACACCCTCTACCTGAGTCTGGGGACACTCTTCGTTGTCATTCTGGTGAGTTATCCCTGGTGGGTAGCTTTGTTGATGGAGGAGTTGGAATGAGGAGATTGTTGTTGGTATCCACGCTGAGCGCTATTCTGCTGGCAGGGGAAAAGGTCGCGGTGATCGAAGTGGAGGGGATGACCTGTCCCCTCTGTACCGTAGCCATCAAGCGGAGCCTGAAAAAGACACCGGGGGTCCTCAAAGCGAAAGTTCGCCTCAATACCCGTCGCGCCACCGTTCGTTTTCAGGAGGATCTCAATACATCGAGACTTCTCGAGGCAATTCGGAACGCTGGGTATCAGGGGAAAATTATCGAGATCAAAACCGTTTCCAAGGCCTCTGAGCAGAGATAGAAGTTTCGTAATCTCGATGGGATTTCTATTTCAAATGGAAACGTAACAGATCGGGGCGGGCGAAGGGCATGTAGCTGTGGCGGGTCACGATCACTTTGGTCCGTCCCGGTTTGGCCCAACGAAAGAGGGTGGGGATGTCCTTGGGGTCGATGTGGATGCATCCGTGGCTCATCCAGTCCACACTCCCTTTATGCAAGGCATGCCCCTGATGGGTGAAGAAGATGCTGTAGTCCATATTGTTGACCCCCGAGGGATCGGGGTACTTGGTGGACATGTGGTAGCGTTTCTTGTAGAGGACCGGATAGAGACCCGAGGGGGTCTTGAAGTCGTCGGCTCCCGAGGTGAGGGGCCCCGACCACCAGACCACCCCGTCGGCGTCCACGGCATAGAAACGGCCGTCGCTTCCCGGCTCCCGTACCGAGACGACAATGAATTCCCGCCCCTTGAGGTCGACGGTACGGGAGGAACCATTGTCGTTACGGATCTCGAAGCGTGTCTTGCTCAGGGGAACGACCTCCCGGGCGAACAGTACTCCGCAACTCAGGAGAAAGAAGAGTAGAAATCGTATTCCCATCGATTCTCGCCAATCTTTTTTTCGGCCATTGTATCGAATTTGTCGCTTTGAAATTGTGGATCGATAAAAGTGAAACTCTTTTTAAACCCAAATTGATTATAATTCACACGTCTTTATACGGATGATAAGTAGGGAAACGGTTGGCATTTATGTCACCGTTGGCGCTCCAAAGTGGGCGTTTACGCAAGCCGAACGGATCCGGAAAAGATGGTCGACGGGACCGAAAGCCGAAATTTCGTATCAAGGAAGAACTATGAAAAAGTTTTTTGCACTGTTTCTGGCGCTCGGCGCCTTCGCTCTGGCCGGTGAAGAGGGTCAGTCGATGATCCAGGCCTATTCCGTTGTTGCCGCTGGTGTCGGTCTGGGACTGGCCGCCCTGGGTGGCGCTGTCGGTATGGGTCACACCGCCGCTGCCACCATCGCCGGTACCGCCCGCAACCCCGGTCTGGGAGGAAAGCTCATGACCACCATGTTCATCGCCCTGGCGATGATCGAAGCCCAGGTTATCTATACCCTGGTTATTGCGCTGATCGCTCTCTACGCCAACCCCTTCCTCGGCTAAGAGTCCATTAAGCGTAGGGCGGATATAATTCCGCCCACGTTAGAAAAACGTTCTCACTGCGGCAGTGGTGGAACGGTAGACACGCCAGCTTGAGGGGCTGGTGGGCGCAAGCCCGTGGAGGTTCAAATCCTCTCTGCCGCACCATATTCTCCATATTTTCCAATCCTTTTTTTTACGAAAACTGCAAAGATGAGTAGAAACTACCCATAGATTGCCCCTTTTATCCGATTCATTCCCTATTCTTTAATGTAGATATAAGATTTGCATACCTATAATTGATACGCAATCAATAATCAAAAGGATACGCATGACAAAAGCAGAGTTCGTCGAGTTGGTCAAAGAGAAGGGTGGATACGAGAGCAAGGCGGCTGCCGAGAAAGCCATCAAGGCCTTCACCGAAGCGGTCACCGAAGCGCTGACCCAGAAGAAGAGTGTCACCCTCGTAGGATTTGGAACCTTCAGCACCGCCGAAGTTCCCGAGAAGAGCGGAAAGGTCCCCGGAACCGACAAGACCTATACCAAGCCCGCCCATACGGCCCCCAAATTCAAGTTCGGAAAATCCGTCAAGGATGCGGTAGCCAAGTAAGCAGGCCCCAGAAGAAACGGAAGCTCCCGCTTCCGGATCGGCCCCCGAGCCGATCGAATCAATCTCTTATTTTCCTTTGATCCATTTTTTGATCTTATCGAACGCCGTTTCGAAGGTACTCTTGTGGGGGTGACTCTCCAGGCCGAAGCTCTCCTGTAGTTTCTCCAGCAGTTCTCTCTGCTCTTCGTTGAGCTTGTTGGGAAGGATCATTTTGATCTGTGCGATCAAATCCCCCCGTCGGCCCCCGTGGACATCGGGAACCCCTTTCCCCCGGAAGACGAATTGCTCCCGATCCCTGGTGGCGGGCTTCAGACTCAGGGGAAGCTCGCCTTCCAGGGAAGGGATCTTGATCTCCTCTCCCAAGACGCACTGGGTGAAGAAGACGGGGACCTCGATGTAGAGGTTGTTCCCCTCCCGTACGAAATGCTCGTCCTCCTCTACAATGAACAGGATGTAGAGATCCCCTCGGCGTCCGTCGCGATCCTCGTTTCCCTTCCCCGGGACCCGGAGGCGGTTGCCGCTGTCGATCCCCGCGGGGATGGAGAGGTGGACCGTCT
>JALWPZ010000225.1 GCA_026994745.1 Campylobacteraceae bacterium | reverse complement strand
CCTTGGTGATTTTAGCGGCGGGGGTACACCCGGTCCCATCCCGAACCCGGAAGTTAAGCCCGCCAGCGCCGATGGTACTGGGGGGGCGACCCCCTGGGAGAGTAGGTCATCGCCAAGGGACTTTATTGTTTTTGCGTCTCGATCCACATTTGCGCACCGTCGCTGGTGATTTCGACGGTGCCGTCCTCGTCGGTGCGATAGACTTGCGCCCCAAACGCCTGGAGCCGTTCGAGTACCTCGTCGCAGGGATGGCCGAAGTGGTTGTCCGCCCCCACGCTGATGACCGCGATCTGCGGACGGACGGCCGCCAGGAACTCCTCGGTCGTGGAGGTGCAACTGCCGTGGTGGGCGACTTTTAGGATGGTGCTCGCCAACGGCGTCCCGCTCTGCACCAGTTGGTGCTCTACCTCGGCCTCGATGTCCCCCGGCAGGAGAACGGACAGTGTCCCGTAGGTCAAGCGGGTGACGACGGAGTTGTTGTTGCCGTCCGCTTCGGTGCCGCTGACCAGTTCTGCCCCCGGATGGAGGACGGTCAGACCCACTCCCTCATCCAAAGTGATCTGTAGGCCGGTTTCCCCCCGATAGACAGCCGCGCCCTCGGTCGAGAGGAGTTGCTGCCAGTAGTCGTAGACGGCGGATTGGTGATCCGTCTGGCGAAAGATGACGGTGTCCACGCGGTAGCGTTCCAGTACCGGCACCAGGCCGGTGATGTGGTCGGAGTCTGGGTGGGTGAGCAGCATCACGTCGAGGGAACGGTCCCAGAACGGCATCTGACGCCCCAGTTGGGCGAGCAGGACGGTTTCGTCGGGGCCGCCGTCCACGAGCATCTGCCGCCCGTTGGGGGTCTGGATGAAGATGGCATCTCCCTGACCGACGTCCATCACGACGACGTGCAGCCGACGGTCGGGCAGGGCGCGGTAGGCGGAGACGGCCAGCAGCAGAAGGACGGCGGAGATCCCGAAGAGTACTTTCGTCTCCAAATGGGATGTGAGTCTGTCCAGCATGGCATTTCTCCGGTCGGGTGGTTGGCTGCGCCACCAGGTGGCGAGGGCCAGCAGGGAGTAGTAGCCCCAGACCATCGCCGCGCTCATCCGCACGGGGAGCGAGGCGTAGGGGATTCGCGCCGTCAGCCGGACGGCCTCGATGGTGTAGGTGAGGAAGAGCCAGGCGATCCAGCCGACTATCTGCCCCAGCGGGAGGAATATCAGCCCCAGGATGGCGGCCAGGCCGCCGACGATCATCACCATTGATTGGGCCGGAAGGATGAGGAAGTTGGTGAGGAGGGTCACGACGGAGAGCCGCCCGAAGTAGTAGAGGATGATGGGGGTGGTGGTGATCTGGGCCGCGAGGGTGACGATGAGGGCCTCGTTGATGAGGCTGATGATTTTGTGGGCCAGGTCGGCGGAGGTAAGGCGGGTCAGGGCGCGTTCGAAGGCCTGTTCCAGCGGGTCGGTGTAGAGCACCAGGCCGATGGTGGCGGCAAAGCTGAGTTGGAAGCCGACGTCCCAGAGGGTGTAGGGGTTGATGGCGGTCATCACGATGGCGGAGGCGGCGAGGGAGGCCGGGGCGAAGGTGGGGCGGTCGAGGTGCTGGCCCCAGAGGTAGATGATGCCCATAATCGCCGCGCGGACGACGGCCGCCGACGCGCCGACGAAGATGGTGTAGACCAGGACGCCGCCGATGGCGACCCAGACGGCCCGCCGTTCGCCGAAGAGTCGGCGGGCGAGGACGGCGAAGATGCCGGCGATGATGGTGATGTTGAATCCGGAGATGGCGATGATGTGGGTGGTGCCGGTGGCGGCGAAGTCGTCCATCAGGTCGGCGGGGATGCCGGTCTCGACGCCGAGGAGGATGCCGGTCAGGAGTGCGGCCTGGGGTTCCGGCAGGATACGGGCGATGGTGGCCTGGGCGTGCCGCTTGAAGCGGAAGAGGTGGTACAGAAAAGGGTTGGCCTGGTTCTCCGCCAGGGTCTCCACCCGGGCGCGACGGACGAGGGAGTAGATGCGCTGACGGGCCAGGTACTCGCGGTAGGAGAAGTCCTCGAAGACGGGGGGCGTCTCCAAGGAGCCGGAGACCCGGAGCCGCTCGCCGTAGAAGTGCTGGGGGTAACGGTCGGTTTTGACCAGTACCAGCCCCTCGACCGGCAGGGTACGTCCGTCGGGGAGTGTGAGGCGGTCGGCTCGCAGGCGCAGGTTGACGTAGTGGGCCCGCTCGTCCGGCTCGCCGACGACGACGCCTTCTAACGTTACCCACCCGCTGTCGTTGTAGGTCGCCAGGGAGGTCTCGTCGAAGTGGGGGAGGGCGAGGAGCAGCCGGGCCGCGCCCAGGGTCAGGGTCAGCAGGCAGACGGCCCCCAGGCGGACGCGGGGCTCGTCTCGCCACAGGGTGAAGGCCAGGAGTGCGGCCAGGGTCGGGAGCAGGAGGTGAGGCCAGGATGGGCGCAGGGCCTGGGCCAGGGCGATGCCGCCGTGCCAGGCGAGGGCCAGGTAGACGAGGGTCATGCTATCTCCCGGAGTGAGCGACCAGGCTGGCGGCCGTTGGGCCGCTCGTTGGCCTATCGGTGTGTCATTGCACTTCGATGACTATGTCTGAGACCTGAATTTGCTCTCCTGATTCGATGTTGCCCCAGATTCTGATGTGGTAAAGCCCGGGTTGGCTGCTGTAATCGAGAGTTATTTCTTGTTCAAACCGTCCGGAGGAATCCACGTCCAGCAGCATATCGTCGTAGGTTTCGGCAGGGGATGAGTAAGTGCTGGTGTTGTTGAGGGCATCAACGCTCATCGGGGCGGGGAAGGGTTCATAGGCCAGGTTGATGAGCAGGTCGCTCAGGTTGCCGGAAGTGACTTTTCCCGATATGGTGACCGTGTCACCCAATGATACTCTGTGGGGGACAGGCTGAAGCGTCAGGTATTTGTTGATGAATTCCTGCGCAATCGTCAGCCGCCAGCCAGAAGCGTCGCTTTCGTAGGCGATGCCGATCCCAACGTGGGTGTGCTCCGGTGTGAGGATGTTGGCTCTATGTCCAGGGCTATCCATGAGAGCCTGCTCGGCCTGGCGGATCAGGTCCTGCCATCCTTCCTTCGTGGAGGGCTCCATACCAGGAGTATGGGTGTAAATGTAGACGTTTTCCATCACGTAGTCCAATCCCCCGGCCATAGAGTAGCGATAATCTGGGCCGTGCCCATCCAGGTCCCAGTGGCTCAAGTAGTTGTAACGAGCCATCTCTTTGGCATGAAGCAATCCTGCGCTGGCGGCGGTGCTATCCCATCCAAGTTCGCTGCGACCGTTGCTCTTGCGGTCGTCGTTGACAAGGACGTGCATGAATTGCTGAAGAGCCGGTATGTCGGGTTCGGTGCGTAGCACAGAGGTGGGGGGGGATGTGGTGGCAGTGGGAGGCGTCGCGGTAGCAGTGGAGGCAGTGGGCGTTTCGTCTGGTATCGCCGTGGTGGTGGGAGGGATGGAAGGCGTGATTGCTGTGGTTTGTTTGTCTCCGCTCAGAGCGGATACGGCGAAAAACACTCCTGCTGCCAGGATTATCACTCCGCCGACTATGGCAGCAATCCAGCCCCAGGAGGGCAGTTGGAAGCCGGTGTCGCGGCTGCGTCTGTATCTCGGCGAGCGACTTGGAACGGTGCGCCGCTCTCTCCGGGGGCGGGATGGCCGTCGAGGTGTTGGTCTGCGTGATGGTGGACGAGAACGCATAGTGTGGCTCCTTAGTGGTATGTTTGTGCCTGGTGATGTTAGGATTTGCTCTTTTCAACGAGTACGCGGAAGCCGATGTTAGCATTGCGCGTAGGGGCCGGCTCCTGTCGTTCTATCCGTATGCCGTGTTGGTCCAGGTCCATCGTGTCCCAGGCGCCGCCTTTCAGCACTTGGCTTCCGCCGGTCTGGCTTTGAGTCCATTCCCAGACGTTGCCGAGCATGTCGAATACGTCGCAATCGGTTTTACCCTCGAAGTAAATCCCCACCGGCGTGGTGCCTTTTTCGTTGTTTCGCCAGTTGCAGTAATACTGGTCGCATCGGTTCCCCCACGGGAACAAGATGTTTTCCCCTCCTGTGGCGACTAATTCCCATTCCTCTCTTGTCGGCAAGCGGTATCGGTAGCCTGTCCTTTTGCTCATCCATTCGCAATAGGCTAGGGCGTCTTCATAAGAGACATTGACGACAGGATGGTTGGCGATGGTGGGATCGTACCCTTCTCCGCGCCAGTGGGGAGGTGTGGTCCAGCCTTTCTCCGTGACGAAAGCGGCATACTCGGCGTTGGTGACGGGGTATTTGCCAATCATCGTTCGTGTCGTTCCTTTGCGTTTGAGTAGGTGGGTCACGTCTGCCAGACGGCCTGGACGTGGGTCGTCAACCTGACCCAACGCTGTGGCTAATATGACCCGTTCCCTTATTTTAGGTCGCTCGTTGAGGGCTGATAGAAGTGCCTCCCGTAGATGGTGGCGTGCCCCAGGGTCGGTCATCCGCCTGATCGTTGACATTATTTGTTCTTGATCTAAAGGCCCAGAGCGTCCCAGGATGCGGTCTAACACGAAGTTGCTTCCATCCGGTTTGATCTGACAGAGGGCTTCTAAAGCCTCTATTTGAATGTCGTCTGTGCCGTAGGATAGTCTTTGGAGATTGTTGACTATGTTGTCGTGATGTTTATGGGGGCGGTCCTGGGGTTCATTGGAAAGCAAGCGGCCTATCGTGATCCACTTGTCGGGCACTGGTGCCTGTGAGTTTATCAGTTCGTCTATCACCATGTCTAACGGTGTGACGGTGGTGCGTTGCTCAGGTAGCGGCATGGCGGTGTACAAGAAGACAACTTCTTTCCACCAGTCGTCATGCAGGTGGGCGCGGAGTGTTTCCCAGTAAGTATCTGGATAACGGGAGGCAGCATAGGCGGCAAGGTACTCGCGGAATACCGAGTTGATGAAACTGTACCGCGCTTGGGAACGGGAGCCTGCGCTAGTGTTCACTAACAGCCCCCATTCGCTTTCCATACGCCCGATGACGTAATCGGTCTCAGAAGCAACTAGGTTCTCTCCGTGGTAGCGACGTAGTGCCTTCGATACTACTTGATGGGTCCTTGCGTATGGGAACTCATTGCTCTCGCTTTCGTGCATTGCGAAAGCCAGTTCGCCCAAGACAGAGAGCCATTTGTCCACCTCGGCCGAGTCTACGTAGTCCACTCTTCTCTCAATCAGGTTTCGGATACACTGCTCGTACAGTTTGTGGCGACGATTGGGCAACGATTTGCCCTCGAAATGCAGCCGGGCTATCTGGGCCAGTAGTAGGGGGGTGCCTCTAAGCGGTGAGAGTCCTGGGACGTCGTCCAGTTGTTGGACTAACTCCTCTGCCATTACGTCCCAGTTGTCATTGTGTAGGCGTTCTGCCCATAGTTCGTAGTAGCGATGAATCATTTCCCGCTGTTGGTCGGGAGACAGTTCCATAAGGGTGTATAGGGAGTAGCCTCCGCCGGCTAGAATCCTGTGGTCGTATCCCACCGGGCGGGTCGTCACCAAGAAGTGGTTGGTGTGGCTATCTGAATCTGAGCGGTAGCGGTTGGTCAGTTTCCTAATCTCCTTCAAGATGCCGGTGCGCCTCTGTGGGTCGGAGATTTCATCCAGGCCGTCGAACAGGATGAGAGCTTTTCCTTCTTTCAATTTTTCTTCCACGTACTCACGCGGCAAGCCGGTGTCCGAGAACATCACTTCTTGCACACTTTTGTTATCGCCGCACTCTCTCAGTGTCACCAGAATCGGAAAAAGAGGCTCAATGCCGAGCCGTTCGCGTGAGAGCCGTTGGTGCCTCTTGGGCTTGAGCATATCCATCGCCATGATTCGGGTGATGAAGCGGGCCAGCGAAGTCTTGCCGGCGCCGGCCTGGCCTTTAATCACTACCCTGTCTTTGGTGGCTAGCACGGTGTTTAGGCTGACCGGGTGGCCGTCGCTGCCTGCCAGGCGGACTGGGATGAAGGCCCGTTCGGTTTCCAAGTGGAGACGCTCTTCTCCGCCAAGCCAGTCGTTACCCAGCATCTCGCTTTCGTGGAGGATGTAGTTTAGGTAACTCTCCCTGGCCTCATTGGTGTTCCGACGCTCTCCCAATTTGTTTCTGATCCCGTCCAGCAACCAAACGATTATCTCCCACATATCGTCCTCCGCCGTTAGGTTCTTGTTCTGTGATGTCCTTGAGGGAGATTATTTTTTCCACTTGCGCGGCTTGCCATGAGTGATGTCGGACGGTCTGGGGCCACGAGGAGGCTCTTTCCGCATTGGCGGTCTGGGGACTGAAGGGTAATCCGGTCTTGTGGGTGGTCTGGGTATGTCCGCTCTGGCCGGGCGGTGGCTGAGCAGCCACCACAGTAGGCCCAGTAGTGCCAAAAGCACTATCGGGGCCAGCACCCACCACCATTGGAAACTGGGTAGCGGTGGCGCTCCAACCTCTGCGTCTCCTCCTTCTCCTCCGCGTTCCTCTGGTGAGGGCGTGGTGACAGTGGGCGTGGCTGGTGGAGACGTAGCCGTCGGGAGGCTGGGTACATGGATGATGACCGGGATGGTTCCTATTGTGGCTCCGTCTCCGGTCACCGTAAGGTTTAGGTTGTAGTCCCCTCCGGCGGTATCCTGTGGGACGCATAGGGACACGTCGAACTCCCGCGTCTCGCCCGGGGGGGTGTTGTTATAGGCGGTCGGTTGCCACTGTAGCCATCCTTCTCCGGGAGTAGTGGGTGACAGTGTCAGAGTGCGGATGTTGGACAGGGTGCCGGTCATCAAGTTCTGTACCACCTGGGCCACGTTTCCGGTGTCGCTCAAGTGGAAAGCCTGGCCGCCGGTTTGTACCGCCAGCGTCTGGTAGAAGTCCGCTACGTCGTCGTTGGTGTAGATTCCTAGTACGGTGATGTTGTTGGCCGCTAGGTCAGTGAATAGGTCGTCGCTGGCGATGTCGTCGGCCGTCTCTTCTATCTCGTCTGGGCCGGGGTCGGGGTCGTGGGGGAACGAGTCGCCGAAAAGGATGACGATGCGTCGCGAGCCGTCCCGCCAGTTCAGGTTTTGGGATTCGTACAGTGCTCTCAGGTACGACTCAGGGTTATCACCTCCGTCCGCCAGCGATATGCGCATCAGGGCGTTCTGGAGGGTGGCGCTGTCCTGGGTGAAGTCCTGATCCAGTTGGTAAGGGTAATCGGTGTCCGAGCCTCCAAAGGCCGGATAGTCGGCCAGCGTCATCAGGGCGAAAGAGGTGTCTGGAACCAGGGAGCGGATATCGGTGACAATCTGCTCTGCGCTGCGGGTGACGCCGTTGATTACTTCGTTCATGCTGCCGGTGACGTCTATCATCAGCACCACGTCCAGCATAGGAGCAGGAGCTTCCCCCAGCGTGACCGTCACGGTCGCGTCGCTGCAATCTCCGGGTTCGAGGGTGAGTTCGATGCTGTCGGGTGTGACGGTGGGCGGCGATTGTGCCCAGGTGGGCCCGGAAGGGAGCGTTACGAGAATTACCAGAGTTAGCAGGCCGAGCAGTGTGCGTGACATGTGTTACCCTCCTCCCTTTTCGTCTTGCCGCGTCCGGTGTTCGGAACTATTGGACTGCGGCAGTGTTTTGTGCCACACTCCGCTATCATCATCGGGACGGTAACCTGCTTGCTGTAAAAGTTCTCGCAGTTCGTCAGATGGGGATTTGGCATATATTATCTCTTGGGCCTTGTGCTGGCGTGCCAGGGACTCGATCCGTTGTAGTAGTATTTTCTCTATGCCGCGTAGGCGTGCCTTTTTACTCACTTCCAGTTCAGCTAGACGCACCTGACGCCCAGGGGGGGCTTCCCGAGTTAGGAGGTCGGATTTTTCCTCCCAGCGAATCACCATCTCGGCGCGTCCGATTCCTACTTTGTGTTCGCCTTCGTCAACACGGATGACCAATTTTACTTTTGGTTCGCTGGAAAGTTTCTCTTCGACGGTGTTGGCTTGCGGCCTGATCCACAGGGTGAGTTCCTGCCCGCGGGCGTCTTTCACTACCTCCTTGGGACGCCATTCGGTAATCACGTCGTGCCTGGGTGGAAGTTTTGGCGGCTCCTTTTTGATTCCAGGGCCGGTCTTTTCCTCCACCTGTCGCTTGGGGGGCCTGCTCGGTAGCCGTGGTGATGGGGGTGCGCTTCTATCTCGCCTCAACCACCACCAGAGGAATGCTAACAGTGCCAATATCGGGAGCGCCAGTAGTATCCACCGAAGCCAGCCGGGGAGTCCGATGAAGGCGATTCGTAGTTGGCGGTATAGCCCGCCGGTGGGAATCGGGGTGGGAGTCCCCGTAGGGCCGCTGGGTACGGTGATCGAGACTGGCGATGATGAGGTGGGTGTGGAGGCCCCCGGTGTCCCGATGACCACGACCTGGGGAGTGTTGGTGGGTATCGCCGCCTCTACAGTCGCTATCAGTTCGGGGGTGGTGCCATGTGGGTATCCGTTACAGTCCAGCCACGCCAGGTTGTCGGCGAAACTGATGGTGTCGCCGGCGGAGCCGTTTGTGCGGAAGCAGTAGGAGAGTTCAACGCTCTCTCCCACCGGGACCTGTGGGATGTCCCATACCACTTGGCCGGCCTCTGCATGCCCGTTGGGGCCTTCCACGTCGAAGACTTCCAGGGCCCCGGCGGGGGTGAAACTTTCCACGACGTGGACTCCGGCTGCTGCCAGGTCTGTCCAGCCATCGGTGGCGTTGATGAATAACTCATATAGGTCTTCTGCCGTGGGGTCCAGATAAACCCGCTCTTGCGGCACGTAGTCGGCTGCGACGTCTATGGTTATTTGATCCTCTTCATCTATTCCCTGGCTGTTCGCTACCAGGTATACCGATATGGATTTTGCCTTCGCTTCCTCTATGGCCTCCCTGGCGCTGTTTTTGAATACCGTGTCATCATGGAGCATCAGCACGATCGCTTTAGCGTGATCGTTGCCGGCTTCTGTCAACTCTTGGATTGCCATTCGAATGCCGAATGCTATTTTGGTGTCGCCTGCCGGTTTAAGTGCGCTGATTCCTGCATGCAACTGATCATAGTCGTTAGTCAGCCCTTGAAGTAACTCGGCTCCATGACGATGGCTGCTGATCAGCCCCATTTGTGAGAATGCCGGTGGGGCCGTCGGGTTGGTGTAGACGGAACGAGAGAGGTAGTCAATCAATTGGTCGGTCAGTTGCACAGTGTGTTCCCAGCCGTCCTCGGCGCTGATAGAGATGTCGAACACGAGGAACATGTCCACCGGACGGGCGGGGATACCGTGACAATCGTCCGCTTGTTCTCCTCGGAGCGACAGTTGGACACATACTTCCTGTCCCGGGATGAGGGACGGCGGCTCGATCCTTCTTTCGATGGAAAGCGTGCCTTCCAACGGCGGCGGAGTTTCCCCTAGCGGTGGCTGTGTTTCCTGATGTGGGGTGGTCGTTGACCGCTGGCAAGCAGTCACTGCCCCCGTTGTCATAACGATGAGCGACAATCCGATGAACAGGTTCCTGACCCAGTGGTTGATTTTTTCGAGCCTCATGCGTGTCTCCTTTTCGCGTTGGATGTGTTCCTGTTACTCACTCATGTTTGTTGTGGATTGCCCTGTTGTCCTTCCAGTTTGTAACAAACACCGGTGCAAAGATGGATAACATTACAGCGACAATTGTCACTATTCTCAGTGACCATATAGGTAGTAATAGCCAAGTGCCGACCAATATCTCTATAATAGATAGACCGGCTATCAAGTAATTGCCCTGGATTCTCTTCTTCACCGCATTGAGGGTTCTCTTCACTATATTGAGGGTTCTATTCACTATAGGTATACTGGCTACCAAGTAATTGATTTTCTTTTTCACCGCATTGAGGGTTCTCTTCACTATATTGAGTGTTTCTTGGTCGTTTCTTTGGTTATCACAGCCGTTCTCTTGCTCGGTATGACCGGTGGTTAATTCTTGTTCGTCGTTCCCTTCTGTCATCGTCTCGCTTAGTATGACCAATAACCATAACCACAGTGGTATAACTAGGTTGGATGCTGGCGGCAATAGGAACATGTCAACAACCCATAGCCGAAATCTTTTGAAAGGATCCCAAGTAACCTTGATGTCGCTGTAAAGCAGCGTGACCTTTTTGTTATTGATAAAGACTTGGGGGCTGAATTGTTGTCCTTTTTTGTCTCCTGAGATGCGAATCGAGAAACTTACTTTCGTCTCGCTGCCTGGTGGGATATCTCTCAACACAACGGAACTCTGACAGGGTTTCTGTCCAGACGCACATATTCTTATATCATCGGACTCATTCGGTAGCAATTCTAACCTGATGATCACGGCATCCCGTGGGGCTGTGTTCTTGTAGGATATCTCCGCTTCGCTGGCCATGAAGTTGGCGACGTAGTTGGGGAGAAACAATGTTATTTCATCGCAGTTCTTCCCCTCGCTGGAAGTCTCATCATCGTTGCATACTGTCCCGCTGGATTTCCAGACCCTTTGCTTGTTGTACCACGTCTCGACTCCGGTATATCCTAAATTCCCGCACCCGTAGTAGCACCACATAGTGGGACCTAACAGCAATACCCATATCCATAGCGTCCGTTTCGACTTTGGCAAAAACCACTCGAAGAGTTTCATTATTCCTCCCTGTCTCGTATGATCGTGTCTCGAGGCGTCACGTTTCTCTATGACAGCCACAAGTTATAAGGCCGTACCTTGTTGGTCACTGTTTTGCTCGTAAGAGGAGCACAATAAGTAATAGGCCCACCGCCGCTATTGGGATACAAATAAGAGGAGCGCCGCATGCTGCTACCGGTGGTGGCTGTGAAATGGGGACATACGCTTTTATTGGTTCCGGTATGTAGATGGCATTGTATCCGCATTCTAGGTACCCTTTCATATTAGACGAATCTGATGAGGATAGTTTTACGATGTATATCATCGTATCGCCATCTACTCGTGTTTCTACTGTTGCTCTGTCTCTTTGTATCCAGTTTCCATTTGTTCCGGGACTTATGACCTGCTTAATATGTGGGTCCGGACATACGCCGTCGTCGTTCTTGGTGTTATGGATTTGGTCTATTCCCCTTGTGGTTGTTATGGTAAATGTTTGACTAGGTGTCTGTTTGCAGATATCTGGCGCGTATCTTATTGGTATGGTCATGACTGTTGATGCGTTGTCGTCGCCCTTGCCATACTTTATGCTTTCTTCCACTAAATACGGCATAAAAATTAATGTTCCATATGTGCTTGTCGTAGTCATTACCTTGATACCGTCTTCCTCTCTGCGTATGAGGGTGGCAGTTACGATGAAGGGAAAACTGTTAGAGCAGTCCCATTCCTTTTGAACGCGAACTTCGGTTTTTACGGTGTCAGACTTTACCAATTGGGCTTCCGAGTAGTTAATTGCTCCGGCTATTTCAAAACGCATTGTATAGCATCCGGTATTCACTATCTCCCATCGATTATCACTGTTAATGTGATTTATTTTCACCGATGCTGTGATGACCGGAGGAGCATCATTCATCACCACGACAGACGAGGCATCTAAGTTTAATCCGATATCGTTGCCTTCAGGGTCCCAGTCCCACCAGTAATAAATTTGAAACCCATCCTCGGAACAATTGTTTTGTATAGTCCACTTGTGTTGTTGGCATCCGAGTTGGATTGGATGGACAGTAATATCCCATTTAATCAGGGAGGGAATCCGGTCGTCGGAACTGACTGCCAGGTTAGTAATTTTATGGCCATCATCTCGTATGTCAATGCATTCCTTTGGGCCTTTCTCTCCTCCTGCGGATACTCCGAGGATTGTTACATACGTGCAAGCCCCCGGCAATGTCATATCAGCCTGCTCTTCGAGGAGCCAGTGTCCATTTTCAGGTATCAGATTCTCGTTGATGCTTTTCAGAAGGTCGGTCAGGGCTTGAAGCGGATGTTCTTCATCTAGCAACCTGATGAGACGAATAGTAGTTCCTGATAATTGGTTTTCGGGTTGGTGTTCTGGGTTGTCCCACCCTATCCACTTGCCTATGTCGTCACGCCTGAACTTGTATTCCCGCTCGTCGAGTCCACAGTCGTTTTCGCTGTAACATCTTCCTTTGCCCAGCAGGTACACATATATGTCCACGTCCTGCCGTCCCGGTTCCTTTGGTGACGTCAGGTAGTTTCTTATTGCATCCCCTGTCTGAGTGTGCTGATACTCGTATTGGATGGCTGCTTCATCGCCTCGCAGTGAGCCATCAGTTATCAGTATCAGGATGCGTTTGTCTACTTCCTCTTGAGATAGTGCTTCTATTGATGTTTTTAAGGCTTCGTAGTTAGTGTGGCATGGGTCCATATCCGTGGCTGGTTTAAGGTAACTCGTATATTCCGCCACGTCCAACTTAGAGGTGGAAACTATTGGCAAGGAGTTAACTTTGCCTGCGAACTGGGTCACTCCCACCTTTACGTTGATGCCACTGTTTGGATATGCACTGAGTAACGACAACATGAATCTTGCTATTTGGTACCGTTTCTCTTCTTCATCCACAACAAACACTTTGCTTTCAGGGACACCGTTACAAGCCCCGCTCACACCTCCTGACTCATCAATCAGTATCAGTATTGCCACACTTTCGTTATCGTTGATACTTTGCGCTGTTGCACTGGATGTCCATAGGAATATCGTCAAGGGCAGTATAATGCTCCAAATGACGAGGAACGGTGCAGCCTGTGGTGAGGATAGGCGTGTTAGTTTCTTCATCTCTTCAATTAGTCTCCTATGGTTTGCCTGATGGTGAGCGAGCGAATGATTGGGAGATCTGCAATCTTATTTGGCATCGGTCCCCATTTTCTGGTACAGGAGTGGCACCAGAACACCATCTACCAACCCTCTGAGTTCCTCCTGGCCATTTTCCCAAATCTCTCGCAGCCGCTTCTTGGCCGGCGCGGATAGAGCCTGTAATTCCCTGCCGTGGAGGATGTCGCTGCCGGTTTTGGATTGGGGAGTGGGCCACTGTATTTGACGTAATTGGCGTACCGTCTTGTCCACGTCGTAATCCACCCGTCGGAAGCAGAACTCTCCCCTGTCCCTACGGATTCTGATGAGCATATAGGAGGCCCGATAATCACTCCGAATCCCCGACCCTTGAAATTGTGGGGGATAGCGGGGCTGTCCTACGCTTCCTGGGTTGAAGAGGGCCTTGTGTCTGGGGAGCGGCTGCCATTCGTTTACCATGATCACTTGCACCGCTTTTCCCCTGAACATCAATGAAGTGCGCTCCCCGTGACCGTCAGGGGCTGTCAAGAGCATCTTCACCCTGTTGTTCCATTGTTCCTCGAAGTACCCCTGATAGTGAGTATGCCCGAACAGGCCATAGTGAGTGCGCAGGCGTCTGTCGTCCATATCCCTTTGTGCCGCGCTCCGAAAGTCGAGCCGTCCGTCCACTCCTCCGGCCAGGCTGCCGTGAAACAGGGTAAAACTGCCCCCTTCAAGCGGCGTTTCGAGTTTTCTTGTTCTGTGCCAGGTGAGAAACCACTCGCGGTGCCGTGGGTCGAGCGTCAGCCACGTCCAGATGGTGATGGGCCAATATCTCTGCTGGATAGTCTGGACGGTATGGTGGATGTTGGTAGATGCGGCGACTCCATCGTGGTTGCCCAGGACGAGGAGGTTTTCCTCCACATTGTCCTTGACCCATTTGGCGCACTCGTTGGGCT
>JALWPZ010000224.1 GCA_026994745.1 Campylobacteraceae bacterium | reverse complement strand
ATTGGTGTATTAGGGACGCCTGTGGCGCAGTCGCAAGTCGCAAGTCGCAAGTCGCAAGAAAAGAGTCATTGGTCATTGGTCACTCGTCATTGGGAGCAGGGCTTCAGCCCTGCATGCGGGACTGAAATCCCGCCTCCTTCTTATAGCAGGAAGCGCAGCCAGGCAACGCAAACCGAAACCATTCACCATTCACCATTCACCATTCACCATTCGAAAGCGAAGCTTTCGGTTCCTCACTCTTCACTCCTCACTCCTCACTCATTTTTCGCTCTCAGGAGCGAAAAATGACAGAGCTTTTCGCCTTCCTCCTCACCGGCATCACCGTCGGTTTCGTCTACGCTCTCGTGGGGATGGGCTTTACCGTCATCTACAACTCCAGCGGGATCATCAACTTCGCCCAGGGGGAGTTCGTCATGGCCGGGGGGATGATCATGGTCTTTCTTCTGGCGGGTGGGGTTCCCTATCTGCCGGCCTACCTCCTGGCGATTCTGTTGACGGCGATCCTGGGGATTTTGCTATGGAAACTCACCGACCTCTCCAAAGACAGCTCCCAGGAGTCGCTCATCATTCTGACCCTGGGCTACGCCATCTTCCTGCGGGGGGCGGCGGAGGTGGTCTTCGACAAGGAGCTCCATACCCTGCCTCCGATCCTCGGGGAGGGGCACTTCACGATCTTCGGAGCGGTCCTGACCTACCAGGCGCTGCTGGTCATTCTCTTTTCGATCCTTATCGTGGCGCTGCTCTGGTATTTCTTTCGCCGCACCCGCACCGGCAAGGCGATGATCGCCGTCTCGGTCGACGCCGACGCCGCCCGGCTCATGGGAATCAACCTCAAGAAGATCCTGATGCTCAACTTCTCCCTCGCCGCCGCCATCGCTGCCGTCGGCGGGATCCTCCTGACCCCCATCACCTCCACCAACTACGAAGTGGGGATCATGCTGGGGCTCAAGGGCTTCGCCGCTGCTATCACCGGCGGCCTCTCCAACCCCTTCGGCGCGGTCCTGGGCGGCCTGGTCCTCGGAATCATGGAGGCGCTGGTGGCAGGCTATCTCTCTTCGGAGTATAAAGATGCCGTCGCCTTCATCATCATGCTGCTGATCCTCTTCTTCAAGCCCGGCGGTCTCTTCAGCCAGGTGGGAGCCCAGCGGGTATGAGAACGTTCGCGCAGCGCTGGAACCTCAAGCCCTCCCTCGCTTTTCTCGCCGCGGTTCTGGCCATTGTCCCTTTTACTTTGAGCAATGACTTTTACTTCGAGATCGCGATCCTCGCCCTTTTTAACGCCATGATCGCCGTGGGGCTCAATCTGCTCATGGGATACGCCGGACAGATCAGTCTGGCCCACGGCGCTTTCGCGGGGCTGGGAGGTTACATTGCAGCGATTCTGACGGGCAACTACGGCCTCTCTCCCCTCTTCTCCATCGCTGTCGCTCTGGGGATCATGGCGCTGCTCGCCTATCTCCTGGCCCGCCCCATCCTCCGCCTCCACGGCCACTACCTCGCTATGGCAACCCTGGGGGTGGGGATCATCATCTCCATTGTCCTCAACAACGAGGAGGAGCTCACGGGTGGTACCGACGGGATGAGTGTGGAGAGCTTCAGCCTCTTCGGTCATATGTTCACCGAGAGTTGGGAGTGGTATCTCCTGGCGGCCCTGCATCTGCTGGCCCTACTTTGGCTCGCCGAAAATCTCATCGACTCCCCTCTGGGACGAATTCTGCGCAGCCTCCACGACTCGGAAAAGGCTTCCGCCAGCGTCGGTGTCAAAGTCGCCCACTACAAAAGCCTCATCTTCGTCCTCTCCGTCGTCATCGCCGCCTTCGCCGGCAGCCTCTACGCCTTCTTCTCCGGGTTCATCTCCCCCCAGGAAGCGGGCTTCAACCGTTCCATCGAACTGGTGGTCATGGTGGTTCTCGGTGGCATGGGCCGCCTCTATGGCGCTGTCATCGGTGCGGTGATTCTCACCCTTCTCCCCCAGTTCCTCACCGCCTTCGAGGATTACCAGACCCTCATCTACGGCGCCATCATCATCGGAGTGATGATCTTCATGCCGAAGGGGATCGTTTCGTTGTTCGATCGGTGGAGGAGAAGGGGATGAATTTGGTTATTGGTTACTGGTGTATTGGTTTATTGGAAAAAGTCGGCAGTCGGCAGTCTGCAGTCGGCAGTGAGAGTAGTCATTGGTCATTGGTCATTGGTCATTGGGGGGCAGGGCTTCCACCCTGCATTGCGGGACTGAAGTCCCACCTCTACAAAAAAAAGCGTTGCATAGCAACGCATACAAAAATTACTAGTTACTCGTTACTAGTTACTAGTTTCTCCTCCCAACGGGAGGAAAAAGATGCTTGAAATCCGCAACCTTACCAAACGCTTCGGCGGCCTGACGGCGGTGGACGACATCAGTTTCCGGGTGGCCAAGGGGCATATCCATGCGGTTATCGGCCCCAACGGAGCGGGGAAAACGACCCTGGTCAACATGATCAGCGGGGTCTACCGTTGCGACGAAGGGAGCGTCTGGCTCGACGGGGCCGACATCACCAACACCCCAACCGACCAGCTGGTCTATCGAGGTGTATGCCGTACCTTTCAGAACCTGGAGATCTGCGGCCGGATGACGGTGCTGGAAAACGTTCTGCTGGGCTTCGATCGCTACATGAGCAAAAGCCTCTTCACCACCCTCTTCCGCTCCCGGCAGCTTCTGGAGGATGAACAACGCTACACGGACCGGGCGATGCACCTGCTCAGCCTCATCGGGATCGAGGAATTCGCCCATCAGGAGGCCCGCAATCTCTCCTACGGCATCCTCAAAAAGCTGGAAATCGTCCGAGCCCTGGCCACCAGCCCGGAGCTGATCCTCCTGGACGAGCCCGTCGCCGGCCTCAACCCCAAGGAGACCGCAGAAGTGGCCGAACTCATCCGCACCGTCGTCGCCGACGAAGTGACCGTCATCCTCATCGAACACGATATGCGGATGGTCATGGAACTCTCCGACCGCATCACCGTCATGCATTTCGGCAAAAAATTGGCCGAGGGGACCCCGGAAGAGATCCGAAACCATCCGGAGGTGATCGAGGCGTATCTGGGAGGGAACAGGTGAGTCGTTTGTCGTTTGAACGGGGCTTCGCCCCTCTTTGTCGTTCGAGTTTAGTCGGCAGTCGACAGTCGGCAGTCGGCAGCGAGAGAAGTCATTGGTTATTGGTTATTGGTCATTGGGAGGCAGGGCTTCAGCCCTGCATTGCGGGACTGAAGTTCTGCCTCCCTTTCGATAGGAGCATTGCGAAGCAATGCTTACCAAAACTGCTCACTGCTCACTACTCACTGCTCACTAAAAATTCATTTCTCATTTCCAATTTTTTCGACAAGGAGAATCGATGATTCTCCTTGTCGAAAACCTCTCCGTCAACTACGGCAAGATCGAAGCCCTCCGTGATCTTTCCCTGCGAATCGACGAAGGGGAGATGGTGGCGCTCATCGGGGCCAACGGAGCGGGCAAGACGACGCTGCTACGCACTCTGAGCGGGCTGGTGACTCCCCGCAGCGGACGGATCGAGTACCTGGGAAGGGAGATCACCCGGCTTCCTTCCGACAAACGGGTCGAGTCCGGTATCGCCCAGGTGCCGGAGGGACGGGGGCTCTTTTCGGTCCTCAGCGTCGAGGACAATCTCCTCCTTGGGGCCTATATCCGAAAGGATCGGGAAGAGATCGCCCGGGATTTGCAAGAGGTCTATCGCCGATTTCCCATTCTCGAAGAGAAGCGCAACGAATACGCCGGAACCCTCAGCGGCGGGCAGCAGCAGATGGTCGCCGTGGGCCGGGCCCTGATGAGCCGACCCAAATTCCTGCTTCTCGACGAGCCCAGCATGGGCCTGGCTCCCGTTATCGTCGAAGAGATCTTCGATGCGATCGACCAACTGCGCCAGAGCGGGACGACGATTTTCCTCGTGGAACAGAACGCCCACCTGGCGCTGGATCACTCCGATAGAGCCTATGTGCTTGAAAACGGCCACATCGTCCGCGAAGGCCCTTCCAGGGAACTCCTCGACGACGAAAGTGTCAAAGAGGCCTATCTGGGAGGTTGAGATTCCGATAGAATGCGTACAGACATTCTGATTAAAAAAGGAAGTGACATGAAAAACATTTCATTATTCGTCATCCTAACGCTGTCGGGATCTGCCCTGCTTGCTGCGCAGAGCGTGGATGCCAAAAGCATCTACAAAAACCGCTGCATGATCTGCCACACCACCAAAGCGGTCGCCCCCGAAGAGAAAGGGAAGCTGCTCGGGCCACCCGCCGACGAAGTGATGTACCACGTCAAGGAGCGCTATCCCGACAAAGAGAAGGCGGTCGTCTTCATGGTCGATTACATCATGCAGCCCTCTCCGGACAAGGCGCTCTGCGCCTCCATGGACAAGTTCGGCCTCATGCCCGCCATGAAGGGAACGCTCTCCCCCGAAGACGCCCGGGCCGTCAGCGCCCTGATGTTCGAAAAGTTTCCCCGGCCGGACTTTGCAAAAGCCGAAAAGAAAGACCGATCCAAAATCACATTCAAAACCATCGACGCCAACGGCGACGGCTTCGTTACCCCGGAGGAGTTCCGGAATTTCCGGGCCAAACGCAACCACATCGACCCCAAAACCTTCAAGAACGATCTCTATTTCAAACGGATCGACCTGAACGGCGATGGAAAGATGGACCCCAGTGAGTTCGAAGCGATGAAAAGAGCGCGCAGCGGGAAATAGCCGTAGGACCACTCTCCTAACCTGCAGACTATCGACTATTGACTATCGACCGATTTCCCCGGCAACGCCTCCCCCTTGGCAGAGACATCCTCCCTCGTCTCTTTCACCCGCAGCAACGCCTCTTTGAGAGCCGCCTCGCTTTTTTGCAATTCTTCGACGGCCGCTTTGCGGGCCTTTTTTCCCTCTTCGGCGATGCGCAGGGAGTCGTTGAGTGTGGCGATGAGGGTCTGGTTGGCCTTTTTGATGCTTTCGATATCGAAAACCCCCCGCTCCATCTGGGTGCGGACTTCGGCATTGGCCTGTCGCAGGCCTTCGGCGTTGGCCTCCAGCAGCTCGTTGGTCAGATCCCCGGCGGCTTTGATAGCCCCCGCCGCTTCGTGACTGCGGAAGATCGTCACCGTCTGGGCCAGCTGATTGCGCCAGAGGGGAATGGTGTTGACCAGGGTCGAGTCGATCTTGGAGATGAGGGATTTGTCGTTCTCCTGGATCAGCCGGATGCTGGGCAGCGCCTGCATCGCCACCTGCCGGGAAAGCCTCAGGTCATGGACCCGTCGTTCCAGGTCGTCCCGGAACCCCCGGATTTCCCTCAGTTCCTGGACCGCCAGCATCTCCCCGTCGGCGGCCTTGGCTTCGTACTCTGGGATGATCTTCTCCTCCAGCTCCTTGAGCTTGCGCTCCCCCGCTTCGATATAGAGCTCCAGTTGATGGAAATAGTCCAGGTTGGCTTCGTAGAGTTTGTCCAGGGCCACCAGGTCCCTCGTCAACTGGGCTTTGTGGCGTTCCAGCTCCATGGCGATGGCGTCCAGCTGGTTGCGGACCTCTTCGTATCGTTGCAAAAAGAGGGCCAAGGGTTCTCCCTTGCCCAGCAGCTTCTCCCACCAGCTCAACTTCTTGTTTGGGTTCAGGCTCTCCACATCGAAGCCACGGATCGCGGCCACCATTTTGTTCAGGGATTCCCCCGCTTCGCCGGTCTCCTTGTTCTTCACCCCTTCGAGCATCCGGTTGGAGATCTCGTCGAGCTTCGCCTGGGCTTCGGAACCGAAACGGATCACCGAGGAGCGATCCTCGAGTCTGAGCTGCTCCATCGCCCGCAGCACTTTCTCCTCCTCGCCCTCTTCCTCCACGATCGGCGATTCAGCCTCCTGCTCCGCCTCCTCGATCTTCAGCTCGCTCTTCGTTTTCTCATCCATATCCACCCTTTCTTTCAAATTTCGTATCAGGTATCACCCCAGCAATATCTATTTTCTCTTATCCATCGTACAAGCGTCAAGAATTCGGAGCGGGGCTAAGCGACATGAATTTTTCAAGCCCTCTCAATTCCCAACTCTCAACTTTTATTTCCTAACTAACTTTTCATCTGTTCTCTCAGCGCGTCGATCTGGACGTCCAGCTCGAAACGCTCCCCTTCGTGGAGTCGTTCCAACTCCCGGTCGAAGCGATCCTGCACCTCCTTCAAGAGCCGATAGAGTCGTTGGCGGGTCTCCTCGTCGATGCGTCGGTCTCCCAACTCCGTGTACTGTTCCGTGACCCGGGAGACCCCGTCGATATAGACCACCAGGAATTTGCGGGCTTCCCGCAATCGTTTGGGATTGGCCTCGATGGCCCGAAGGATCTTCTCCGCCTTTTCCAGCGCGTGCTCCATCTCCCGATGGAGGGTCAGGTCGTGGATGGAGCGGTTGTGACGTCGGATCGACTCCAGGGTATCCTCCGCTTCCGCCAGGCTTTGCAGTAGCAGTTCGGCATCCATCCCCTCCAGCTCCGGCACCTTGTCCCGGCGGGGATCGATCCCATAATAGAGCAGGATCCCGGCCGTTCCCACCAATGCGGCGAACAGGGAGATCCCGGCGCCTTTCTCTCCCACAATGAACCCCAGATAGAAGATCGTCACCCCGAACGTCACCGCACCGACGATCTTCCATGGGATCGATGGGGCACGGGTCCACTCCGTCTCTTCGTAGGCCATGGCGTTACGGATCCCCCGGGTGAGGGCCGTCGCGGAAACCCCCAGCAGGAGAAAGCCGCCCAGTTTCAACAGAAAGAGCCGAATGTTCCCACCAAAAAGAGAGACGATCAACGAAAAGAGCAAAGGGATCATCAGCAGATAGAGCAACAAGGCCCCTGTCTTCCGTTTCGCCTCTCTGGCCAGTGTTCGCAGCTCCTCCATCATCATTCTCCTAGAAGCTCACGATGATCGCCCATCCCAGGGCGTAGAAGATAAAAAGGAAACCCAAGACTTTTCCGTAGGCCACATCCGATCCTTGCAGGAGTATTTCCATCAATCTTATCGAAAAAGTATGTGGAAAACCGTTAGAAATGGGGGAGATAGAGGATCACGCCATATCGGGCGAATTTCGCGGCCGCCACGATCAACAGGAATTTCCTCCAATCGTAATGGAGGGCTCCGGCCGCCAGGGTCAGCGGGTCCCCGATCACCGGAACCCAGCTGAGCCAAAGGCTCCATCCACCCCATCGGCCGAAGAACCGTTCGCTTTTTTCCCATCGCTCCTGTGAGATCTTGCCATGGGTCAACAACCAATCGGCGCCCTTGCGTCCGATCCAATAGTTGAGCAGAGACCCCAGGGTGTTGCCGCTCCCGGCGGCCAGGAGCAAGAGCCAGGGTTCCTTCCCCTCTCCCAGGTAGTAATAGAGGGTCGCTTCGCTGGAGAAGGGAAAGACCGTCGCCGCTGCGAAGGCGCTGAAAAAAAGGATCCAGTAACTCACGACAGGGAGGACTTCTCCAGACAACGAGCGCTCAGCTTCACCCGGGCGTCGCTGAGTTCGAACTCCTCTCCGGGCTCGAGGCTCTCCAGCGCGACGCGCTTGCCTCCGCGGGTGATCTCAGCCCACCCCTCCTTGCTGCGGAGCTTCGGATCGACCCTTCGGTAGTGCTCTGCCATGGAACGCAGCGCACTCTCCTTCCGCTCCAGCACTCGCTGGAGGCTCTCCAGCATCGATCTACGCAGTGGAAGCCGTTCGCTCTCGAAACGCTCCAGCCGATAGCGCATCCACTCTTTCGCGTCCCGTTCCAGACCCCGGAAACTCTCTTCCAACTGGGAGAGACGGTTGAGGACCGAAGCCCTGCGCAGAGCATCCAGTTCCCTTTGCAGAGTTTCCTCTTTCCGGTGAAGGATCTCGGCCATACGTCGTTGCAGCCGCTCCAGGCGTTCATCCAAGCTCCAGAGCAGTTCGTTGCCATCAGGCAGGATCATCTCCATAGCGGCGCTGGGGGTCGGCGCCCGAAGATCGGCGACGAAATCGGAGATCAGGGTATCCACCTCGTGTCCTACGGCACTGACGACAGGGGTCTTGGCGGCGAAGATGGCGTCGGCCACCACCTCCTCGTTGAAGGCCCAAAGATCCTCGGCGCTTCCCCCACCCCGCCCGGTGACGATGATGTCGGCTCCCAGGCTATCGGCATAGGCGATGCCACGGGCGATCTCTCCGGCGGCCCCCTCCCCCTGGACCCGCACGTCGATAACCTGGATCTCCACCAGGGGCCATCGTTTGGCCGCGACCTTGAGCATATCCTGCAGTGCCGCGCCTCCGGCCGCTGTCACCAATACGATGCGCTTGGGAAAACGCGGAATGGGACGTTTACGCTCCCGGTCGAAATACCCCTTGGCCTCCAGCTTCTTCTTGAGCTGCTCGAAGGCCAGGGCCAGAGTGCCACGCCCATAGGGCTCCACATGCGTGGCGATGAGCTGATACTCCCCCCGGGGGGTATAGACCCCGATGGAGCCCTCCACGACGATGTGTTCCCCCTTCTCCAGCCGGAACTTCATCTTCGCCGCGTTGGAGCGCCACATCACACAGCGAAGGGTACTGCGATCATCCTTGATGGAGAAATAGACGTGCCCGCTGCTGTGGTAGGTCACCGAAGCCACCTCTCCCTCTACGCTCAGATGTAGAAAGGTGGCCTCTAGAAGAGATTTGATCTTTTCGTTCAAAGATGTGACGGTCATCAATCGCAAGGAATTCTCCTTGCAATTGATGGAGTGAGGAGTGAGGAGTGAGGAACCGAAAGCTCCGCTTTCGAGATATGAATGGTGAATGGTGAATGGTGAATGGCTTCGGTATGCGTTGCTTGGCAACGCTTCCCATTGAATCGTGGCGGGACTTCAGTCGCGCAAGCAGGGATAGAGCCCTGTCCCCAATGACCAATGACTAATGACCAATAACGTACGTCTGATTTAATGAGAAATTTCGGGGCGTTGCTTTGCAACGCAATCGAATAGAGATATGGCTTGACTGTCTTACTGAGAAATCGGATCTTAGTGAACAATATTGTTATGCTTTGATTCGCAACGCGCGCAATAACCAATGACCAAGGACTTACATCACTACTGACTATACGTTCCTCACTCCTCACTCCTCACTCCTCACTTACACTTTTTGTGCAACAAAAAGCGTACTGATTCCCATGGAGAACGGTTTGACGTATCGCATCTCGAATCCGCTCTGCTGCAGTTCGTCGATGAGCATCTCGGTGGTTAGGAACTCCTCGATGGAGTCGGGGAGATATTTGTAGGCGGCGTAATTCTTGCTCACCAGGCCGCCCACGGCGGGCAGGACCTTTTTCATGTAAAAGTCCACCAGAGGGGCGGTGAGGCCCTTTTTCTCCTGTTTGGTGAACTCCAGGATCACGACCATGCCGCCAGGTTTGAGAGCCCGGTGAAACTCCTGCAGCGCCTCTTTGCGGTCGACCACGTTACGGATCCCGTAACTGATGGAGATGATCTCGGTGCTTTCGTTCTCCAGGGGGAGCTCCTGGGCCTTCCCTTCGACGAAATTAGCGAAATCCACCTTTTTTCGGGCCACTTCCAGCATTCCCACCGAGGGGTCGATGCCGACGAAATTCTCCACCTCGACTCCGTTCTTCTCCGCCCGGTCTCTCCAGTGCAGGAGCAGGTCCCCCGTTCCCGTGGCCACGTCGGCGATGCGTTCGATCCTCTTCTTCCCCAGGATCTCGTAGGCTTTGTCGCACCCCTTCTTCCGCCACTGAACGTCGATGCCGAAGCTCAGTACGCGATTGGCGAGATCGTAGGTGCCCGCGATCTCGTCGAACATGGTGACGATTTTTTCCTGCTTTTCCTTCTTATCCAAAACGGCTCCAGATCATGAGGTCCCTCCCGATCTTCCGGCTGTGGAGGAACTCCAGTTTTTGATCGACATTATAGGATAAGGGATGGGAGCTGAGCTTAGGGGTCTGATAGAGCAGGAACCAATCGATCCGCTCCTGCAAGGCCCGGAGCATCCCCTCTCCTCCCTCGACGAATAGAAACGAGGGGCGTTCCAGCAGGGGGCCTAGGTCATCCCGGATCTCCACCCGACGCCTGGGGACGGAAAAGAGCGGGATCTCTGTATCGAACTCTTTGTGACGGGAGTAGATCGTCAGATCCGGAGCCTCCTCCCCGCAAAAACGGCAATCGAGTCGGGGCCGGTCGGCCCGGACCGTCCCGCCGCCGACGATCATCTCGTCGGCGACGGAGCGCAGGCGATGGACATGCTCCAAAGAGGATTCGCCGCTCAGATACCCCCCGCCGATACGCCCGTTGCTGGTCTGGGCCAGCTTGAACAGGACGAAGGCCCGCTCCTGCCAGATCCGGAACGGTTCGATCAAAGCGGCGGCCTCTTCCCGACAAACCCCCATCTCCACCTCGATCCCGTTCTCGGCGATCAGGTCCGCTCCCCCCGCGTGGCTCGAGACGGGATCGGGGTGGGCGATGACCACCCGGTGGATGGGCAGGCGGCTCAAAAGCCAGGCGCAGGAGGGGGTGCGGCCTTGGTGAACGCAGGGTTCCAGGGTCATATAGACCGTACATCCATGGAATAGATGCTCCGGTTGGGAAAGCAGGAAATCATGGGCCGCGTCGGCATCCTCCCAGGAGACCGGCGCCTTCCGTCCGCTCAACGCCTCATAGGCGGCCATCAGGGCCCGCACCTCGGCATGGGACTCCCCTGCTTTCCGATGGGCTTCCACCGACAACAAGCGCCCCTCTTTGACCACGGCGCATCCCACCGCCGGATTAGGATAAGTGAGGCATTGAAAGTGCCACGCTTCATGCAGGGCCAGCTTCATCCAAAAACGATCGTCGATCTTCATGAGTCATCCTCTCGTGTAGAGATGCCTTCCAACTCCCGCAGCAACGCTTCTTCGTCCACTTCGTCCAACTGACGGGATTCGAGATAGCTTCGAGCGTAATTTCGATAGGTTTTGCTTCGGATGAACAGCGCCAGCAGATCGGGATCCAGATGCCCCTCCATAGCCATCTGTACCATGATCTCCAGGGAAACGGAGAGTTTTTTGCCCTCTTTGTAGGGGCGATCGGAAGCGGTCAACGCTTCGAAGACATCGGCGATACCCATGACCCTCTCGGGGATGGAGAGCTCGGAACCTGTCAGGGATCTGGGGTACCCTTTCCCGTCCAGGCGTTCGTGGTGCGTGCCAGCAAAGCGGGGAACGTTTCTCATATCCTCGGGCCACGGGAGTCTCTCGAGCATACGGATCGTCATGACGATATGCTCCTGGATCTTGTACCGCTCCTCCTCCGTCAGGGTGCCCTTCTCCACCAGGAGATTGTGAAGCTCTCCGCGATTGTAGAGAAGCTCGGGCACCTCCATGGTAAATCCTTCGTTCCGATAGCTCTCGGGATCGTATCCGGTACGTTCGATCCGATGCTCCGGACGGTCGGCGAGGAGTCTCTCCTCCACCGGTAGATGGACCGGCTCATCGCTCATTCGCTTGCGCTCCTGCGGGGAGAGACCCAAACGGTTGTCGAAGTGCCGCAGCCAGGTCCGCCGGGCGATCGACCGGACCCGCTCCTTGCTCTCCTCGTCCAGGAACTCTCCCCCGATATTGACCCGGGCGATGAAGTCGAAATCCTCCAGGAGCTCGGCGTGGGCCCGGATCAGTCGGCGCTCCGCCTCTTCCGGGTCCATTCCCGCGGACAACTCCTTGTGGTAGCGGATCTCCTCGTCCCGCCACAACACCTCGAAACGGGTGCGGATCTCGTGGATGCGGTTGTAGATGGTCTCGAGCTTCGTCGCCTTGTCCACCACATACTCTGGAGTGGTGATCTTCCCGCAGTCGTGCAGCCACGCCCCCCGCTCGAAGGCTTCCCACTCCTCTTCACTCTCCATACGGAAATGACTGAAAGTTGCCTCCTCGGAACGGCTCACCTCCTTCAGAAGCATCTCTGCAATTACAGGCACCCTTTTGCAATGTCCGCCGGTGTAGGGGGATTTGGCGTCGATGGCGTCGGCGATGAGCCGGATAAAGGAGTCCAGAAGCTCTTTTTGCTTCTCCTGATAGACTTGGATACTCGTCGCCATCTCCAACAGGGACCGGGAGAGTTGATCCAGTTCAATGATCTCCGTATCCACCGGTTGGACCTCCTGGAATCGCCGCTCCTTGATCTTCTCGTTCTCCCGCATCAAGGCATGGATGGGACGTACGATTCTACGCACCAGGTGATTGAGCAGGGGCAACGCGAGGAGAAGAACGATCAGGGCCAGGGAGAGCGCGTAATAAATCCGTTGGATGTACGGTGCCATCGCATCGTCACGATCCACCACCAAACCCAGCCACAATTTCCGTCCAACGGTATCGTCCAACGGCGTCAGCAGAGCCAACATCGTTCGGCCGCTTTTCTCTTCATACGTGTGAAGCCGTTTCCCTTTTTCTCGGTTATCATTGCCGGTGAAGTAACGGAGAAATGCATCGGATATTTTGTCGGATTGGGCAATGACCGTACCCTTTTCGTCCAAAAGAACCAACTGTGAAGATGCCGTGGGCTTAAGCGCCCGCAGAAGCTCCCCCAGCTTCCTCTCCGTCAGATCCAGAGCAAGAACGGTCCCATCTCCCAGCTCCTTGGAGTAGGTGATCCCCATCTGTTTCAGGTTGCTGAAAAGATAGGGGTCGCTTCGAACCACCTCGTGCGATCCCAGGGCCAGTCGATACCATGGACGTCGATCCGCCCGGTAATCGCTCGGTTCTCTATGCTGGGAAAGAGGGACGAAATCTTTGTCGAAGAAATCGAATTGACGGATCCTCTCACCATCCTTTTCGAAGATCCGAATCACCATCCAACGGGCATTTTTGGGAGAGTGATAGAAGGATCCCAGCTCCCTGGAACTCCGCAGGTTCACCAGCTCCAGCAGTGTCCCATCTTTGAGTCCGAGATAGAGAGAGTAGAAGCTGGGATCCCGTTGCAACACGGAGGAAAAGGTACGAATGAGATTCAGGGGGATCGGGTCGACGGTGATCTTTTTGGAGAAGTCGAGAAGAGCCAGGTCCTCCACGGTGGCACGGGCCAGTCGGTCCCTGTATTGCATATCGGAGGAGATCCTCTTCACATTCAGCTGAAAGACCCTCCCGATGCTTTGGATCGCGGTACGATATTCGAAATAGAATTGCAGGGCCAAAAGGGAGATGGAGACCAGAGCGACCCCCAGCAGGAAGTTGGCCAGAATACTGGTTCGGATCCGTATCTTTCTTCTCGTTCTCCCCATGACTCCCACCGACTCTATGACAATCTATCGTTCATTCTTTTCCTGTCTCGTTCCCATCCTTTTGCAGTATAACATTTTCGAAAGGGAAACCCTCTCCATCGAGTTTGAGTTCCTTACCCCCTACTTTCAGTCCTCGAAGCAGAATTTTGTCTCCCTGCCGGAATACGATCATGTCGATGGGATAGCTCTGATTCCCCTCGACATCAAGTTTCCCGCTGAGGCGGATCTGACCATTGACCTTTTGCATCTCTTTCCAACGAGTTTTCCGTGCACGATCTAGGTGGAGGGTGTCGATGAAGAGTGCGATATCCTCCAGATCGATGTTGCGTTCCCCCTTCTCTCCGAAACGACTCTGTAATGAGAGGAGGCGTCGATCCCGAAAATCGGAAAGTACCGATTCTCCGAA
>JALWPZ010000223.1 GCA_026994745.1 Campylobacteraceae bacterium | reverse complement strand
CCCTTAGGCGATCATCTCTTTGACGTTCTTGGCGTCGGCCTTGTCCACATACTTGGGCTTGCGCATCTGGCGGTGATGCTTGCCGTCGACCTTGGTCAGAATGTGGCTGCGATAGGCGGTACCGCGCTTGATCTTGCCGCTCTTCTTGACCTTGAAGCGCTTGACGGCGCCCTTGACGCTTTTCATTTTGGGCATCGGTCTTCCTTTCGTAAATAATCCTTGCATTTCCTATAGAGAGAAAATGGGATCGAATTATAGCGGATCCCCATTAAGATCACTTGAAAGAACGGCCGATCCCTGTGCTATAATCGCCCCCATACTCCAAAGAACGATTCATAAAGGAACAGCATGCGCAGTGACGAAATCAAAAAGGGATACGACCGGGCACCCCATCGGAGCCTGCTACGGGCCACGGGCCTCAAGGAGGAGGACTTCGACAAACCCTTCATCGGGGTCGCCAACTCCTACACCGACATGATCCCCGGCCACTTCTTTCTCAACCAAGTCGCCGAGATCATCAAAGAGGAGATCCGGGCCAACGGCTGTGTGCCCTTCGAGTTCAACACCATCGGCGTGGACGACGGGATCGCCATGGGCCACGACGGAATGCTCTATTCTCTGCCGAGCCGGGAGATCATCGCCAACAGCATCGAGACGATGATGAACGCCCACAAACTCGACGCCATGATCGCCATCCCCAACTGCGACAAGATCGTTCCGGGAATGATCATGGGGGCCCTGCGGGTCAACGTCCCCACGGTATTCGTCAGCGGAGGCCCCATGGCGGCGGGGCACCTGGAGGATGGCACCCCCATCGACCTGGCCACGGTATTCGAAGGGGTCGGACAGTACGAGGCGGGAGAGATCGACGAAAAAACCCTCACCGAGATCGAGTGCAACGCCTGCCCCAGTGGAGGCAGCTGCTCGGGAATGTTCACCGCCAACTCCATGAACACCCTGATGGAGGCCATGGGGATCGCCCTGCCCGGCAACGGCACCATCCTGGCCCTGACCCCGGAGCGCGAGGAGCTCTACCGCAAAGCGGCCCGGCGCATCTGCGAGATCGCCAAGAGTGAAAACCCCGAGCGTTTCAATCTGCGAAACATCCTCAACGAGACGGCGGTACGCAACGCTTTCGCCGTGGACATGGCCATGGGCGGCAGCTCCAATACCATTTTGCATATGCTGGCCATCGCCGACGAAGCGGGGGTCGACTTCAACATCGGCGACATCAACGAGATCAGCAAACACGTCGCCCACATCGCCAAAATCTCCCCCTCCCTGACCACGGTCCATATGGAGGACATCAACAAGGCCGGCGGCGTCTCGGCGGTGATGCACGAGATGCACCGCCGAAAGAACGACGTGCTCCGGGATAATTTGACAATCACCGGAGAGAGCCTCTTCGAGCGCATCGCCGACGCCAAGATCCTGGACCCCGAGATCATCCACCCCATCGAAAACCCCTACTCCGAGGTCGGAGGCCTGGCGATCCTTTTCGGCAACCTGGCTGAAGAGGGGGCCGTCATCAAAACCGCCGGCATCGTCGGGGAGCGGAGCTTCACCGGAAAAGCGATCTGCTTCGACAGCCAGCAGGAGGCCATCGAGGGGATCACCTCCGGAAAGGTCAAGCCGGGCCACGTCGTAGTGATCCGTTACGAAGGGCCCAAGGGTGGGCCCGGAATGCAGGAGATGCTGGCCCCCACCAGCCTCATCATGGGAATGGGCCTGGGGGACAAGGTGGCCCTGATCACCGACGGACGCTTCAGCGGCGCCACCCGCGGGGCCAGCATCGGCCATGTCTCCCCCGAGGCAGCGGAAGGCGGAATGATCGGCCTGCTCGAGGATGGGGACGAAATCCACTTGGATGTGGACAAATACATTCTGGAGGTCCGTCTCAGCGACGAAGAGATCGCCCAACGCCGGGCCCAATTCACCCCCAAGGTCAAACCCCTGGCAAGCCGCTGGCTGCGCCAGTACCGGGCTTTGGTGACCAACGCCAGCCGCGGCGCTGTCTTGCAGGCGGAATAGGACTTCGACTGCCAGGAAGCAGGGATAGGCGAGGGGCGATACGATGCTGGCGAAGGTCCCGCTTCTCGCCTCCCGTCGAGAGTGGATCTTCGCGGGTCTCGTCTGGTTGCTGCTTCTCTCGATCCATCTCCTCTATCTCTACGGACACTATCGCAAGTGGAGAGACCGTCCCTTTTTCTATCTCCGGGGCGAAGTCCTGCAGCTCTACCCCAAACACTCCGAACGTGGTGACTACGCGATCCTCAAGATCCGGGGAGAAGATGGCCTGCTTTTCTTTACCCGAAGCCACAAGACCATCCCCCAAAAGGGCCAACGGGTCCGCCTGCAACTCTTTCCGGGAAAGGTCTCCTTCTTCGACTATCTGAAGGGGCCCTACCTCCCCTCCCGGATCAAGGCGATCGAGAACGAAACGACCCCGAGCCTATCCTCTCGACTCCAACAAGCCATCGATGCCCAGCACGAGTCGAAAACTTTGTCGAACTTCTACCAGGCCATCTTCCTGGCCACTCCTTTGGAGCGTGAGCTACGAGAGACCATCAGTGCCCTGGGAGTGAACCATCTGGTCGCCCTCAGCGGCTTCCACCTCAGTATTCTCTGGGGAGGGCTCTTTCTGATCCTCTCTCCCCTCTATCGAAGATTGCAGGCGAAGCTATTCCCCTGGCGATACTCCCTCGTGGATCTGGGGACCTTCACCCTTCTGCTCCTGGCGGGGTATCTCTGGCTCACCGGGCCTCCCCCCTCTCTTTTGCGCTCCTACGCCATGCTCCTTCTTGGATGGGCGACCCTCCTGCTGGGGTTGGAAGTCTTCAGCTTCTCCTTTCTGGGGATCGTCGCCGCCCTTCTCCTGCTGCTCGATCCCCGACTCGCCTGTTCCCTGGGCTTCTGGTTCTCCGTTGCCGGGGTATTTTACATCTACCTTCTGCTGCACCACTGGGGGAGTCGATCTCCCTGGCTCTTCGCCCTGCTGATCATGCCGGTGGGGATCTATCTGGCCATGCTCCCGATCTCCCACACCATTTTCCCTCAGGTCTCCCCCTGGCAGTGGATCTCACCACTGTTGTCCCTTCTCTTCGCCCTCTTCTACCCCCTGGCGATCCTGCTGCACCTCGTCGGCCGGGGTGACCTGTTCGATCCGGCCCTGCAGTGGCTATGGAGCCTCCCTTCAAGTTGGGAGACGCAAACCCTTCCTTTATGGTTCGGATTGAGCTACATCGCGCTCTCGCTGCTGGCGGTCCGCTTTCAATGGGCGTTTTTTGGGGTGGGGATGATGAGTTTGGGGGCGGCGCTTTGGCTCTATCTTTTTTGACGCCGCTTGCCATACCCTCATTTGAATCTTCACACAGTAAATCAAGTCCCCCGACGCAAGCATCGGGGAATCTGCAGAGTCTAAAATTGAGAGGAAAGAACTCCCCTTTAATCACCATAAATGACTACAAATGACCATGAATGACTTTAGATTTTATTCCCATCCATCCCGCTGCGCCTGCTTCCGATGCTTCTCTTTGCGGTAACTGCTGCGGTTTTTCATCTTCTGAAGGCGGTTGAGATTGCTCATCTCCGGGTCACGGATCTCTTCCAGTCGCCGATCGTCGAAATCGGGGGCCTGCACCTCCCGGTAGAGGGTGCGGAAGTGCTCTTCGCTCTTGCGAAGGTATTCGGTATCGAGTCGGATGGTATCCAGGGAGTCGAGGCGCTCCATCATCTCACGAAATCGTCGACGGAAGGATTCCGCCGTCGTGTCGGCATTGCGCAGGAGCCGAAAGAGGTTCTTGCCGATCTTCTCCAGATGGGCGATGTATTTCTGGCGTTGGTACTTTTCGATCTGTTTGGGGGTGAAACCGCGTTTGTCGTCCGGGCTCATCGCTCGATGATGATGGGGGTTCCCGGCTTGACGGCGCTCCAGAGCCAATCGAGGTCCTTGTTGGTCAGAGCGATGCACCCGTTGGTCCAGTCACGGGAGAGGGTATAGCTGTCCCCGTGTCCGTCCCGGTTCCAGTAGGGCTGCCCGTGGAAGGTGATATAGTTCCCGGGATTGACCCCCAGCTTCTTCGCACGCGCGATATCCTCGGCGTTGGGATAGGAGATGGTCATCGCCCGATACTTCAGGCTGTGGCAACGCTTGTCCACGATCTTGTAATGCCCCACGGGCGTACAGAAATCCCCCTGCTTCACCTTGGGCCCCTTGCTCATGGTGTTTTTCCCCAGGGATGTGCGCATCGTCTTGATCACTTTGCCGTTTTTGTAGACGTAGAGTTTGTGCTCTTTCTGTTTGATGACGATCTTGTCCGCGGCCCGATCGGGACGGAAGGGAACGGGCTTGCAATCCTTGGCGCTGTACTTTCCTCCAGGTTTTCCTGTCGGAGCGCTACAGCCTCCCAACCAGAAGAGCATACCTACAACAATCGCGACGGGGATCAAATATCGTTTCATTGGGTCATTCCTTGGGTAGTGTTGGCGCTATTGTAGCATAGGACCGACGTTAGGAGTTAGGAGTTAGGAGTTAGGAGTTAGGAGTTAGGAGTTAGGAGTTAGGAGTTAGGAGTTAGGAGTTTGACACAGTTGACAGGAACTGTCAAGCTGCGTCGGGGAAAAGCGAGCTTACTTGGCGGCAGCCTGCTTGGCAGCTTCGAGAGCCTCGTCGTAGTTGGGCTCTTCGGTGATCTCGGGGACCAGCTGCTTGTAGACGATCTTTCCGTCACGGTCGATGACGAAGATCGCACGGGCGGTGACGCCGGCCAGGGGGCCTTCCGCGACCAGAACGCCATACTCGTTGGCGAAATCTTTGTTGCGGTAGTCGGATGCGACGGTCAGGTTCTCGATTCCTTCGGTGGAGCAGAAGCGCTTGGCCGCGAAGGGGAGGTCCATGGAGACGACAGTGACTTCCAGGCCCTCGATACCGGCAGCCTGGTTGTTGAACTTGGTGGTCTCCATCGCACAAACGGGAGTGTCCAGAGAGGGAACGGCGATGATCAGCTGAGCGTTCTCCTTGGCACCACCAACGGTGATGTCGCTCAGGTCGTCGGATTTGACGACGCTGACCTCGGGTGCCTTGTCTCCAACGTTCTTCTCGTTGCCTGCCAGTTTGACTTCGTTTCCTTTGAGGGTTACAGTTGCCATGAAATATCCTTTTTCTTAGTGTGGTTTGAATTTCTATCGCCTGATAGCGATAACTGAGCGTATTATGACTTAATTATGAGGTTTTTTGTCTGAATTAAAAGGGGGAGTCGCTGATTTCAGTCTAGTGCTACGAAAAGTAGCACTTTTTTGACTACATTCCTGGGATTCTGGGGATTTTCCCCAATTTGGAGTTTCGACAATACCAGCCCCAACCCTTTTTGAGCCAATGTCCGATGACAGGCATGGGAATCATTTTGCCCCCTTTGTGGCTTCGGTAGACGAAAGCGGCCCCATCCCCGCTGTCCATGACACAGAGAATGTTGAGATGTTCTAGATATCCCTTGCGTTCGTCACTTCCCCTCTCCATGGCGTCGATGTTGTAGGCGACGTTGCGGGCCATCACTTCGGCGATGTGCCCCTGTTTGGCCCGCCAATCGGGGCCGTCGATGGCCGCCGAATCTCCGATGGCGAAAACGTGGTATTTTTCCGGTGTCTCGTCGAAATCGTGCTGGACCTCGCAGTAGTCATTGATGAGGACCAGCCCCGCTTTGTTGAGGGGAAGATCGGAGTTTTGAAAGACGGGATGGCCATCCCCCGCCGGGATGAACATCGTGAAATCACTCTCCAACTTGCTCTCGTCCTCAAAAACCACGCCATCGGCCTCGAAGCGCTTGATCTTTTTGCCGAAGTGCTTCCTGATCTCGAGTTTTTTGAAGAAAAGATCCATCATCTTCAGCGCCTGCTCCCCCATTCGCGCTCCCGGGGACTCCATGGGTGCGAAGAAGGTCAGTTCGAAATTCTTTCTAATCCCCAGTTTCCTGAGCCGATTGTGGACATTGAAGAGCACCTCGAAGGCGGGGCCGCCCCGGACGTTGCTGGGGTCTTTGGGATTGCCGCCGAAGCCCATGGCGATCGTTCCGCTTCCTTTGGCGATCAACTCGTCGATGCGCTTCTTGATCTCCAGGGACTCTTCGGGCTTTCCGCAGATCGAGAGGAAATGCTCGCTCCCTTCATGCTTGACCTTCCCGCTTCCGATGGCGATCACCAGATACTCTCCCTCGTACTCGCCCTTCTCTCCGATTGCCTTGTGCTCCCGGGAGCGGATCTCGGTGATCCTGTCGATCACCAGTTCGAAGCCGTGAGCCCGGCTCAACTCCTCCAGAGGAACGCTGATCTCGTCGAAGCTCGCCTCGCCGGTGGGGATCCAGATGGAGGTGGGATAGATATAGAAGTAGTCCCGATCGCTCACCAGAGTTACAGGGTAGCCCTTTTTTCGCAGAAAGATCGCCGCTTCAAGCCCGGCGAACCCTCCGCCGAGTATCAGGACCTTGCTCGTTTTACCCGCCATGGCCTACTCCTTTATATAAAACTTACTAATCCTATCGATAAGCTACTGATTTTCCAGAAGAAAAAGGCTCTTCGGATTTTTCCTGCCGAAGAGCCTTTCCCGACACCCCCCCCCAGGATCACTTCTCTTTTTTCGCCTTCTCCACCAGATCGTAACGGGGATAGACGAAGACCGATTTCCGCAAGACCGAAATCTTTTTCGGATCGTCCACGGCGTAGGCGTGGATCGTAATGGGAATCGGGGTATCCTTCGCACTGTTCTTGGCCAGAACCTTGTCGGTCTCGAGGATGACGACCTTTTTCTTTTTCATACCGGGCCCGAGATGGAAGGGCTCCTTGGGTCGTACGATCCTGATCTCGGGATGACTCGGTACTTCGAAGGTGTATTTGTGCGCTTTGGTGTCGGTGTTCTGAAAGAGGAAGACATAGTCGTTCTCCACCGAACCGCCGGGTAGGATCTTGTAGAGCCGGGTGGTCTTGTTGACGTTGAGGAGCATATGCTCCTTCTTGCTTCCCATGACGAAGAGCGATACCAGGACGATGGCCAGCACCGTGAAGTAGGCGATGACCTTGGGGCGGAAGATCCTGGTTTTCCCCTCGTGGAGTACCGCCTCCCGCTCGCTGGACCAGCGTACCAAAGAGGGTTTGCCCAGGGAACCCATCACCTTGGTGCAGGCATCCACACACTCCAGACAGTTGATACACTCCAGCTGCAAGCCTTTACGGATATCGATATGGGTCGGACAGACCTTGACACAGCTTTCGCAGGCGGTACACTCCGCCTCCGGCTCCCGGGCATGGAGTTCCTTGACCGAATTGGCCACTTTATGACGGTTGTTCCCCTCTCCCTCGTAGATATGGCCCCCCCGAACGGGGTCGTAGACCGCCATCAGCGTATCGTCGTCGTACAGAACCGACTGCACCCGGCTGTAAGGGCAGATGTAGACGCAGAAGTCCTCCTTGATGAAGACAATATCGGCGATGAGAAAAAGCGCGATACCGATCCAGAAGCCCATCAGGACCGTGTGGTTGGCGGGATCCTGGATGTAGCGGAAGAAGTCCTCGGGGGGCACGAAGTACCAAAGGAAGTCCGCGGCGGCGACGAAGGCAAGGATCGACCAAAGCCCGATGGCGATGAGGCGCTTGATCTGGTTCTCGGGCTTGGACCAGTCGGGCTCGACCTGCTTGTTGTTGATCCGCTTGCGCAGGTGCAGCAACTTGGTTTCGAAGAGATCCCGGTAAATGACACGGAAGATCGTCTGAGGACAGGCCCATCCGCACCAGACCCGGCCTCCCACGGCGGTCATGGCGAAGATCCCCAAAAAGAGAAGCATCAGCAAGAAGGGCATCAGGTAGAGTTCCTGCATATCGAAACGCACGAAGAAAAAGTGCAGCTGCTTGTGATCGAAGTTGAGCAGGAAGAAGTGGTTGCCGTTGATCCGGATCCAGGGCAGAATCAGGGCGATCGCCGTGATGATCCCGAAGAGCCAATAGCGCTTGATCCGGTAGGGCACCCAGCCCTTGAGATACTCTTTCATCTTGTTCTTGGATTTGGGCTTGCCGGCCGCGCCGGCGCTGACTGTCGTTTCTTGCATGGTCGTTTCCTTTCTCTACTCGTTGGTTTCGTGCGTCTTCTTCGGTGCTTCGTTCTCCAGCGTACAAGCCATCTCTTCCGGCTCTTTCGCCTCCGCGATTCGGTGATTTCGTTTGGCTCTCTCCAGCCAGGAATCGTCCAGGATCTCCTTGAGACGTCTCGATTCGATGTAATCCTTCAGGGAACTGCGGCTGACCCCCAGTTCTCTCGCGATGGCGCTGACGCTCATATCCGATTTGAGCCCCTCCATGATCCGGGGCAGATGGATATCGAACTTGGAGGCCGAGCGCCGACCGCGGGGTCGTCCGACCCGTTGGTCCCGGCGCTGCTCCGGGCGCATCTCGTCCAGTCGGACGATCATCGGAAGAATCTTCGCCAGGCCGGTCTCCTTCTCCACGATCAGTTCCGGGTTGACGATGTGAAGGGTGATGCCGTGGCTCAACATGCAGTTGATCACCACGATCACCTCTTCCATCGTCTGTCCCAGGACCGTGATCCGTTCGACGACCAGGCGGTCGCCCTCGCTCAGGGAGTGGAGAAAGTCCTGAAAGGAGCGCCGCTCTTTGAGTGGCCGCTCCGCGCCTTCGAATTCGATCATTTCACTCTCAAGGGTCAACCCTTTCTGCTCCGCGTACGCCACGATGGCGGCGCGCTGTTCGAGCAGGGATTCATCGCCGGAGAGTTGTCTTATCAATGCGTATGTCAATACAACCTCCTTATTACCCTCAGCGGAATGGTAGCGCTTCTATGATGAAATAATTCTTAAATAAATCGTTTTTTACGTCATTTCATCGTTATTTCGTCAATCTTCTGTGTTATAATCCAGATTACTCTCTCACGTAGAAAAAAGGAACGACATGGATCTGACCCATCTGGACGAGAACGGCAAGCCGAAGATGGTGGATGTAAGCGACAAGAGCGAAACCGTCCGGACCGCCACCGCATCGGGCCTCATCGTCATGAGCGAGGAGGCCTACCGCGCCGTGGTGGAGCAGACCGCCAAAAAGGGCCCGGTGCTCCAGACCGCCGTCATCGCCGCCATCCAGGGGGCCAAGCGGACCCCGGAACTGATCCCCATGTGCCACCCTCTGATGCTCAGCTCCGTCAAGACCGAGATCGACGAGCTTCCCGAACTGCCGGGATTCCGTCTCTGGGTCACCGCCAAACTGACGGGCAAGACCGGGGTAGAGATGGAGGCGTTGACGGGAGTGAGCGTCGGTTTGCTGACCATCTACGATATGCTCAAGGCCATCGACAAAGGGATGGTGATCCGCGAGATCCGACTCGAATCCAAGACAGGAGGCAAAAGTGGCGAATTCCGAAGAGATTGAGAATCAGACCCCACAGGAGCAGCCCGAATTGAGCTATCCCCGTCAATGGGGCTTCAAACTCATCGGCAAGGACAAGGAGAAGCTGGCCGACGCCGTCCGGGAGGTCCTGGGCCACAAAGAGCACCTCAGCTCCCCGGGAAACTCTTCGCGTACCGGCAAATATCACAGCCACAACGCCAGCTGCCACGTCGAATCCAAGGAGGAGCGCGACAAACTTTTCAAGGCCTTCCAGGACCACGAGGACGTGGATATGGTGATTTAGCGCCCTTAGCGCAGTATTTAGTCGCTAGTCACTAGAATTTGGTATCGCCTCTGACGGCGATTTTTGGAAAGAAAGGCGTTGCGAAGCAACGCAATCCAAAACTCCTCACTCCTCACTCTTAACTCCTCACTGAATCAAGCATCCTCTCCGCCGCCAGGCTGGCGGCCATGGAGAGGATCACGTAGGCCAGGAAGAAGTAGATCCCGATCTCCGCTTCGGCACGGCTGACATCAGTCCCACGGGAAGAGAGAAAGACCAGCAGCAGCGCCACGACGAAGACATCCAACATCGACCATTTCCCCAGTTTCTTGAAAAACCGGACCGCCTTGGCGGCGAAAGGGCGGGTCTCGTAGAGGGAGACGAAGAGCAGCGAGAGGGTCTTGGCCGACGGCAGAAGTACGGAGAAGAGCAGGATCACCGCCGCGACGGGCAGATTCCCGCTTTCGTAGAGCTTGGCGATGGACCCCAGAATCCCCTTGGATTCGAAGGAGAGGACCACATCCCCCAGATACTCCACCTCCTTATGGACCACCACCATCATGATGGGGGTCACCAATCCGTTGACCAGAGCGATCAGAGCCGCCAAAGAAAGCAGGGACGTATAGAGCCTCGGGGTGAGAAAAAAGAAGCTCGCCAGCGCCGCCAGGGCCAGGCCCCCGAAGATAAGGACCCAACGCTGCGCCTTTTTCTTTTCAATCTCCTGCCGCTCCCGAAGCCGGTCGAGTCTCTCCTTCAGATCGTTCTTGACCATCCCGAAGGTGAGCATGCTGGCCAGATCCTTGAGCCGGGACTGGGCCACCTGCTCCGCCTCCATCATCCGGGCGCTCTCCTGGGCCGCCTGCTCGTAGGCGATGGCGGAACGATAGCCCTCCTTGCCCACCCAGGCCATAGAGACCACCAGGACCACCACCCATACCGATGCCAATAGTGTCTGCCATTTCATGGGGCGATTATAGCCAAAGGATATAATCTTCAGTTAGGAATTAAAAGTGAGGAGTGAGGAGTTTTGGATTGCGTTGCGAGGCAACGCCCCTCTTTCCAAAAACGGAATCGTTCCCAATATTCAATACACTGAGTTCCAAGGAAAACAATGACTGGAATCGAAACGTTGAAACGAATCGCGGTAGAGGCGGGGGAGATCGTACGGCGGGGCTATCACTCCCGCAAGGAGGTGCATCACAAAGGGATCGTGGACCTCGTCACCCAATACGATGTGGAGACCGAGAAGTATCTTCTGGATGCATTAGCCGACGCCTTTGACGGATACACCCTGGTGGGCGAGGAGAGTTACCGTGGCGAGTACGAGCTGGAGCGGGCGATCTATATCGACCCCATCGACGGTACGACCAATTTCGTCCACGGCATCCCCCACCTGGCGATCTCCCTGGGAATCTGGGAGGCTGGAGAGCCCCGCATGGCCGTCATCTACAATCCCATCCTGGATGAGCTCTTCTGGGCCGAACGGGGCGCCGGGGCCTGGCTGGGGGAGGAGCGGCTGCATGTCGCCCCGGACCGGGAGTTGCAAAACGCCCTCATCGCCACCGGCTTCCCCTACGCCAAAGTGAACCGGGGGCCCGAATATCGTTGGGTCGTCGACGCCTTCTCCACCCTGTTGCCCCAGATCCAGGATTTCCGCCGGCTAGGCTCCGCCGCCTGCGACCTGAGTTACCTGGCCCGAGGGATCTTCGCCGGCTTCTACGAGATCGACCTCAAGCCCTGGGATGTCGCCGCCGGAATTCTACTGGTACAGGAGGCCGGCGGAAGGGTCAGTAACCTCGATGGAGAGCCCTATCGCTTCGGCGACAAGGGGATCGTCGCGGGGAACCCAGAAGTTCACCAACAATTGCTGGAGCAACTTCCCCAATACACCAATAACTAATAACCAATACACGAACGCGTCAGCGTTCCAGCACCTCAAAATAGATCATCAGCGTCTTCTGATAGAAGTTGTCGTTGTCGTCGCTGACCATGACGAACCGGTCCCGCCCCACCCGGGCCAAGCCCTCGAAATTGTCCACCGCCCACCCCTCGCTGCTGTCCAGTCGTGCCAGGAGCCTCGTGGGGCAGAGCCCGCCCCGTTGGCATCGCCCGATCCGCACCTCCCGCAGGGTGATCACCATCGGCTCGAAGATCCCGGAATAGGATCGCTCCAATACGAGGATATTTCCGTTGGAGAGAACCTCCATCGCCGTCAGTGCGCTCTTGGCTTCGCGGCCGCTTCGATAGCTCCACTGGCGACCCGAGAGAGAATAGATGGTCTGGATCCCTCGGGGCTTTCCCCTCACCGGATACTCCGCCGCGGTCAACAGCCCATATTTCGGATGCCAGGCCAGGGCTTCGAGCCCCTTGTTCTTGCTCCGGAATTTCTTCATGGAGTCGATCGCCGCAGGGAGATGCAGGTATCGGACGATCCGTCCGTCGTAGGTGATCCGGGCGATGCGGGGCTTCTCCTCGAAACTCACATAGAGCCGCCCCTTCCCGTCCAGGCTCAATCCCTCGCTGTCCCGACGCCACTTCTTCAGTTTCTTCCCGCTCTTTTTCCGCAGCTTGTTGGCATCCATGGGGACCAGCTCCCGGATCCGCTCACCGAAACGCGCCCGAAAACGAAAAAGCTTCCCCTCGTCGCTGATCAGAAAGAGCCATCGTCGCTTTTTCCAATAGGCCAGGTCCGAGATCTCCGAAAAGTGCTTCCCCCCGACTTCGGGAAAGAGTAGCTCTTTTTGATCCAGGATCCGGATGGAGCCCACCCGATCCCCTTTTTTCCACCCGGGTGGGCGGATATCAACGGGGTAGATCTCGGCACAGAGTAAGCCACCGAGAAGAACGAGCATCCACACTCGGAGAAGAACACGCCGCATCGATCGTCCCTACCGCTCCCGCTTCGCCCGCCGGTGCTCCCTCCAGGCGGAAACAAGCAGCCAGGCCACGGAGAGGTCGATCATCACATCGGCGTAGTTGAAGACGGCGAAATCGAAACCACAATGCCAATAGACGTAATCCACCACCGCCCCGTGGTGGAAGCGGTCGTAGAGATTCCCGACCGCCGCTCCCAGCAGAACCCCCAGGGCCATGGGGTGACGTCGGATCCACCCCTCCGCCAAAAAGAACCAGAGCATCCCGGCAATGAGCAGAGACTGAAGCCACTTGAGCCAGGGGCCCAGAGAGGCGAAGAGGCTGAAGGCCACCCCCCGGTTCATATGGAGCTCCAGGGAGAGGCAGCGGCTCTGCCACTGGTACCCCCCGACGAAGAGCTCCTTGATCCCCTGGTCCACCAGGAAGGTTCCCGCGGCGGCCAGGAGAAAGATCGTCCAGATCCGCACTAGGCGAGTTCCTGGCGGAAAAAGGCTTCGATCTTTCGCATCGCCTCCTCCAGCTGACGGGCATCCTGGCCCTCCAGGAGCAGGCGGATCTTGTTCTCGGTCCCCGAGTAGCGAAAGAGGTGACGCATCCCCGCCTCCTCGATCTCGCTGCGGAGCTCCTCGATCCCCTCGATCTCCTCCAGAGGCCGCTTCTGTGCCACGTTGAGGTTGACCAGCTTCTGGGGGTAGACCTCGAAGGGGTTGAAGGCTTCACTGGCCCTCTTGCCGCTGGAGACCAGGTAGGCTAGGGCCTGCAGGCCGCTGGAGATCCCGTCGCCGGTCTTGGCGAAATCGCTGAAGATGATGTGCCCGCTTTGCTCCCCGCCGAAGTTGAGATCCTTCTCCTGCATCAGTTCCACCACGTTCTTGTCCCCCACGGCGCTGCGATAGAGGGTGATCCCATGCTCGGCCAGATAATCGTCCAGCGCCTGATTGCTCATCACCGTGGCCACCATCCCGTCGTTGCGCAGCCGCCCCAGGCTCTGGAGGTAGACCGCCAGGACCCCCATCAGCTTGTCGCCGTCGACCACCTCGCCTCTCTCGTCCACCAGGACCAGGCGGTCGGCGTCACCGTCCAGGGCCAGGCCCACGTCGGCCCGGTAACGCAACACCTCTTTGGCCAGGTATTCGGGGTGCATGGCCCCGCACCCTTCGTTGATGTTGAATCCGTTGGGCTCGTCCCCCAGGAC
>JALWPZ010000222.1 GCA_026994745.1 Campylobacteraceae bacterium | reverse complement strand
CCGATGGAGGAGAGGGCGATGAGCATGTAGCCGCCGTGGACGATGGAGGAGCCCGCCAGCATCCGTTTGAGGACCTTCTGGGAGAGAGCCAGCCAGGAGCCGCCCAGGAGGGTGAGGATCGTGATCGTCTTCAGGACGGCTTCTCCGTGGATGCCTCCGCCGTCGAAGTAGCTCAGATAGAGGCGCAGGGCGATGGCGAAGAGGGCGATCTTGAAGGTGGAGGCCATGAACATGGTCACGGGGAAGGGGGAGCCGTGGTAGACATCCAGGACCCAGGCGTGGAAAGGAACGGCGCCGATCTTGAAGAGGATCGTCACGAAGATCAGCAGGCCGGCGACGGTAAGGAGGAAGAGTTCTCCGGAAGTGGCCTGCTGCAGATGGGCGGGGAGTTCGGAGATGAGGGTGGTGCCGGTGATCCCGTAGATCAGGGCGGTGCCCAGGATCAAGAAGGCCGCCGTGAGGGAGCCCAGGACCAGGTACTTGAACATCGCTTCGCCGCTGACGTCGTGGCTCTTGTGGTAGCCCACCAGGGCGTAGACGCTCAGCGACGCCATCTCCAGGCCGATGAAGGCGGTGACCAGTTCGTTGGCGTGGGCGACGGTCATCATCCCGAAGATGCTGAAGAGGAAGAGGGCGAAGAATTCCCCGTTGAAGTAATCGCGCTTCCGCAGATAGACGCTGTTGATCAGCAGGGTAAGGATCGCCCCGGCCAGGAACATCAGGTCGAAGAGAGTGGCGAAGTCGTCGATGACGTAGGCTTTGCCGAAGACCTCGAAAAAGGCGTACTGTACCGCTCCGCCTCCGAAGCGTGGGAGTTCGAGAAGAAAGGCGAGGCCCAGAAAGGCGACGGCGATGAACTGATAGTGGCGCAGCTTCATCCCTTCGCGTCGACTGAGCATCATCAGGACGAAGGCGCCGATGACGGTGAGGGCCATGGGCAGAACCTGGAAAATTTCATGAATCATAGCAGACCTCCCAGGGTGGCCGTCAGCCCCGCCAGCATCTGCTGGAGCTGGGGGGTGAGCGGCGAGAGGAAGAGATCGGGGACCAGGCCCGTGATCAGCAGCAGCAGGGCAAGGGGCGTCAGAAGCAGCAGTTCACGACCGTTGAGGTCGCGGAAGCGCTCGGTCGCTTCGGAGCGGGGGCCGAAGAGGGTGCGCTGAAGCATCCAGAAGACATAGAGGATCGCCGCCAGGACCGTCGTGGCGGCGGCCAGGCCGAGCCAGAGATTGTGCTGGAAGGCCCCCAGAATGATTAGCAGTTCGGCGACGAAGCCCCCCGTGCCGGGCAGGCCCGCCATACAGAGGGCGAAGAAGGCGAAGAAGAAGGCGAAGCGGGGGGCGACGGTGGCGATGCCCCCCAGCTCGTCGACGGTGACGCTTTTGGCCCGTTGGAAGAGCATGCCGACCATCAGGAAGATCCCTGCCGACGCCAGGGCGTGGGTGACGATGAAGTAGAGGCTTCCGCTCCAGGCGTAGATGTTGAGCAGGAGCACCCCCAGGGTGATCAGGGAGAGGTGGGAGCCCGAGGAAAAGGCGAACATCCGCCGCAGGTCGCTCTGCATCACCGCGTCGACGGCGTAATAGATCAGCCCGGCGATGGCCAGGACCACCAGGAAGGGGGTGTAGTACTCCAGGGTTTCGGGGAAGATCCCGTAGCCGAAGCGCCAGAGCCCGTAGACCCCCAGCTTGGCCATGATGGCCGAGAGGATCACCAGGGAGGGTGTCGGCGCCGAACCGTAGGCCTGGGGCATCCAGGTGTGGAAGCCAAGCAGCGGGATCTTGATGGCGAAGGCCAACAGGAATCCACCAGCGAGCCAGAGGGAGGTACGGGGATCGAAATCCAGGGTCGCCAGGGCGTCGAGGGAGAAGTTCCAGACCCCGTGCAGAGCGTAGTACTGGTAGCCCAGATAGATGATGGCGAAGAGCATCGCCATGGAACCCGCGACGGTGTAGATGAGAATCTTCATGGCGTGGAGCTGTTGGCGAATGTGGCCGAAGCGCCCGATCATGATGAAGATCGGCAGGAGCATCGTTTCCCAGAAGAGGTAGAAGAGGATCAAGTCCAGGGAGAGGATCGCCCCCGAGACACCGGTCTGGAGCATCAGCATGCTGTACCAGTAGCCCTCTTTTCGGTAGTGCCACATGTAGAGGTAGATGATGGGCATCAGCAGCGCCGTCATCAACAGCAGGGGCAGGGAGAGGGCGTCGACGCCCACATGGTAGTCGATGCCGTAGTTGGCGATCCAGGGAACTTCCCGAACGAACTGCATTCCCGGAAGGGTGGGATCGAAGGCGAAGGCGACCTGGAGCGCCAGAACGAAGACCCAGAGGGCCGAGAGCATCGCCCCAAGCCGCAGGATCCCGTGGGGGACGCGGAAGAGCCCCATGAGCAGGGCGAAGAGGGCGGGCAGGAAGATGATCGTGGTCAGGACGGTATCCATCAGAAGCCTCCCAGGCTCAGGCCGAGATAGAGGGAGAGCCCTCCGATTCCCGCCAGAATGTAAAAGGCGTACCAGCGGACGTTGCCGTTTTGCAGCAAAGAAAATCCGCTGGCCGCCAGGCGGTAGCCACCGATGGCCGCTGCGATGATGCCGTCGACGATGCGGCGGTCGACGATGCGGTCAAAGAGCAGGCTGAGCCCCCGGACGGGACGGACGAAGAGAAAGTCGTAGATGGCGTCCACGTAGAGGGTGTTGCGCAGCAGGGATTGCCAGCCGTAGTAGGGCTCCTCCTCCACGGGCCGGGTGGCGTAGCGCTTCCAGGCGAGGCGGATCCCCGCCAGGGCGACCAGGACACTCAGCAGCCCCAGGCCGTACTCCAGGGAGTGGGAGATCTCCGCCGGCCGGTCGGGCAGGGCGAGGATCGTAGGTAGCCACTCGTGGCCGCCGTAGGCTTCGGGGACCCCCAGGAGCCCCGCCAGGGCACTGCCGGCAGCCAGGACCACCAAAGGCCACTTCATGGAGTTGGGGAGGGAGTGGAGCTTGTGTTTCTGGCGGGGTGGGGCGACGAAGACGACGAAGTAGAGCCGGAACATGTAGTAGGCGGTCAGGAAGGCGGTAAAGAGTCCGACCAGCCAGATGACGATGTGCCCCGAGGCGAAGGCGTGAACCAGGATGGCGTCCTTGCTGAAGAAGCCTGCGAAAGGGGGGATGCCCGCGATGGCCAGGGTGGCGATGAGCATGGTGAGGTTCACCAACCCCATTCGCTGTCGTAGTCCGCCCATTTTGAAGATGTTCTGTTCGTGGTGCAGGGCGATGATGACGGCCCCGGCTCCCATGAAGAGCAGCGCCTTGAAGAAGGCGTGGGTGAAGAGATGGAAGATCCCTTCACTGTAGAAACCCAGCCCCACGGCGATGAACATGTAGCCCAGCTGGGACATGGTGGAGTAGGCGAGGATCTTTTTGATGTCGCTCTGGAAGGAGGCGAAGAGGGCCGCCAACAGGGCCGATGCGGCGCCGATGGTGGCGATGAAGAGGCCGATCTCCGGAATGCGCTCGTAGAGGAAGGAGAAGCGTGCCACCATGTAGACCCCCGCCGTGACCATCGTGGCGGCGTGGATCAGGGCCGAGACGGGGGTGGGGCCCGCCAT
>JALWPZ010000221.1 GCA_026994745.1 Campylobacteraceae bacterium | reverse complement strand
CCTCTGGGGTGGGAGCTGAGGGTGGGGTCTCCTCCACCGGTACCTCTGCGGTGGCGACCCCTTCGGGCTCGGGGCTCGGGACCTGGGTCGGAAGCTCTTCCTCTTCCGGTTGGATCTGAGGAACACTCTCGTCCTCTTCGGCGGGGAGAAGCTCCGTGGCTTCCTCCCGGAGGCGGTCGATGGCTTCGTAGAAGGCGGTGACGATCAGGGGACGTTCGTGTTCATCGCTTTGTTCGATGGCCTTCAGCACCTCGGGAAGGGGATCGAGCTGCAGCAGGGTGGTGGCGTCCCGGAGGGCCGAACTGGCCTGCAGTCGTCGCAGGGAGTCGGATCCTTCCAGGTCGCTCCGGAGCTGAAGGCTCTCGTCGATGAACTCCTGCAGGAGATCCCTGTACTCCTCGGGACTCAGTTCGATCCGGGTGGCGTTGCGTTCGAAGTCGGGATGGAACTCCTGGAGGAGCGAATGCCAATGGATGGTTTCGATGGATTCGGCTTCCTCCTCCGTCTCGACCGGAGATGCCTGCAGTGGCTCCTCTTCGATGGGAAGAACGCTCTCCTCGTCCTCCGGGGCGGGGAGCTCGGCCTCTTCGGTCAATCCCACTTCTTCGGTTGCCTCATGGGCTTCCGGCTCCTCGCTCTCCCGCAGGATCTCCTCCAGATCAAAGGGCTCTTCCTCTTCGGGTTCCGGCAGGGACTCCTCCTTCGTTTCGGCAGGGGTTTCGTCCGCTCCTTCCTCCATGGTGGTGGAGCTCTCCTCCTCGTCGAAGAGCAGATCGAGAAGGTCGTCTTCTTCCTCCTCGCCTTCCGCGGTGATCGTCTCTGTTCCTGCGGCGGTCACTGCGGCGGCAGCGGCTCCCTCCGCAGCCAGGGAGGGAGAAGTCTCTTCGATCTCTTCGTCGCGTTCCGTGGAGACGGCGGAGTCGACCCGTCCGTAGAAGAGCGGCCCCAGGAGAGAGGGGAGAGCCTGGAACTCACCCTCCAGAATCTTCTCCCCATCCAGGGAGAGCTGGCCCAGTTCCGGATCGACACGAAGCCGACCCTCCTCCTGTATCCGAAGCAGATCGTAGATCGTGTCGGCCTGAAGTTGCCGGAGCAGGTCCTGGCTGGCAGCGACGGCACGATGTTCCTGATTGACGATGATAAACATGGATTCCCTCTCTTTGTTTTATAAGTCTTTCGTTGAGCTGTCGACGGATATGAAGCGCTCTGTACTCCCGATTCCACGCTCCTGGCTTCATGCCCGGTAAAACGTCCATATAATATAATATTTATCTTTAAGTTGCGAAGATTGGGGAGTCGGTCTTCTGTCGTCGTGGGGGTGAAGCTTCCATACCGGTGGAATTTCCTTCAGGTATCGCGACCCTTCAGTATCCGGGCCGCACGCGCACCGACCGCACGGATCAACTCCTCTTCGCTGGCCGCTTCGATCGCTTCGAAGGTTCCAAAATAGTCCAGTAGACGTTTGACGGTGGCCTCTCCGATCCCTTTGGTCTTGAGAAGTCCGATCTGCCGGTCCCTTTTCCGCTTGCTGGCCCGGTGGTAGGTGATGGCGAAGCGGTGGGCTTCGTCCCGGAGTCGCTGGAGAAACTGAAGGCGGGGATCGGAGGGCTCGAGATGGAGCGCTCCCCGGGGACCATGCAGGAGGTCCCGGGCCGCTCCCTTGGCACGGTGGGCTTTGGCGTCGAGTTTCTCCTTGGCGATGGCCAGGACAGGAAGATCGATCCCTGCCTGTGCCAGGAGCCCTTCGGCGAGGCGCCGCAGGGTCTCGCCCCCATCGAGGAGCCAGAGGTCCGGAGGAGGGGAACGGTCGAAATCCCCGATCCGGCGTTGGAGCATCTCGCTCATCTGGGCGTATTCGTCCCGACTCTCCAGACGATAGCGACGGTAGGAGTCCTTGTCCCATCTCCCCTCGTCCCAGACCACCATGGCCCCGACAGGTGCTTCCCCCATGAGGTGGGAATTGTCGAAGCTTTCGATCCGGCGGGGGATCCGTGGAAGTTCGAAAAGTTCGGCGATGCGTTCTTCGAGCTCTTCCTCGGGGCGTTTGCGGTGTTGCCTCAGAAGTTCCTGGGCATTGTGGAGAGCCAGTTCCTTGAGTCGTGCCTTGGGACCCCGCTGAGGATGGAGTAGGCGAAGACGGTAACCCAGGCGAAGTTCCAACGTTTTCTCCAGTGCCTCGATCCCTTCCAGGGGATGGGCCAGGATCACCGCATCGGCGGTACGGGGGGTTCCCGGAGTGTAGTGGCTCAGCAGTGCCTGGCGGTAGGCTTCTTCGGGGTCGAAGAGCTCCGTCTCCCGGAAGAAGTTGTGGCTGGAGGAGGCGACCCTGCCCTCCCGCAGGAAGAGTCGGAGCACCACCCCCTGGCGTTCCCCGGGAAGGATGGCGAAGATATCCAGGTTCTCCCGCCTGGCCAGGTCGATCCCCGAGTGGACGTGAAGCTGGGAGATGGCGACGATCTGGTCCCGGACCTTGGCGGCCTCCTCGAAGCGCTCCTCCTCTGCCAGCCGGAGCATCCGCTCCTCCAGGCGGGAGGTGAGGAGTCTGAGGTTGTGGATCGCATCCTTGGCCCCTTCGACCCCTTCGCGATACTCCTCGGGAGTGATCTTTCCCTCGCAGGGGGCGGGACAGCGTCCGATCTGATGGAAGAGGCAGGCCTTTTTGCCTTTGAGGCATCCCTTTTTCTGCACCAGAGGAAAGAGGAGGTAGAGAGCGTCCAGCAGGGCCCGGGCACCACTGGGAAATGGACCGTAGTAGCGCACCTTCCTTCCGGGAATCACCCGCCGGGTCAACTCGAAGCGGGGAAAGGGTTCCGATTCATCCAGATAGAGGTAGGGGTAGGTCTTGTCGTCGCGAAGAAGGATGTTGTATTTGGGACGCAGCTGTTTGATCAGTGAGTTTTCCAGGATCAGAGCTTCGGCCTCGTTCTCCACCAGAATGGTCTCCAGGCTTCTGACTTCGGAAAGCATCTTGAGGATCCGGGGACTCTGGGAAAGGTTGGGGCGCAGGGAGGGTTGGAAGCGCCAGTAGCTCCGAACCCGGGCCTTGAGGCTCTTGGCCTTGCCCACATAGAGCAGTCTTCCCTCCCCGTCGAAGTACTGGTAGACCCCCGGAGAGTCGGGGAGGCGGGCGAGCGCCGTCTCGATGGGAAGACTCAAAGGGCGTTCTCCCGGTTTTTCCGGATCCAGTGGCGTATCCGTTCGAAGCGTTCACGGAGGGCTTCGTCCTCGGGAAGGGTTTGGAAGTCCCCACGGGCCAATTCCCGGTAGCGGGGAACGGTCCGGGGGTCTTCCGCCTTCAGAGGATGGTATCGGGAGTGGAAGAAGACCAACCGATCAGCTTTCATGAAGGCGCATTCGGGGCGGTGTCGGATCAGGGTGCTTAATAGGCTTTTCAAGAGTTCTTGATTATAATTGAGCTCCATCTTGTAGCCCGGGTGGGAGAGTCCGACCATGAGTTGACGGTTCTTCACGGTCACGAAGGCGATGGCTTTTCGGAAACGGGGTGGTAGAAGTTCGAAAAATTGACGATAGCAGCGATGCTGGCGAAGGGGTTGGAATTGGGACGCACCAAGTACGGAGGCAAGAATCGCAGAGCTCTCTTTCATGGCGCCATTATAGCATCCCTCCTGCTTCTCGCCACGGGCTGTGGCTACAAGACCGCACCGGTCTACGTTCCCCCGGCGGATCAGAATCTCAGCGATCAGAATCGATCGGGTGGCGGAACAGAGTGAAACGATACGACGTCATTATCATCGGGGCCGGGATCGCCGGCCTCTACGCCGCCATGCAGTTTCCCGAGAGTATGAAGGTCCTGGTGGTCTGCAAGGATATTCCCTGGGAGTGCAACACCTTCTATGCTCAGGGAGGGATCGTCACGGCCCTGGACGAAACCGATATTCCCCGACACATCGAAGATACCTTGGCCGCCGGCGCCTACCACAACGTGCGGGAGGCTGTGGAGATTCTTTCGCGGGAGTCTTTGGAGCTTCGGGAGGATCTCCTTCGTCGGGGGATGGAGTTCGACCGTGGAGAGAGCGGGGAGTTGCTCTTCACCAAGGAGGCTGCCCACTCCGCCAGTCGGATCCTCCACGCCGGGGGAGACGCAACGGGCCGCTACATGCACTACTTCATGATGACCCGCAACCGTCACCTGCTTCAGCGAAACACCCTGGTCTACGACCTGCTCATCGAGGGGGGGCGTTGCTACGGAGTGCGGGCCATGGTCAACTACCGCCCCACGACTCTCTACGCCGACAATGTGCTCATCGCCAGTGGCGGCATCGGATCCCTCTACGCCTACAACACCAATTCCCGGACCGTCAGCGCGGACATTCATGGAATCTGTACCGAAAAGGGGATCGCCCTGGCGGATATGGAGTTCATGCAGTTCCACCCCACGGTCTTCGTGCGTACTCCTTACGCGCGGAAGTTGCTATTGACTGAAGCCCTGCGCGGAGAGGGGGCTCATATCGTGGACGAGGATGGATACCGTTTCCTGTTCGAGTACGATCCCCGGGGAGAACTGGCCAGTCGGGACATCGTTTCCCGGGCGATCTTCGATTACAAACGAAAAACCGGGAAAGAGGTCTATCTGGACTTCTCCATGTTCGAGGAGAAGTGGTTTCACCGACGCTTCCCCAATATCAGCAAGACCTTCGAGGCCCTCGGGTACCGCCTGCCCAAAGACCGGGTCCCCATCTCTCCTGCTTTCCATTACGCCAACGGAGGGATCGCCTGCGATAGCTGGGGTCGGATCCCCGGGATGAAGGGATTGTACGTGGCGGGGGAGGCCGCCCGGACCGGGGTGCACGGGGCCAACCGCCTGGCTTCCAACTCGTTGCTGGAGGCGGCGGTCTTCGCCCGGCGGGCGGTGGAGTCGATCCTGGGGGATGCGGTTCACGACGGCCCGATCCCCCGTTTCGAGAAGGATTACGACACCCAGCTCCATCGGGAGCATGACAAATCCTACAAGCATCAGCTGCGGCAGATCATGTGGAAGGATGTGGGGATCATCCGTACCGTCGAGGGATTGCACGAAGCGAAGAACTTCATCTACGACACGAAGAACAAGGAGATCGGTCGGCTGCTGGAGTTGCGGCTGAACACCGCCGCAGCCATCGTCGAGGCGGCGCTGCAACGCCCCGAATCCCTCGGTTCCCACTTCATCGAGGAACCTTCGACATCCACCCGCCCCACGGCGGTTCATCACGAGAGTAGAAAGGAAGAGAATGCACGGAGTTGATTTGACCCACACCTGGGTGGGATGGCTCGCCCTGGCGATTTTCGTCGTCGCCTACTATCTGATCGCCACCGAGGAGCGCTACGAGATCAACAAGGCCAAACCGGCTCTCTTCGCCGGGACCTCCATGTTCATGGTGATCGGGGTCTACTACGCACTCAACGGCCTGAACCCCGATCCGCTCCACGAGGAGATGGTCAAGCTGGTGGAGGAGATCGCCGAGATCTACTTCTTCCTTTTCGTGGCCATGACCTACATCGAGACCCTGATCGAACGGGGGGTCTTCGACGCCCTGAAGTTCAATCTCGTTTCCAAAGGCTACAGCTACAAGAAACTCTTCTGGCTCACCGGTCTGTTGGCCTTCTTCATTTCGCCCGTCGCCGACAACCTGACCACGGCATTGATCCTTTCGACGGTGCTATTCACTATCGACAAGACCAACCGGGATTTCCTCGTCGCCGGGGCGATCAACATCGTCGTGGCTGCCAATGCCGGAGGTGCCTGGAGCCCCTTCGGGGATATTACGACGCTGATGGCCTGGACGGCTCAAAAAGCGGAATTCGTCGATTTTCTCTATCTCTTCGTCCCTTCCATCGGTGGCTGGGTCCTCACCGCCTGGCTCCTGAGCTTCTTCGTCCCCAAGGGGGAGCCCCACTTCGATGCCACTACCGAGTTCAAGCCGGTGATCAAAGAGGGGGGGATGACGGTGGTCTGGCTAGGGGCCTTCACAATCTTCATCGCCGTCATGGGGCATCAATTCTTCCACTTCCCTGCCATGTGGGGGATGATGTTCGGGCTCTCGCTCCTCAAACTTTTCTCCTATCGTCTGAGCCGTCGCAGTACCGATGGCTTCGATATCTATCTGAGTATGAAGAAGGTGGAGAACGACACGCTGCTCTTCTTCTTCGGAATTCTTTCAGCAGTGGGAGCTTTGCACTATCTGGGGTACCTGGAGTACATCCATCACCTATACGATCTGCTGGGAGCTACGACCGCCAACATCGGCGTGGGCTTCATCTCCGCGATCATCGACAATGTGCCCGTCATGAGCGCGATCCTGAAGTCCTCTCCCCAGATGGGGATCGATCAGTGGCTGTTGGTGACCCTGACGGCGGGGATCGGGGGAAGTTTGATCAGTTTCGGTTCCGCTGCAGGCGTGGGGGTGATGGGACGACTGCGGGGGATCTATACCTTCGGCAGCCACCTGAAGCTGGCCTGGACGGTTTTGGCGGGATACATCCTTTCCCTGGTGCTCTGGTACATCCAGTTCGAGATTCTGGGGCTGTATTGATCCAGAGAGGAGTGAAAAGTTAGGAGTGAGGAGTAGAGGTTTGCGTTGTTTCGCAACGTTTCTTTATAGAGGCGCGACTCCGGTCGCGCGGGAATTGGTGAAGCCTGCTTGCCAATTTTTGAACTGTACAATTTGTCGCAAAGGGAAAACGTGAAAAAAGAAGTACCGATCGTCGTTTTGGATTTTGGTTCTCAATATACCCAGTTGATCGCCCGGAAACTCAGGGAGAGTGGGGTCTATACCGAGGTGGTTCCCTATCGGGAGAGTCTGGAGGAGATCAAGGCCCGTAAACCCAGAGGGATCATTCTCTCCGGGGGACCGGCATCGGTTTATGCCGAAGATGCCTATCATCCCGACGAGGGGATCTGGGATCTGGGCCTGCCGATTCTGGGGATCTGCTATGGGATGCAGCTCATCGCACAGCACTTCGGTGGAAAAGTGATCCCTGCCGATCACCACGAATATGGCAAGGCGAAGCTCCATATCACCAAAACCGACGCTCCCATCTTCCGGGACGTTCCCGACAACAGTATCGTCTGGATGAGTCATGGCGATCGGGTGGAGAAGCTCCCCGAAGGTTTCGAGACCATCGCCGTCAGCGACAACTCCCCTCACGCCGCAATCGCCGACGAGGTGCGGCGGATCTACGCTTTTCAGTTCCACCCCGAAGTGCACCACAGCGAGCAGGGAACCAAGATGCTCAAGAACTTCGCCAAGTACATCTGTGGGGTGGAGAGCAGCTGGAACATGGGTTCCTTCGCCAAAGAGAAGATCGGGGAGACCCGCAAACAGGTGGGAGACAAAAAGGTGCTTTGCGCCGTGAGCGGGGGGGTGGACAGTTCCGTCGTCGCCGCGTTGCTGCATGAGGCGATCGGCGATCAGCTCATCTCCGTTTTCGTCGATACGGGGCTGCTGCGGAAGAATGAGGCGCGGCAGGTCCAGGATATGTTCAAAGGGTTGGGGATCGATCTGATCACCGTGGATGCCTCCGAGCGTTTCCTCTCCCGCCTCAAGGGAGTGACCGATCCCGAGCGCAAGCGGAAGATCATCGGCGAGACCTTCATCGAAGTCTTCGACGAAGAGGCCAAGAAACATGCCGACGAAGTGGGTTTCCTGGCCCAGGGGACCCTCTACACCGACGTCATCGAATCGGTCAGTGTCAAGGGGCCCTCCAAGACCATCAAATCCCACCACAACGTGGGCGGGCTACCCGACTGGATGACTTTCGAGCTGGTCGAGCCACTGCGGGAGATCTTCAAGGATGAGGTGCGCAAACTGGGCCTGGAGCTGGGACTCCCCAAGCAGATGATCGGTCGCCACCCCTTCCCGGGTCCCGGTCTGGCGATCCGGGTCATGGGCGAGGTGACCGACGAAGCCCTGCGTCTCTTGCGCGACAGCGACGAGATCATGCAGGAGGAGCTCCGTGCCAGCGGCTACTACGATAAGGTCTGGCAGGCCTTTACCGTGCTTCTCAACGTCAGCAGCGTGGGCGTCATGGGGGACAACCGTACCTACGACAACACCGTCTGCGTACGGATGGTGGAGTCCGTCGACGGCATGACCGCCACCTTCGCCCACGTTCCCCACGACGTTCTGGAGAACATCAGCCGCCGGATCATCAATGAGATCGACGGGATCAACCGGGTGGTCTACGACATCTCCTCCAAGCCGCCCGCCACGATCGAGTGGGAATAAAGCAATAAGTCATTTGAGGTCATTTGTGCTTTGCACGTCATTTGGCGCAAATGCGCCGTCATTTATGGTAGAACATCCCCTTTAATGACCATGAATGACAAGGGCGAAGCCCTGTAATGACTGTGCGAAGCACAATGACTTTTTAGTCCAAAGGACTGTAATGCACAACAAACCAAAATTCCACATCTTCAAAAACATCGGTTACGCCTTGGCGGGGATGAAGTACACCGTCACCCAGGAGCACTCCTTTCGTACCCAACTCTTCGTGATCGCCCTGTTGTCTGTCGGGCTCTATTTCAGCCCTATTGCTGTGATATCCAAATGGATCCTCTTCGCCTCCACCTGGCTGGTGTTGATCGCCGAAGCCTTCAACAGCGCCATCGAGCGGGTGGTGGATCTGGTGACCACCGAGCACCACCCCCTGGCGGGGCAGGCCAAAGATATCGGAGCCTTCGGAGTATTTCTGGCCTTCTGTCTGACGGTGATGATCTGGGGGATCGTCCTTTTTTATGAAGTAGGAATGAGGAATTAGGAATGAGGAACCGATATGGAAGCTTTGCTTCCGAGTGATGAATGATGAATGATTTTGGAGCGTTGCTTGGCAACGCTTCCCAATAACCAATACACCAATAACACTATTCTAGATTATCTTCTGATATAATCTTTTCAAATTTTTTCCAAGGACTATCCATGAACGAGCAGACCCTCGCCATCCATGCCGGCTACGACGGTAACGAGTTCGGGACCATGGCGGTTCCCATCTATCAGACCACCGCATATCAGTTCCGGGATGCGCAGCATGCGGCCAACCTTTTCGAGCTCAAGGAACTGGGAAATATCTATACCCGATTGATGAATCCCACCACCGACGTCTTTGAGAAGCGTTTCGCCGCTCTGGAGGGAGGCGCGGCCGCCATCGCCACCGCCAGCGGAATGAGCGCCATCTTTTACGCCATCGCCAATGTGGCGGAGGCGGGGGATAACGTTCTCGTGGCCAAGCAGGTTTACGGCGGGACCACCACGCTGACGGGCCACACGATCCGCCGTTTCGGGATCGAAGCTCGTTACTTCGACGTCCACAAGCCCGAAGAGCTGGAGGGGATGATCGACGAGCGGACCAAGTTGATCCTCTTCGAGAGCATCACCAACCCCAGCATCGACGTGGCGGACTTTTCCACCATCACGGAGATCGCACGTCGACACGGAGTATTGACCTGTACCGACAACACCGTCGCCACCCCGGTGATCTGCCGCCCCCTGGATCACGGGGTGGATCTGGTGGTCCACAGCGCCAGCAAGTACACCACGGGGCAGGGCTTGGCCATCGGGGGGATCCTGGTGGAGCGGGAGAACCTGGTCGAAGCCCTCAAGGGGAACGAGCGCTACTACCATTTCAACGAGCCCGATCCCAGCTATCACGGTCTGGTCTACACCGACCTGCCGCTGCCTCCCTTCATCCTGCGTGCCCGTTTGGCCCTGCTGCGGGATCTGGGGGCGGCTCCCAGCCCCTTCAACTCCTGGCTCTATATCCAGGGTTTGGAGACCCTTCCCCTGCGAATGCGTCAACATTCGGCATCGGCCCTAGCCATCGCTCAATTCTTGGAGAGCCACCCCAAGGTCAAGAAGGTCAACTATCCGGGCTTGAAAAGCGATCCCAACCATCCCCTGGTGCAGAAATATTTCAAAGAGGGAATGGCCAGCGGCCTGCTCAGCTTCGAGGTGGAGGGGCGGGAACGGGCCCAGAGAATCGCCGATGCCACGAAGATTTTCAAGATCGTCGTCAACATCGGTGACAGCAAGAGTATCATCACCCATCCGGCGAGCACAACGCATCAGCAGCTCAGCCCCGAGGAGCTGGAAGCCGCCGGCGTCCCCGAAGGGCTGATCCGCCTCAGCATCGGGCTGGAAGACCCGGAGGATTTAATCGAGGATCTACGGCAAGCATTGGATGCTTGAATGAGAAAATAGAAATGAGAAATTGAGCTTTGCGTTGCTGCGCAACGCCTTTTTTCAGATTTTTTTAGCACATAAGATCCTATCGATATTCACCGTTGGACGTTCTCATCGAAGGCAAGAAATGTTTCGACTGTCGGCTACCGGCTGCCGACTAATCACATTTAGGATAAAATAGCGCCAATCTCATATCTAGGCCGGCGATGAAGATCCAAACCCATACCGCCCATTTCACCGCTCCGCTCTATCTGGAAAGCGGGCGGATTCTCGAACCCTACGACATCATCTACGAAACCTACGGGGAGTTGAACGAAGCCCGGGACAATGTCGTGCTGGTCTGTCACGCCCTCAGCGGTTCCCATCATGCCGCGGGACTCTACGAAGGAGATCGGAAACCGGGGTGGTGGGACGCCCTGATCGGACCGGGGAAGGGGATCGACACCGACAAACACTTCGTGATCTGTACCAACGTTATCGGCTCCTGCTTCGGGTCCACCGGACCCATGAGTCCCATGTACCCATCAGAACAGCCCTATCGCCTGAAGTTTCCTGTCGTCACCATCAAGGATATGGTCCGGGCCCAGCGGCAGTTGCTGGGCCAGTTGGGGATTCATCGGCTCAAGGCGATCGTCGGAGGATCTATGGGTGGAATGCAAGCCCTGCAGTTCGCCGTGGATTATCCGGGCTTCGCCGAGCGGGTGATTCCTCTGGCCTGCCCCTACGCCACCCGCCCCTGGGTGATTGCTTTCAACAAGGTTGCCGTGGAGGCGATCCGCCGAGATCCCCGTTTCGAGAACGGGAACTACGCCCCCGACGCGTTCCGGGAGAAGGGGTGCGACGGACTGGCCATCGGTCGCATCGCCGGGCACATCTCTTATCTCAGTCCCCGGTCCATGGACGAGAAGTTCGGACGGAACTATGTCTCCACTGACGGCCTCTTCGAGCTGTTCGGTCGTTACGAGGTGGAGCGATACATGGAGTACAACACCAACAACTTCTCCCGGGTCTTCGATCCCCTGAGCTACCTCTACATCGTCAAGGCGATCAACACCTTCAACCTCTCCCGAGGTTACGATTCGCTCCACGACGCCGTTCGGAGGATCCGGGCTTCGGTGCATTTGATCGGCTTCGCCGGGGATTATCTCTTCTTCCCCGAAGAGATGGAGCACCTGGCCCGGATGCTGCGACGTAACGGCCAGCGCCACAGTTATCACGAGATCGACAGCGACTATGGGCACGACGCTTTTTTGGTGGAGGTGGAAAAGTTCGATTTTCTGATTAAAGAGATCCTGGAGGAGGAGCGATGAAGGAAAAGAGTTTCGAAGAGCGCCTGGAAGAGGGACGGATGATTCTGGAGAAGCTGATGGATCCGGAGATCACCCTGGAGGAGAGCGTCCAACTCTACGAAGAGGGGATGAAGACGATCAAAGAGGCTCAGAAGATGATCGAAGAGGCCAAGCTCAAGGTGGAGAGCATCGAGCAGCGCTACCGGGAGCGGGAGGAATGAAGAGCCTCAACGTGGCGGCCCTGCAGCTGCCGACCCTGGGGATGAACGCCACCCGGCTGGAGTTCTATCTGAAGAACGCCACGGAGCGGGGGGCGAAATTGATCCTGCTGGGGGAGTATGTCCTGAACCACTTTTTCCGGGAGCTGGAGGGGATCCCCCGCAGCATGGTCAAAGAGCAGAGCCGCAAACATCTGGAGCTGTTGCGGCGCCTGGCGAAGGAGCACGACGTGACCTTCGTCGCTCCTCTCGTCTGTATCCGAAAGAAACGCTACTACAAAACCATCGCCAGGATCACTGCGAAGAGAGTCGAGTACTACCATCAGCAGATCCTGATCCCCTACGAGCACTGGAACGAAGCGGAGTTCTTCGCCAACGAAGTGGCCCCCCTGCACGAGCCCATGATTTTCCGGATCGACGGCTTCAAAGTGGCGGTCCTGGGAGGCTACGAGCTGCATTTCGATCCGCTCTGGGCGATGTTGGATCGCAAAAAGGTGGATGTGGTGTTGCTGCCCACCGCCTCTACCTTCGGTTCCCATAACCGGTGGCGCACCCTGATCAAGAGCCGGGCCTTTCTCCACGGTTTGTACATCCTGCGGGCCAACCGTCTGGGAGAGTACAGCGACGGGGAGAATCACTGGCGCTTTTACGGGGACAGCATGCTGGTCAATCCCGAGGGGGAGGTAGAGATGATGCTGGAGGATAAAGAGTCGATGTTGGTGGAGCCCATCGAGAAACGGGCCGTCAAGGAGCATCGAAAGAGTTGGAGATTTCGTCAAGCCTTGGAAGAGCGGGGGGCCCTATGAATCGATCGGACTATTTCAAGCGGCAGATCCAATTGTGGGGAGAAGAGACCCAAGAGGCTCTGCAGGCCAAACGGATCGTGATCGTCGGATGCGGGGGGCTGGGCTCCACCCTCGCCCTGGCCTTGGGGACCAGCGGGATCGGCGAAATCCATCTGGTGGATTTCGACAAAGTATCCTTGCACAATATCCACCGGCAGATCGTCTTCACCCTGGAGGATGAAGGAAAGAACAAAGCGGAGGTCGCGGCAGAGCTTTTGCATAGGAAGAACCCTTTCGTGAAGGCCGTCGCCCACGAGCGACTTTTCGAGGAATTCATCGACGAGGATCACGGGGCCTTCGATCTGATCCTGGACGCTACGGACAACTTGCCGGTCCGAGAACGGATCGATCGTTGGGCGAAAACAATTCGGACTCCTTGGATCTACGCCAGCGTGGAGGAGTTCAACGGTCAGGTTTGCTTTTTCGAGCGGGCCGATTTTGGAGTTTTTGTGATCAGCGACCACCGTCCCGGGGGGATCGCCGCTCCCATCGTCATGCAGGTGGGATCCTTTCAGGCCAATCTGGCCCTGCGTTACCTGACGGGTCTGCCGGTTCCGAAAGATCGCCTGCACTATATGTACTATAGCAGTGAGGGCGAACTGGTACTGCAGAAATTTTCGATACCCTTGCCCAAATCTCCGTCTGAATCATCGATTTAGAAATGGGACAATTCAGATTTTCGGATTCGAAAGTCTTGACGTTGTCTGTCAACCAGTTTCAACTCTCAAAGAACTTTCTTCGAACCCGGATTATGCAGTATACTTCACGCCACGTGTACCGATCATAGGTGAGATGGACGATCCATTCAACGTCTCGATGACCCCCCCTCGTTTTACGTTTTGGCCGTACACATCCGCCTGTCTGGTACCCTCACGGCTGACGCAATTTCTACTGCATGATCCGGGTTGAAATCACCTGTGGATTGGCCTGGTAGGTGTGGTGTGGGCAATAGTGCTCCTACTTGCCATGCATCTCTTCCCACTCTTCGAAGGCGGGATCGAAGTAGATCAGACGCTGTTTCTTGAATTCCCGGGTGGAATAGAGTTTTCCGTACTCCGTCAATCCCGCCTCTTTGGCGATCTCTTCGATCACTTCGTCGCAGGCTTCCTGGCTCTTGGCGTGGACCATGGCGAAGAGGTTATAGGGCCAGTTGGGATATTTGGGGCGTAGGTAGCAGTGGCTGACGGCGCGGAACTCGGCGATGGTCCTTCCCAACTCTTCGGCGCGTTCCTCCGGCACGTTCCAGACGCTCATGGCATTGGCGGTGAATCCGGCGCGGCGGTGGTTGAGGATCGTGGCGAACCTCCGCATGACCCCGGCTTCCTTCAGCTCCTCGGCCATGGCGAAGAGCTCGTCGTAGCTCATATTGAGGCGCTGGGCCGCAGGGGCGAAGGGCTCGGGGATGAGGGG
>JALWPZ010000220.1 GCA_026994745.1 Campylobacteraceae bacterium | reverse complement strand
CCCCATCGCCTGCGCCGCGGCCCTGGCCACCCTGGAGATCTTCGAGACCGACAATGTCCTGGAGTCCAATCGAAAAAAGAGCGATCGCATCGCGAAGAATTTACAGAGGTTTACAGAACTGGACAATGTCCGGGAAGTCCGGCAAACCGGTATGATCGCCGCCGTAGAACTGAAAGGCTACGCCCCCGATGAGCGCATCGGCTTGCAGGTCTACCGCTACGGCCTGGAGCACGAAGTCCTGCTGCGCCCCCTGGGCAACGTCATCTATTTCCTCCCGCCCTATGTCATCAGCGACGAAGAGATTGACAGGATGATGAAGGTAGCATATGAGGGGATCGAACGGTTGATGTGAGAGAAAAAGTCGGTTACTAGTTACTAGTTCCTCGTTACTGGTTCATAAAGTTTCTCATTCCCTTGTCTTCTTCGGCAGTTTGATCGGAACCTCCGGCACCTTGATCTTGCCCAGCAACCCTTTGAGCCCCCGGGAATTCTTCAGCCGCTCGTAATGCTTCCGAGCCCGGGACACCCCAAGCTCCGCCGCCTCTTCGTATAGAAGGAGTGCCATCTGCCGATCCTTGCCGATCCCGATCCCGTACTCGTAGAACTGACCCAGGTCACAGATCGCTTCGGCAAAGTTCTGATCCGCCAGGGTGTTGATCTGGGTGAAGGATTCGGCATGGTCCTTTTGGATCACTTCCCCCTTGAAGAGTTCCCGTGCCAGGAGGAATTGGGCGAATTTTGACTCGGTGGCGGCAGCGAGGAGAAGCACCTGGGCCGCCTCGGCCCTCCGGCCCTTCGCTTTATACTCCTGGTAATGCTTCAGGAACTCTTCGATCTCCTCTTCGGTATAGCCCTCTTCGGCGATCTGTTTTCGCATCCGCTCCACTTCGGGAGGCAGGACCTCACTGCGCTCCAGGGGCGGGAATTGATGGATCATATTGCGAAACTTCTGCCCGATGTAGGAGATGGGAGGGTGCCTTTTCTCCTGCCCCGCTTCTCGTCTTGGGCGGACGAGGCTCGGCTCGACCTTCGTTGTCGGCTCCTCTTCGGGCTCCTCCACGGCCACCCTGGGCTTCTCCTCCACCTGGACCCAGCCCTCTTCCTCCTCTTTGCCCAGCTCCTCCTCAGGCTCCTCAGAGGGTTCCCCTTCGTAGGATCCCCGGTTCTCCACAGCTTCGTACTCGACGGTTTCATACGCCGCTTCTTCGAGATCTTCGGCTTCTTCGGGCTCCGGAACCTCGGAAACCGGTCTTTCCATTTCGATCTCTTCGTCGCTCTTTTTCTCTTGGGGAAGCTTCGGCTCCAGATCGTAGCGATCCTCCTCCAGGTCGGGAACCTGGGTCGCGCCTTCGGAAGAGAGTCGCAGGATCTCCTCCAGGTCCAGAGTACGCTCCTCGTCATCCTCCTCCTCTTCCGTTGCGAAGAGCCCCTGATCCTGCCACTCTTTTTTCTGGGTCGCTTTCTTCCCTTTGCTCTTCTTCTTTTCCGCGAAGAATTCATCCTCCAGGCTCTGATGGTAATGTTTCATTTCATAGAGGGCCTGTCGGAAGTTTTTGCTCTCCAAAAGGTCGATGATCTCGTTGAGCCGATCGTCCAGGCTCAAGCTCCGCAGTTTTCCGCACTGCAGATCGATCGTTTCGTAGTCTCCCAACTCCACGGCCAAACGAATGATTTCAAAACGTAGAGTGATCTCTTCCATCTCTTCAACGAATCCTTCCCGTTACTGTTCCGGCCATGATAACATAGTCTCTCTGTTACTTATGTTAAAAAATATAAACGAAGATCCCTTCCCGTGCGTCCACACTTTTTTGGTATGATATCGACAATTTTCATGCTGGGATTCCCCGAAATAGAGAAGGGGAATCACCCAATGAGCCTTCGAGGAACCCGGTGAGCCCAACGACCCAGAATCAATCATCCCCGCCCCATCGGCCCGTTCTTCTCCAGGAAGTGTTGCAGAGCTTCGAAACGATGGGAGAGGATGGCTTCTTCGTCGATTGCACCCTGGGGTACGCCGGCCACAGCGAGGCGATCCTGCGGGCCCATCCCGGACTCCGACTCCTGGGGATCGACCGGGATCCCCAGGCCCTGGAGTATTCCCGCAGGCGCCTGGAGCCCTTCCATGACCGGGTCCGATTTCTCCGGGGTTCGTTCTCCCAACTCCTTCCCCAGCTACTTCGGGAGTACCCGATCCGTGGAGTATTGGCCGACTTCGGGGTCTCTTCCCTGCAATTGGACCAGAGGGACCGGGGCTTCTCCTTTCAGAGCGAAGGCTTGGATATGCGGATGGATCCGGAACAGCCCCTCGACGCTTTTGAGGTGGTCAACCGCTACTCCGGAGAGGAGCTGGAACGGATCTTCCGGGACTACGGCGAGATCCGACCCGCACGCAGACTCGCCGAAGCGATCGTCCGACAGAGGAATCACCGCCCCATCGAAAGCGGGAAGGAGTTGGCGACCCTCGCCGAGAAACTTCTTCCCTCCAGAGGGAAGACCCATCCCGCCACCCAACTCTTCCAGGCGATCCGCATCGAGGTCAACGACGAGCTGGGGGAGATCCGGAGATTACTCGACGCCCTGGAAGCGAATCCTCCATCCGGTGCCATCGTTTCACTGATCACGTTCCATTCCCTGGAGGACCGTCTGGTCAAGCAGCGATTCCGGGAATGGAGCCGACAGTGTATCTGCCCTCCCCAGGCGCCCCGCTGCAGCTGTGGCGGTGATCACGCCCTGGGCCGGGAACTCTTCCGGAAGGCGCGGAGCGCATCGAAAGAGGAGGAACAGGAGAATCCACGAAGCCGCAGCGCCAAGCTTCGAAGTTTCCGCTTTCGAAACGACCCAGAGGCCGGAAACGAATGAAAATGAAACGGAAAAAGTCCCGGGGGATCACCATGGGAACCCTGAGCATCGCTCTGATCGCCATGACCATCGTCGTGATGCTCGCCGTGGTAAAAATCTATCTGAGCAACCGGATCTACTACGAAAGCAGAGAGATCAACAAACTCGACGCCGAGGTGGCCGCCCTGCGGGAGGAGAACTCCATCCTCCGCACCCATGTGGAACGCCTGCAGTACAAGAGTCAGATCACCGACACGATCTTTTCCCTGGATGACGAAGGGGAGGAGATCCAGGGGACCGGCACCGAGGAGGAGCAATGATCCGCCATATCCTCGCCTTCGCCCTGGACCGCCCGATTCTCAACCATATCCTCTTTATCCTCGTCATGGTCCTGGCGATCTTCTCCTATCAGAAGATCCCCAAAGAGATTTTCCCTCCCGCAGACCTGGACAAGATCCGCATCACTGGAGGCTACCCGGGCACCAGCGCCGATATCCTGGACAAGATGGCGGTCCGCTCCATCGAGGATGACCTGAAAAGTGTCGAAAATATCAGCGACATCGAAACGGTGATCCAGAACGGCTCCTTCTCCATCACCGCCGACATCAAACCGGGAGCCGACCAGCAGCTGGTTCTCAGCGACGTCAAGGATGTGATCGCCAACGTCAAAAAGGATCTCCCGGCGGACATGAACGAGCCCACGGCCCGCATCGTCATCCACAATTTTCCCCTCCTGCTCATCGCCGTCTCCGGAGATGTCAGCAAAGAGAAGCTCCTGGAGGCGGCCCGGGACCTCAAGAGCCGGCTT
>JALWPZ010000219.1 GCA_026994745.1 Campylobacteraceae bacterium | reverse complement strand
TCGATGGCCGCCAGGCGGCTGACGATCGCCTGCTTCTTGGCCAGGCTCATGGCTCCCACGGCCATCGTGACGGTCAATACCGCCGGCAGGGCCACCGGAATGGCCGAAATGGTCAGCACCAGGGAGAAGATCAACAGTTCGATGGGATCCTCGTGGCGTTGCAATCCCACCAGGATGATGATCGCGATCATGACGATGGTGATGATGATGAGGAAATCCCCGACACTGATGACCATCTTCTGGAAATGGCTCTTTTGCTCCCGCTGCGCCTTGGCCACCAGGCCGACGGTCTTTCCGAAGTAGGTATGGATCCCCGTCGCCGTCACCTGGGCGATCATCTCCCCCTGTTTGATGATGGCATTGGCATAGACGTCGTCTCCGGGCTTCTTGTTGACCGGAAGCGATTCACCCGTCAAAGCCGCCTGATCCACCAGCAGGAAATCCCCTCCACCGATGAGCTTGGCATCGGCGGGGACGATGTCTCCGATCTTGAGTTTGACGACATCGCCGGGGACTACCTCCCGCGCCGGGATCTCCTGCCACTTTCCGTCGCGCAGCACCAGGGCGTTGCGAGCCAGCTTCTTCTTCAATACGGCGATAGCGTTGAGGGCTTTGGATTCCTGATAGAAGTCGACGAAGGCGTTGACCAGCAGCAGCACCATGATGATGGTGAAGTCTTCCCAGCGATGGGCGATCGCCGAGAGGATCGCCGCCACTTCGATCATCCAGGGGATCGGTCCCCAGAATCGGCGGAAGAGCCGATGGAGCCAGGTCTCCTCCTTGGCTTTGATCTCGTTGTAGCCATATTTTTTCAGAAGCTTCTGCGCCTCTTCGCTGGTCAATCCCTTGGCGCCCAGGTCGGTCGTGACGGGAGGCTGATTCTCCTTCTCGGCCTCCATTGCCTTCTCCTCTTTTTGGGCCGCCTCACTCTCTGCGGGCTCCTGGGTCCCCTGCCCTGAAGATTGTTCGCTCTTCACTGCTTCAACTTTTTGCGAAGCCTCGGGACCCTGCTCCTTCCCGCTATCGGCTTCCGCCTCTCCTTTTACAGGTTCATGAAATTCGTGCGATTTCGGATAATGCTTCTTTCGACCCATCTACTGCTCCTTTCTTATTTGTTTTTCTTGGTCTTGGAAGAGTCGAGAAGGTAATCGACCCCCTCTTCGACGATCACCGCTTTTTTGCCCAGTTTTTTCTTGATCACCTTCTTGAGAACCAGCTGCTTGTCCAACTCTCCGTGGACCAGGAAGATATCTCCCAGACGATTCATCCCCTTCATCCAGCGGATCAGCTCGTTCTGGTCGGCGTGTGCCGAGAAACCGTTGATGGTGTAGATCCGGGCCTTGACCCGGACCTTTTCGTGATAGATCTTGACCCAGCGGGCCCCATCGACGATCTGGCGCCCCAGGCTCCCCTCGGCCTGATAACCGACGAAGATGACGCAGTTGCGCCGGTCCCAGATCTGGTGTTTGAAATGGTGCAGGATCCGGCCTCCGGTGCACATCCCGCTGCCAGCGATGATGATGGCCCCGTGGTCGATCTGATTGATCCGCTTGGAATCCTCCACATCGACGGTCAGATGCAAGCCCGGAAAGTCGAAGACATCCCCGTCCTTGCGGTGGAACTCCTGACATTGGGGGCTGAGCTCGCTGACATAACGGTTGAAGACCGAGGTGGCGCGGATCGCCATGGGAGAATCGAGAAAGACCTTGCACTCGGGCAGTTCCCCGTCCCGATGCATCTGCTTGAGGATGCAGAGGATATCCTGGGTCCGTTCGATGGCGAAGGAAGGGATGATGACGTTCCCGCGATTGAGCAGGGTGCTCTTGACCGCCTTTTTGAACTCGTTGATACTCTCCTTCATCGGGCGGTGGTTCCGATCCCCGTAGGTCGACTCGATGACCAGGTGAGCCGCCTCTTTGGGCTGCTCCTGTTTGGGCATGACGACCGCCTTGAAATTCCCCAGGTCACCGCTGAAGACGATCTTGCGCTTCTCGGGGCCCTCTTTGTAGGTCAGCTCGATAAAGGCCGACCCGAGGATATGCCCGGCGTTGCGGAAGACCGCCTTGACCCCCTTGGCCACGTTGATGGTCTTGCCGTATTGGGCGTAGGTGCTGGGGAGGAGCCAGACGTTCTGGACATCCTCCACCGTATACAACGGTGGTCGGACCTTCTTCTCCTCCCCGCGGCGCTGAGCCTTGCGGTACATCGTCCGATACTCCTCCTCCATCAGCTTGGCGCTGTCGAGGAGCACCACGTTGGCCAGTTCGAAGGTCGCTTCCGTCGCGACGATGGTCCCGCGAAATCCCTCTTTGACCAGTTTGGGGATACGCCCCACGTGATCCAGGTGTGCGTGGGTCACCAGCAGCACATCCACCTCAGCCGGATCGAAGCCGAAGGGTTCCCAGTTGCGGTGTTCCACAGTTCCCTGATACATCCCGCAGTCGACGAGGATCGTCACCCCGTTCTCCAGTTTCAACAGGTGACACGAACCCGTCACCACCTCATCGGCGCCGTGTGATTCCAAAACCGCCATCTCTCTACCGCCTTTCGAATGAATTTGGATATTTCATCGCCCAGGTGACGATGAAATACCTACTGACGGTTAAATTCTACACCTTTGAAGTAAAACGAAAGTTAACCTAAGTCACTTTTTGACGAAATTTTTGTTTTTTTTTGGGTTTTTACCTACAGTATAGTGATGGAGCGGGGATACTTTCTCAAAACTCTTCGGCATAATAGGAGCTGCGGACCAGTATATCGGAGGCGACGGCCTCGAATCCGATCCGCAACGCCTCCTCTTTCAGCTTTTTGAAATGTTCGGGGGGGAAATAACGGACGACCGGAGCGTGGCGGGGAGTTGGCTGCAGATACTGGCCGATGGTGAGCTGCCGCACACCCGCCTCGTAAAGGTCCACCATCGTTTCATACAACTCCTCCTCCGTCTCTCCCAGACCCACCATCAGCGAACTTTTGACGGGGCCGTCGAAGCGCTCGGCGTAGTGACGCAGCACCGCCAGGGAGCGGTCATAATCGCTTTGGGGGCGAATGGCAGGCGAAAGGCGCCGTACCGTCTCTTCGTTATGGGCCAGTTTGTCGGGTGCGGCGGCGATGACTGCATCCAGCGCCTCTTTGTCGCCGCGAAAATCGGGGGTCAACAGCTCGATCTTCGTCTGGGGTGAGGCTTGGCGGATCGCTTCCACCACCGCGACGAACTGGTTTGAACCGAAATCTTTCAGATCGTCCCGATCGACGGATGTGATCACCGCGTAGCGTAATCCCAGGTCCCGCACCGCCGCCGCCACCCGCTCGGGCTCAGTAGGATCGGGCGGCGCGGCGCGCCCCGTCTTGACGTTGCAGAATCGGCAGGCCCGGGTGCAGGTATCCCCCAGGATCATAAACGTCGCCGTCCCCCTTTGGTAACACTCCGCCCGATTGGGGCAGGCGCTCTCTTCGCAAACGGTGGTGAGATGATGGGATCTCAATACATCGTGGGTCTTTGCGATCAAATGGGGGTCGGGGGCCTTGACACGGGGTTTGGAGAATTGGTCATTGGTCATTGGTCACTCGTCATTGGGGATAGTGGATCATTCCAAATGCGTTGGACAACATTCACAAGAAACTTTTCCAGTTCATCATTGGAGAGGATGACCCCTTC